>NZ_AKIX01000028.1:0-343271 GCF_000282075.1 Brevibacillus sp. BC25
TAGCTGCTTGTGGCTGTGGAGAACTGTTGCACCTGCCGAAGCAGCCCCGAAAATGTCTGTTTGCCTTCACTGCGAATTCGCATTGGGATCGTATTGACAAACAATCCAACCATTTCTTCCACGCCAACCAGCTCAGACGGACGTCCCGAAACGACTGATCCGAAGACAACATCATTGGCATAATTGTATCGTTGCAGCAACAATCCCCAGAGGGAATGAAAGACGATGCTCAGTGTCACATCATTTGATCTCGCTATCTGCTCCAAGCGCGCAGTCGTTTCCTGATCAATGCGAAACACGATCGATTCTCGTTGGTACCCGTTACCGGTTGAAATATATTCAACCGGTAACGGGGATTGCTGATCAAATCCGTCCAAGCTATCTCGCCAGAACGAGAGTCCCTCTTGTTTGTTTTGCTTGCCAAGCCAAGTAACATAGCTACTGAATGAATACGGTGGAGCTAGCTCAGCCTTCTTGTTTTGAAGATAAGAGCGATAGATATGGAAAAAGTCTTTTGCGACAATCCCCAAGCACCAGCCATCCATAATAATATGGTGGAAGCTCCACACCATCTTGAATTTTGATTCACTCAATTTCATAACGGTAATCCGAAACAACAGATCTTTCTCCAGGTCAAATCTCTTGCTCCGATCCCTAACAAGAAATTGCTCTACAAATGCTTCTTGTTCATCCTGAGTCAGGTCAGAGATGTCTTCAATCTGAATAGCTGCTTCTCTTTGCTTTAACACGATTTGCAGAGGCTTTTTACTTTCTTTATAGTGAAAGACTGTTCGCAGGATATCGAATCTTTCGACGAGGTCGTGAAAGCTCTGATCAAGGAGATCAAGCCGCAACGACTCCTCCATCGTAATCACCGTTTGTTCGAAGTGAACCTCTGATTCAGGATGAAGGATAAAGTGATACAGCATGCCTTCTTGCATAGGTGTCAAGCGATATATATTTTTTATCTGAACACCATTCAAACCTCATCACCATCTATCATTGAATTTTTTCACCCAGCAGTTGGGAAAGATGATCCAATTCCTCAATGGACAGCTCATCGTATGTGAAATCTGTTGGGCTTTGCTCGACTGACTCTTTCGATAAGCAGTGCGTAATGATTTCTACGATCTTTTCTCGGTAGGCATCCACGAGGCGCTGAATGGTTCCTTCTTCAAACTCTTCGCGATGATACGTAAAAGTAAGTGTCAGCTTGCGATTCACCACCATTCCATTCACATCAAGCGCAAAGGATCGAATGGCGGTCGGACTGATTTCTCGGCCCGTTGAAAGGGAGGAAGTCGTCATGCTCCCTGATTCCAAGTCTGTATCGAACTGGCCCAAGTAGTTAAAACTGATCTCAGGCTTTACCTGGAAAGTTAACGGAACATCGGCTTGTCTCGCAGACAGATACTGTAAAATGCTGTATCCAATACCTTTGTTCGGCACGCGTCGCAGGTTGTCTTTCACCATTTTGATCTGGTAGCCAAGCGATTCCGATCGGCTCATATCCAGTACGAATGGATACTGGGCAGTAAACCATCCGACGGTGCGCGAAATATCGATACCCTCCACGATCTCTTCTCTGCCATGTCCCTCCAGATTGACGAACACACGATCTATCCCCGCCCACTCTTTTACCGTCAAGCCCAACGCCGTAAGCAACAAATCATTCACTTCCGTGTTATAAGCCTGGTGGCTCTGCTTCAGCAGCTTTTCTGTGTAGGCTTCATCAAGCTCGATGGTGACATCTGTTGTATCTTGCATAAGCGGTGCTTCCATCGTTTCTGCCTTTGCCAGAGGAGAGAATGGCATTTCCTCGACCTGCTTCCAATATCCGATTTCCTGTTGAATCTCGCTTCCCCGTGAATATTTTTGCAATTCTTCAGACCATGTTTGATAGGAATCGGTTTTCATAGGCAAAGCAGGCTCTTCTTTCTGCAGCAAGGAGGCATACACCGTATGGAAATCTTCTAGAAGAATCCGCCATGAGACACCATCGACAACGAGATGATGAATCACGATTAACAAGTGATCTCCTGCATCTGTTCGGAAAAGGCCGAGATTTACCAACGCAGTATCCGTCAGATCGATCCCTTCTTGTATGAGCTGCGCTGCTTGCTCCATCTCCACTACGCTTTGGGCCGGGAACTCTCTGATCATAATGGGGACCTGGCACTGGTCTAGTTCCCGATGTTCCTGTACAATGTCTGGCTCGTTCAATTGGAATTTCATTCGCAAAGCATCATGATGCTCAATCAGCTTCATAAATGCTTGTTGAACCAGCTCTGGATCAAAGCCAGCTTCACTGAACAACATGACAGATTGATTGTAATGATGCGGGTTTTGATGGTTTTGTTCAAAGAAGTTCATCTGGATCGGAGTCAATGCTACTGCTCCCATTACAGGCCCTTGATCAATTTGTCTGGTCAGCGTCTGGAGATATCTTGCTGTACTGCGAATACGTGGGTTTTGGAACAAGTCTTTCAATCGGAGCTCATACCCATGATTCCTCAATCTCGCTATCATCTGAAGAGCTTTAATAGAGTCTCCCCCAAGCTCAAAGAAGTTGTGGGTCACACTTACTTGCGCAAGCCCCAGCACATCCTTCCAGATGGAGACCATGATCTGCTCCTGTTCATCGGACGGCTCGACGATGTGTTCCTCCACCAAGAGGGAGCGATCAGGAAGCGGGAGCTTTTTCCGATCCACTTTTCCAACAGCGGTAATCGGCATAGCCTCTAGTCGAACGAAGAAAGACGGGATCATGTAATCAGGCAAATCTTTAGCGAGCAGGTCTCTCCACTCGTCAGCCGCAAGCTCATGCTCTGTCACAATATACGCGCATAAGTACTTGCTCCCATTTTCTTCTTCTCTAGCGATAACGATTGCTTCTTTTACCTGTTCCAGCGAAAGCAGCTTGCTTTCAATTTCCCCTGGCTCGATTCGATATCCCCTGATTTTAATCTGGAAATCCCTTCTGCCCAGGAAATGGATGTTTCCATCCGGTAAATAGACAGCCAAATCCCCTGTCTTATACATTTTTTCATAGCCGGGTTCCGCGTATGGATTATCAACAAAGCTCTGTCCCGTTAGCTCCTCGTTATGCAAATAACCTAATCCAAGCGGCATGCCTGAGATGTAGATTTCTCCAGGGACACCTATCGGCACTCGCTTTCCGTACGCATCGAGTAGAAGGATTTTCGTGTTGAATATCGGTTTTCCAATCGGGATGCGATCTTCTTCTCCCGTAATTTGATAGGCAATGCATCCGATACTTGCTTCTGTCGGGCCATACAAATTCGTTGGTGATACATACTGGAATATTTTCAGGAATTTGGAAACTGTGGACGGAACGATTTCCTCGCCGCCGATAATGATCTTTTTGAGCGATTGTAATTTGCCCTGCAGTTCGAGATTTTCTGCTAACTGATTTACGATCACATTAAAGACAGATGGGACGAAATCAGTTAATGTAATTTGTTCGTCTTCTATAATTCCAGCCATGTAATCAGCCGAGACAGTCATCCCTGTAGTAGGCAAGACCGTTTTTCCGCCATTGGTCAGCGGCCAGAAGAATTGCCAAATGGCACTGTCATATACATGGTTGGTAGTCTGAAGGACAGATTGCGCTGCGTCTTGTCCAAAGTAATCATCCATCCAGTTAAAGCGGTTGACAATCCCTCTATGCGGTACGACTACTCCTTTTGGTTTGCCTGTTGAGCCAGAAGTAAAAATGACATAGATGGGGTCTTCCGGCGATACGGACAGATTAGGATTTTCGGCTTCCGTTGTCAGGTGCCCCAGATCAATCGCAACCAATTTCGCTCCCAAATCCGTTTCCGTAAAGGTATGGTCAGATTCTACGAATACGAACTCGCTACCCAGCTCGGCAATAACAGACTGGAGCCGATCGACAGGCCACTGAATGTCCAGTGGTGAAAACGCTGCTCCCGTCTTCATAACACCCAATAACGATATGACCAATTCCAGACTTCTTTCCATAAGTACAGGTACATACTTGCCTTTTCCTATACCGCGTTTCAGCAGATCAGAAGCGACTGCATTGGCTTTCTCGTTCAATTGTTGGTAAGTGATTGTTGAGCCTTGATAGGAAACGGCAATTCGATTTGGATAAAGTCTGGCTGACTCCTCGATGGAAACATGGATCGGTTGTACCACAGGATACTCTCGCTTTGTATCATTACTGAGCTTCTCCAAGAACTGCACTTCTTCCGAAGACATGAGGTCAATCTTGCCCACAAGAATATCCATGTTAGCAGCTACCTGCCGCAGTACGTTGGTAAAATGGTTGATAAAACGCTCCATCGTTTCAGGCTTAAATAGACTGGTGCTATATTCGCACTCCACAAAAAAGCTTTCATTTTTCGTCTCGACATTCATGACAATGTCTAACTTGGATATTTTCGTTTGGAATGGATACAGCCTGACCTCTACCCTGTTCCAGTCAAATGCTGTATCTGCCACATTGTCATAAGAGAACATAGTATCAAACAACGGATTCCTGCTTGGGTCACGTCGAACTTGAAGCTTTTCTACCAGGTCTTCCAATGGATAATCCTGATGCTCAAACGCCAGTAGTGACTTCTCACTTAGCTCTTGGACAAACTCGCGGAACGTTTTGGTGCCTGCTGGATAATTTCGCAGTGCAAGCGTATTTACAAACATCCCCACTACATTTTGAACATCGTTGTGGTTCCGTCCTGCCACTGGAGTCCCTACGACAATGTCCTCTTGCCCGGTATATTTGGACAGCAAAACGTTGTACGCCGCCAATAGAATCGAAAAGACCGTTACGTTTGCTTCCTTCGCCAAGTCGTGCAATCTGCGGGATACATCCGCCTCAATCTCGCTTTCGACCATACCCCCTTCAAAGCTTTGAAACTGCGGTCGCTGATAGTCCGTAGGCAGATTCATGACAGGTAGTTCCCCGCTGAATTCATCTATCCAGAACTTCTCCTGCCTATGCGACTGGCCCGTCGTCTTGATCTGTTTCAACCAAGCCGAATAATCCTTGTACTGAACGGTAAGTGGTTCTGGATTTTGTCCGTTATACAGTTGATTCAACTCATCAATCACTATGCTCACCGATGTTCCATCTGCTATGATGTGGTGCATGTCGATCAGAAGCAAATGCTTGTCCTCAACCAGTTTGACCAGCTTGACTCGCAATAATGGTGCCTGGCTCAGTTCGAATGGTTGAATAAACGTCCGTATGAGATTTTCTATACTCTCAGGACTGTCCTCTGCGCGAGCCTGATCGATGGCAAAACGGACAGAGTCATGGACAAATTGTTTAGGCTCACCATTTACGTAGTCGAAGGACGTACGGAACGCCTCATGCCTTTGGATGAGAGACTGGAATGCGTTTTCCAATACCGCAGAATCCAACTGCCCGGAAAGAACCAGAGCGCCTGCCATGTTATAGGCCACACTCTCTTCATCGAGTGATTGAACCGTAAAAATCCTTTTTTGCGAAGGAGAGAGCTCATAATTCTCTTGTCTTCCAACCGCCTGAATCAAAGGCTTTTCGGTCTGTGTCGATTCAGAAATGACGTGGGCAAAACTTCTGACGGTAGGATTTTGGAAAACGGCTCGCAGCGGAATTTCTACCTGCCACTCCTTGTTCACTTTGGCAAGAAGAATAGCGGCATGCAGCGAATGTCCACCTATTTCAAAGAATCGATCCAGAGCGCCGACTCGTTCGATCCCCAAGACCTCTTGCCATATTCCTGCAAGTTTTCTTTCATTTTCCGTCGCAGGCTCTACGTATTCCTCAGAAACCAACTTAGAAAGATCGGGTTCAGGCAAAGCATTACGATCGATTTTGCCGTTTGGCGTCACAGGCATCTCTGCCAATTGGATGATAAAGGTTGGCACCATGAACTCAGGCAGGGAATCCGCTAAAAACCCCTTGATTTCGGAGGTACTTACTCCCTCATCCGTCGTGTAATACGCGCATAATACAACGGATTCATCTCCCCTTGTCTTCGGGAGCACAATGGCATTGCGAACCTTTTCATGCCGTAACAGTTGATTTTCGACTTCGCCCAGCTCCACACGGAATCCACGAATCTTCAATTGGTAGTCCGACCGACCAACAAACTCCATATTTCCATCTGCCATCCAGCGCACAATATCGCCGGTCTTATACATGGTCTCGCCAGGACGGAATGGATTTTGGATGAAGCGCTCACGGGTTAATTCCTCTCGGTTCAGATAACCCCGCGCAACACCTGCTCCCCCGATATATAGCTCTCCGTACACGCCCACCGGCTGTGGCCGCAATTGGGAATCCAACACATAAAATTCTGTGTTTTGCAGCGGCTTTCCGATCGGAACATTTCCAGTTGTCATTTCGGTATCGCCAGCCATTTCGAAGTAGCTGGAATCAATAGCGGCCTCCGTAACACCATAGCTATTGATGATTTTGATCTGCCCGAAACGCTCGACCAAGCGGACAAACGCTTCACTTTGGCATGTATCCGAACCAAGAATCAGCAGTTTCAGATGAGTGAGCGGCAATCCATTTTGATAAATGTACTCCATAAAAGGAAGAACAAGAGCAGGTGTCGATTCAAACAAGGAAATTTCATACCTGGTCAACCACTGATATAGAGCCGGAAGATCAATCCTTACATCACTTGGACAAATCACCAAATGTCCACCATGCAGCAGGGCTCTGCACAAATCCCCTGCAAACACGTCAAAAGAGAAACTCGCCATCTGCAAGAGATTCACATTCATCTGTTCTAGTTCGTACTCATAGCGCCATGTATTGGCTACACTCACCAGATTGCGATGCTCGATCATGACCCCTTTGGGTTTGCCAGTAGTGCCTGATGTATAGATGATATAAGCGAGATCACTCGGTCCGGAGATGGCGTCGAGATTGGATGAGTCCTCCATGTAACTGATCTCTGCGTCCAGATCGATAATGGCGCCGCTGAAGCCTAGTCCGCTCTGTCCATTTTGATTGACCAGCATGACCGTTGCCTGACTGTCTTCCAGCATGAACGAAATGCGGTCCTTTGGATACTGGGGATCAATCGGAACATAGGCTCCACCCGCCTTCATGACAGCCAGAACAGCGACGACCATGTTAATCGAGCGTTCTGCCAAAATCGCAACGGAGCTGTTTGGTTTTACACCCTGATCACGCAGCGTTCGGGCCAGACGGTTTGCTTTTGCATTAAGATCCTGATAGCTGACCTGCTCTTCCCCGTAAGAAACAGCGGCTTGCTCTGCATGGCGTATTGCTTCTGCCTCAAACCATTCATAAAACGTTGGATAGTGAGGAGCGGGTATTTGCTTTCTCGCTTGATTAAAGTCGGCAACAACCTGCTTGACGTCCTCGCTGGACAAGGACTCC
This sequence comes from Brevibacillus sp. BC25, assembly GCF_000282075.1. Lineage (NCBI taxonomy): Bacteria > Bacillati > Bacillota > Bacilli > Caryophanales > Paenibacillaceae > Brevibacillus > Brevibacillus sp. BC25. The sequence continues at coordinate 7,394 of NZ_AKIX01000028.1, forward strand.
AAATCAGCTAGGCAACTCTCATTAGACTGCAGAATGGAGTGAAGAATCTTGGCAAAGTGATTAGCCATTCGCTCAACCGTATCGCGTTTAAACAGATGAGTGCTGTAATCAAATTGGCAAGTGAGCGTTGTCCCATCGTCATGGACATCAAGACTGAGATCAAAGAGGGACACACCTTTTGGATATTCATACGTCGTGACGTTGAAATCATCTGAGGCCACGTCGTCAAAGGATTCATAATGGTAATCAAACATGGTATCAAATAAAGGATTGCGGCTCAAATCTTTGTTTAATTGAAGAGCATCAACCAGTTTTTCAAACGGGTACTCCTGATTTTCAAAGGCACGTATGGCTTGATTTTTCACTTCTTTCAGGAAATCCGTAAAGGTCTTGCTTCCTGTCGGATAGTTTCGGATGGCCAACGTATTTACAAACATGCCCATCATTCGTTCCAAATCAGGGTGTTGTCTTCCCGCCACAGCAGAACCGACAATCAGCTCTTCCTGCCCCGTGTATCGATAAAGCAGTACATTGTAAGCAGCAAGCAATACCATGTACAAGGTCGTGTCAGTTTCCCTGGCCAATTGGAGTAACTGCTTCCTGACTTCTTCACCGATCCCCATCGTCAAGCGGTCACCTTCAAAGGATTGAACCGGCGGTCTTTGGTAATCAATGGGAAGCTTCAATACCGGAAGTTCTCCTTGGCTAAATTGCTCAAGCCAGTACTCCTTTTGAGCCAAGAGCTGTTCTGACTGCTCCCTCTCTTGCTCCCATGCCACGAAATCTTTATACGTCACGCCGAGCTCAGGCAGGGATTCTCCTCTATACGTATGGAGCAGCTCACGGATAAACAGAGATACCGAATAGCCGTCCGAAATAATGTGATGCATGTCCACAGCCACAATGAAGCGTTTGGCTGACACTTGGAAGATTTTCGCCCGAATAAGCGGTGCTTTGCTGAGATCAAATGGCTGGATAAAGGTGCGAATCGCCTCATTTACATCCTCTTCGGCCAATTGTTCGACCTCAATATCCAATGGCAGATCGTCATGTAAAACTTGCACGACTTCATTATCTTTGATCACAAAGTTGGTTCGGAAAGACTCGTGCCTTTGTACAACCTGTTGCAAAGAGTGAATCAAACGATCAAGTTCCAGTTCCCCATCCAATTGTAAGTAGCCAGATAGGTTATAGGCGGTTCCTCCATCCAGACCTTGGAGGATGTACATTCTTTTCTGCGCCGAAGAAGACCTATAGTATGGCTGCAACTCGCATGAGCGAATGGGAGTAAAAGCTTGATGCTTTGAAGAGTCTACGTATTTGGCTAATTCACGTATCGTCTGCGATTGAAAAATTTGATGCAAAGGAATTTGCACATGGCATTCCTTGTAGATTCTGCTGAGCATGACAGTCGCTTGTAAGGAGTTCCCGCCTTGTTCAAAAAAATTATCATCCAGATACATCGGGGAGCTTCCCAAGATTTCTTGCCAAATGACCCTGATGGTCTCTTCGGTCACCGTTCCAGCCGGCTCTACTTCTCTGACTCTCGTGCTTCTTTGCCCTGCAAGTCGATCGGATGAATGGATCATATGGATTTCTCCATTTCCTAGCGAAACAGCAGTTTTCGTCGTTCGCTGCCACTGAGACGGGGCTACATGCTCGAATTCCCCATCAGCCATATACACCTGTCCGACCGCACCCACAGGGGCCAATTGCTGATACTGATCCAGGACATAGAGGGAAGCTCGTCCTACTCGATCATCTGGCACATCCTGCAAAAGTTCTGTCCATTCTGTTGCATATTTGCCCAGGTTGCCACTGGATTCGCGTATCATTCTTTCCATCTCGTTGGGCTGTAAAAGCGATAGTGCATGAATTTTTTCCTGATCGTCTTCTGCAATACGATGCAAAAGATTCGCAAAGTAGACGCCCCACTGGCGAAGAATCTCCGTGGTTACTACCCCGCTTCTTGCATCCACATCAACCACAAGCTCTCCGCCCACTTCTGTCACGTTTACAAAAAGATCGTACTTGCTGTAAATGATCCGATTGGGCAACAGCGTAGCCTTCATTTGAGCGAAAGTCAGGTTGTGCAGCGGTCGATCCATATTGAACAACACAGAGAGCTCTGGCAAGCTCTGATGCGGCAAATTCTCAGCTAATGCTGCAAAGGAGTAGGCTTGATGCTTTTCCATCTCCGCAACTGCCTGTTTCACTCGGGACAAATAATCCGCAGCCGTATCATTGCCGTCAATCTCCGTGCAAACCGGCAACAGATTGACGCAGTTTCCTATCAAGGACATTTTGCCGATATGGGATTGACCCGCAGTAGGAATCGCAACAACCATTTTTCTATTTCCAAGAATACGATGAAGGAACAGGTTAAAAGAAGCCAGTAAGGTAATAAACAGACTGTTCTTGTTTTGAATGCTTCTTTTTCTTGCCTTCCTTGTGATGCTACTGTCGATCTTGAAAGTAATTCGCTCGCCTGTAAAAGATGGTTTTCCCGTTTCTCGTTGCTCTAAAGGAAAAACGAGCTTGGGGATTGGATCAGCGAATTTTTGGTTCCAGTACGTGAGCGCGTCCTGAAACGCTGGATTCTGCTTCTGATCTTCTTGCCAGTTTCGGTAAGTAGAAAACGGTGTAGAAGGCTCAAGCGATATTGGTCGTTTCTGTCTAAGGGCCGAGTAGATATCATCCAGCTCTTTTATAAAAACAGCCATGGACCACCCATCCGCAATCATGTGATGGAAGGTGTACGAAGTCAGGAATTTGGCGGTAGCCAGCTTGATGACACTAACCCGATACAGGGGGTCCTCAGAAGACAGTTCAAATGGCGTGCCTGTTTGTTCATCCAACAGCTGATTCCTTTTTGCTTCCTGTTCCTCTGACGAAAGGTGGCTCAAATCCACGAATCGAACACGTATGTCCCTCTTGGGCAGTACCACCTGATACTCTCCGTTGGAATCAATGATGGTTCGCAACGCTTCATGGCGATCCACCATGGCTTGGACAGCCTGCTCAAACACAGTAATATCAAGCTCACCTTCCACTTGAAGGGAGATAGTCTCGTTAAAAGCTGCAGATGCTTCCACGCGATATTTGACTGCAAACCACATTTGTTTCTGTTCAGGGCTAAGAGGAAGCTTTAGTTGTTCCCCCACACTTTCCACAAGCGTTGCCTCTGGCTTTTGCCCATCCCGTCTCGTAAAGTTTGTCATTTTCACGACTTGATTTTGTTTCCGTCCACCATTCGGAGAAGTTGGGGGTGGCTCCGGCAAAAAACCTCCTCGCCTCAGATCATCAATACTTTCCTTCACCGCATGGATCAGTCTCTCGATATCCTCATCGGAATGGGCAGTGGAAAGGAAGCAATTTCTGCCCTCCCATATATAAATGCCCTTGCTGATCAGGTGATAAAAGAACAATTCTATATCGGTAAACGATACGAAGCGGAACAAAGAACCACAATTGATCATCTGGATTGGAATCTGCTCGTTCTTAAAATACGCGTTGAGCGTTTCTACCAAGTAGAGGGTCTTTTGAGTTAACGCTTCCTGAAGCTTCGGCCCCTGTTCCTTCAAATATTCCAGCGTAGCGATCGCAGCATGCATCGTCAGTGGATGCGTACAAAACGTTCCGCCCACAAACGTCTTTTTCTCGGCATTTACCGGGTAAGAATGATCCCCAAAATTCCAGGTTCCCCCGTCTACTGCATCCATGAACGCAGCTTTCCCGGCTACAACACCGATCGGCATGCCGCCACCCGGAACTTTCCCATACGTAACGAGGTCTGCTTCTATTCCATACCACGCCTGTGCGCCACCCTGATGTATGCGGAATCCCGTAATGATCTCGTCAAAAATAAGGGCAGTGCCTGATTGGCTTGTAATCTCTCTGACTTCCTTCAAGAATTCCACTGGCTGCAGATCTGGACGTCGGCTTTGAACAGGCTCAACTAATACTGCGGCCAGTTCATGGGCATGTTTTTTGATCAGCTCGATTGATTTAGGATGGTTGTAGTTTAAGACCAGGACGTCATCCACCGTATGCTGGGTAATACCTGGTGCCATCGGTATGGCCTTCCCGTCCTGGGACTCAGGATCAGCAACAGTCAGAACCCCGTCAAATGTACCGTGATAGGAGCCGGAGAATAATGCGATTTTCGAACGGCCTGTAACAGCTCTGGCCAAGCGCAGTGCCACCATTACTGCCTCTGTCCCCGAATTATAAAAGGCGACACGCTCTACTCCGGTTAACTCGCTGATTAATTCTGCTACCCTTCCAGCTACATCCGACATAGGACCCAGCGGAGGCAGATCAGATTGAATCTGCTCCTCCAGCTTTTTCATGATAAACGCGGGATTATGACCGAGCAGGTTTACACCGAAACCCATCGTCAGATCGACATATTCATTCCCATCCAGATCCCACATTTTTGAACCAGCTGATGCTTGTGTAATGATCGGATAGACCATTTCCTTCCAATACGAACGGAATCCAGACACATTGCGATTGTTGGCATGAACAAACCGGTGCTCTTGCGTATACTTCTTGGAGTGCTTTGTCTTTTCCGTATAGCTTTGAATGAATGCGTTTAGATACTCTCTTTGTGTCGGTGTAAAATTACCTTGTTCACCGATCATCAGTGGCTGATACGGTATAAATGGCTTCTGGCGTTCCTCTTCATTCCCCTTGACGGGTGATTTTACTTCGGGTTTCTTGCTCTCGGGAGCAACAGGCGCAGATTCAGCTTGTTGCTTTGGTACAAAGCTTTGTTCTTGATTCAATAGCTCCAATTGTTTTTGTAACAGCGTAGCCATTTGGTTTTGGTGTTCAGACAAGAGCGAAATCTGCTTTTCGATAATAGTTTCAACCGCCCCTGTGCTTCTCGAGACTGCCATTTTCATGTTTTGTTCTCTCTGCTCTGACTGTTGAATATTCTGAACGTCATTCTGTTCCCCAACTACGTTTGCTTTCGGTTGCTCGATTGCCATCCATTCCATTTGTTTGGCAGAAGCCACAGCTGGGCTACTGGATAGCTCCAGAGCGATGTGCGCTGCTAGCTTATCAACGCTGGTAATGGTTTCAAACAACTCTTGGGCCGGAATGACCACTCCAAACTTTTCCTGAATTTCACGATTGATTTGTACGAGCATAATAGAATCCAAGCCTAGCTCTAGAAAATGAAGGGATGGATCTATTTCTTCTACAGCAAAACCTGAAGCATGATGAACCAACTCTTTCAGAACTTTTGCGATTGGCGCAGTTCCTATCTCTGACACAGTAGCACCTCTGTTTCCGCTAATAGTATTCATCTGTTCTGGAATGATGCTGATCACATCATCTGTAATCCAAGAGCGATGCTGATCGAAAGGATAAACCGGCAATGGCATTTTTCTTCTCTTTTTGCCATCTCTGTAGAACACATCCCAGTCAACCGTTGCTCCCTGTACATACAAATCGCATAATGTCGTAGCATATGAATACTTCATCTCAGTACTCGCCGTGTGGTACTTTTCCTGCACATCCCGAGCGGACTGACTCAACAGATGAACGGTATCTTCTGGAACGCGCTTTTTACCAGGTGAGTAGACAAAAACATCTCGATCATTTTCAAGCCGGACCGCCAATCGGTCGAGCTTTTGTTCGAAATCACTGCGACTATGCAAAATGAGTGCAATCCGATAGGGAAGCGTTTCTCTTCCGGTATTTGCCGTATAGCACAAATCAGACAGAGAAAGCGGGCCACTGGAAGAAAGAAACTCCCGATATTTTTGAATCAGACGTTGAAGGGCTGACTCGGATTTAGTCGATAAGGTAAACACTTGCACCTCATCTGAGACTGTCATCTCCGTTTCATTAACCGGCACATACTCTTCCAAGATAACGTGGCTATTGGTCCCGCTAAACCCAAACGAGCTAACCCCGCATCTCCTCGGATGTCCATCTGTTTCCCATTTTTCCAGTCTGTTTTGCACATAGACTGGCGACTTTTCAAATGCGAAATTCCGATTCGGTTTCTGAAAATGGACGAGGGCCGGCAGTTCTTTGTGCTTTAACTGCAAAGCAGCCTTAATCAAGCCAGCAATTCCCGCTGCTTCATATAAATGTCCAATATTCGCTTTGACAGTGCCGATTCCACAAAACTGTTTCTTCTGTGTATATTGTCGGAATGCTCTCTGAATTCCATCCAGCTCAACGGGGTCGCCTAGCTTTGTACCCGTTCCATGTGCCTCTATATAGCTAATCGTTTCAGGGTCGACTTGCGCATCCTCCCAAGCGTCTGTGATCAATTCTGCCTGGGCCTGTGAGTTCGGTGCGGTAATCCCGACTGTAACGCCGTCTTGATTAACAGCGCTTCCCTTAATCACGGCATAGATGTGATCCCCGTCCTCGATGGCTTTTTCCAAAGGTTTTAACAGAACAGTAGCTACTCCTTCACCCCAACCCGTTCCATCAGATTGATCGTCAAACGCCCTTGAACGGTTGTCAGAGGATTCCATTCCAATTCCAGCCTTTTGTGCCAGCAGGATGGTTTTGACTCCACCTGCCAATGCCATCTCACAATCACCGTTTTGGATAGCCTTGCACGCCATATGAACTGCAACCAAGGAAGAAGAGCATGCTGTATCCACGGTGACAGCAGGGCCGCGCAAATCAAGCAAGTGTGAAATGCGGCTTGCAATAATGGAAGGAAGGTTGCCTACTGCATAAGAGGGCAAATCCTTGGGACTTACCACTGACAAAAGGCGTTCGTAATCGTATCCCAACTTGGAGAAGCCGACATACACCCCTACTTTTTCCCCTGAAAGCTTGTGCCCGCCATAGCCAGCATCCTCTAGCGTATTCCAAGCATTTTCAAGGAACAGCCTTTGGTTGGGGTCCATTAGCTTCGCTTCTTTCGGGGTGATCGAGAAGAACGAATAATCAAACTTATCGATCTCCTCCAAATAACCACCCTCCACAAGGGTAGGATTGCCCTGTTCACCTCTTACCAGCGATACATATTGTTCTGTGTCCTTTCGTCTCTGTCCATGAAGCTCATGAATGCAATCCTTTCCTCCCCGGATGTTTTGCCAAAATTGATCCACATCCTGAGCCTGCGGGAACTTACAAGAAATCCCGATAATAGCGATATCCTTTTGTTTCTGTTCGCTCATATCTGTCTCTTTTATGCGATCAGTCGCTTGATCGTCGTGGAAGAGACTGCGAGAAAGCTTGGAAATCGTCGGATAGGCAAACAAATCTGTTACCGCCAACGTAATCCCCATCTCTTCTTCTATCCGCCCTGCTAACTGGGTCAACTGCATAGAGGACACGCCTACATCAAAATAACTGTCGTTCGGTCCCAATCTGTCTGACTGAAGCACTTCGCGGCAAATGGCAAGCAATTGTTTTTCTAATTCTTCGCGCAAGTGAGGGGATTTATCTGTTCTCTCCTCTTCTACCTGTTCGGTAATTCGTCGTTGCATTTCCTCGGAAACATCGTGAAATGCTCCAGACTGATACTCCCTAGCTACTCTATATCGTTCGACTTTTCCACTCGTTGTTTTGGGGATACGCTGAATCGGCAAGACCTCACTTATTCTCCATCCGGTTCGCTCGTTCAAATGCATTTTCACTTTCTTAGATAACGCAATGAACTCGTCTACACTTTTCCGATGAAGGACAAACACAAGAATATCCTCTTCTTTGCTTTTCTCGTTGAATACCCCGCAGGCAACGACCTTCCCAAGCTCGACTCCTTCGACTTCTTCAGCAATCCGCTCAATATCATGCGGATAAACGTTTTGACCATTCACGAAGATGATGTCTTTCGCACGCCCCGTGATGACAAGGCGTTCCTTTCGAATAAAACCCAGATCCCCTGTTCTGAGCCATCCATCGGCCGTCATTACATTTGCGGTGGCAACAGGGTTGTTGTAGTATCCAGCAGTTACATTCTTCCCTCTAATCTGGATATGACCAACAGTATCGGTTGGTAGCTCTTGATCCTCGTCATCACATATTCTTACCTCGCAAAAATCAATGGGGTAACCCACTTCTACCAGTGTGAGAGCTTCTGGATTTGTTTGATCCGTCATCTTGATTGGCTTTCCTACCTGGATAAACCTACGATCCAGAGAAAGCGTTGTAAAATGCAGGTTCTGATCCGGAATCGTTACTCCCACAGAGGCTTCAGCCAATCCATAGCACGGGAGCATGCTCGTTTTCTTCAATCCATAAGGGCTCATCTGATCTAAAAACTGATGGATCAATTCTGAAGCAATGGGTTCTGCTCCATTTAAAATCGTGCGAAGCGTAGACAAATCCCACTCTTCTGCCACTTCCGGTTTAAACCTGGACAACACATATTTATATCCAAAGTTCGGAGAAGAAGAAATCGTCGCCTTGTGCTCGCTTACTTTCTTCAGCCATAGCGTAGGCCGCCTGATAAATAGTGAGGTATGAATAAAATAATGCTGAACTCCTGCATACAACGGGGATAAATGGAACCCGATCATCCCCATGTCATGAGTTAAGGGCATCCAGCTTAGGAATGAGTCAGACTCAATCGTTCCAAGTCTGTTATTAATCGCACGCACATTATGGACAAGGTTTTCATGCGTCAGGGTAACCCCTTTCGGATCTCCTGTAGACCCAGATGAAAATTGAATAAAGGCCACATGATCAGCAGAAGGATAATAGATTGTGCCCTTCTCTTCTTTTTTCCCGGTCTCATCAAGCAGGAAGGACTTCGACCTCAATGATTCCAATTCCGTCAGGTAGTTGTGTTTACTAAAGAAATCCTCCAGTCGTTTCCAGACGCTGTCCGTCGTAATCAGATAGGGATTGATTAATGTCTGCCAAACCTTTAACAGCTTAAGACGATGCTCTTCGTTATCCCCTACAGAGATAGGAACAGCAATCATTCCACCAAGTAAGCATCCCCAAAAAAGGCAGACAAAAGTTCGGAGATTACTATCCTCAATTTGAAAAACGACCTCATCACCAGGCTTGATTCCGTGTTTTTGGAGGACAAATAAATAACCGAGGGCTTCTTCATACAATTCTTTATAGGAAACAAACACCTCATTCTGGTCTCCCAAAATGAAGGTAACGCCTTTATGGTCCTCGTTCTTCCACAATTCCAGCGCTTCTACTAATGTCTGAACAAAATGCAAAGCGTTGTTCCTCCCTTGTCCCGTGTTTGATAGTTTCTAGCACTTGCCTGGTGAGCATAACCACTCCAAATGCTCCCTCTTGCTCCCCACGTGTATACAAGAGAAGTGAATTTCCCCAAGCCGTGACTCGTTGTATGAATCGCCTGTCTCCCGCTTGCTTTTCCGGGTAGCAGATAGACTCGTACCCGGAATAAGCAAACAGCAATTTCATTCTGAATATTAGGAACCTTTACTCGAAAACCTTATCGTCGCCACTGACCTGGAAGAAAAAATTTAGTCAATTCTTTTTCTTTCCGCACTTTGGAATGTAACGAACAGGTATACGCCACTTACTTTTATTCCCTTTTATTGTTTTTTTCTTGAAGTATCATGCAGTAAGAAACCATCGCCATAATGAGATGGGTGATTCTTACCTTTTTCCAGGGATGAATGTATCGATCAATGATTTTTTTAAAATGGCTGGTTCTTTTGTCTTTTCTAGGAGTGGAATAAGGGCGACAATTAGAGTAACGGTCACATTGCAGCGAGTATGGCAGGGGAAATTGGTCATTGATTTGCAAATATTCACGTGGGCTAATATGATGGTAAACAATAAGAATATGAGTGAGTTGGGAATATTTTACTATCCCAAATATTAGAAGACAAGCCTTTAATTATTAATTTTTGCAATTTATTTAAATAAAATTCATTACAATATTACTCTGAACTTATCTTGACCCACAGCAAAAAGGCTTTCACCCGCTCTTTGTAATGAGAGGTGGAAGCCTTTCGTTCTTGTTCTATTACTCTACCGAGTAAACCTTTCGGCTGGGCAGCTCCAAGCAATGCAGACGGCCGCCGTATACGGCACCTCCGTCAATGCCGATGATTTTATTTTCACCGTAAAACACATCATGTTTACCGTGCAAAGAACTAGTTGGCGTGTGACCAAAAACAACGGTCTTCTCACCCTGGTAGCCTTTATGGAACTCATCACGTATCCACATCAGCAGGTACGGGTCAGTCTCTGCAACCGGAGTCTCGGGATGTACACCCCCGTGAACAAAAATATAATCATCGGTTTCATAATAGCAGTCCAAGCCAGCCAAAAATTCCAGATGCTCTTTGACTGAAGAGATGATTTCCAAGGCCTCCGGTGCGCCAGACTCCGTATCTGCTGCGGCATGACCATAGCTCGCCAACGTCTTTTGTGCACCGTTTCGGAACCATCGTTCGATAAAGACAGGGTCTTGCTCGAATGATTTAACCATCATATGATCATGGTTGCCCATCAACACGATTGCCCCTTCTGCATGGAGCTGTTTTACCTTGTCGACGACTCCTTTCGACTCTGGTCCACGGTCTACATAATCACCTAGCAAGATCAATTGATCGTTTTGTGGATCGTACTGAACTTGCTCCATCAACGATTCCAGTTTCTCCAATTCCCCATGAATATCGCTGATTGCCAACAATCTTTTCATCCTACACCCTTCTTTCGCTCGTCTGCGGCTTCTCTTTCGTTGCTGTCATGTCTCCCTATTGTACGCCCCATTTCACCTGATTGCCAGCACGTCTGGCCCTCGAAAGCTTGCAAACACGAAAAAAGCCCAGGCCCAAAATCCTATCAGGCCAAGGCTCTTCCATTTCTGCATGCTTATTTACTCGGCATCTCATTCCAGAACGTAATCTCTTCTACATCCAGGCGAGTAGTCGGATGACCAGGCTCTGCAGCCTTGCCGACTGCAATCAACATGACCGTTTCATATTGATCAGGGATTTGGAAAGCTTCCTTGAATTTCTCGCTGTTATAGCCGCCCATTGGCACTGTGTCATACCCTCTTGCCTTGGCAACGAGCATCAATTGCATCGAGACGAGACCTCCGTCTACCAAAGCAATTTCCTTGATGATTGCTCGATCCCGATTCTCATAACGCTTGTTAATGTTGTCGATGAGTGTAGCCTTTACTTCCTCTGTCATGTAGCCTGCTTCTACCGCTTTTTTGTAAATGTTCCCGGCTTGCTTGTAGCCCTCATAATCAGCCAGGACTGCAATAATCGCCGCAGCCTCTACCACCTGCTTTTGGTTAAATGCGATGGGGAGCAGCTTCTCTTTCAATGGCTGTTCATCGATAATCAAAAACCGCCATGGCTGGAGATTGGAGCTGGAAGGTGCCAACGTCGCTTCTTTTAGCATTTCCTTGAGTTCATCCCGCGAGATTTTTGCTGTTGGATCGTAATGACGTACGGAACGACGCTCCCGAATGATGTCCATAAAAGCCTTTTGATCGATGACTTTTTCCATGATTCTATCCCCCAGTGGTAAGTATGCCAATTCAGTAAGTTACTAACTTTATTACGCAACAAGTCGTGTTCAAACTGTATCACATACTCCAATTCGCTGGCAATCTTTTTGTATGCAAAAAACGCTTTGGCTAAACGGCTCACATCCTGTCATGAATGCAAGCGCGTCACCAAAGCGTTTATTTATTAAACCGGAGAAAAAGCGGATAGAACGGCTGGCTGTCTCACGGTGTCTCCATTCGGGAGCTCAACAACGAGATAGCCACTCCCTTCGTCCTCAGCTACTTCCCAACTCAATGAAAAAGTTTTGCGGCTAAATGCTTCCTCTTCGTCCAGACAACCAAGCATCGTCTTCAATGTGTCTGACGTAATCGGCACAGGCACACTTGCTCCTTGCTCTTGTGGAAGAGAGAGCAGTTTCGGCGCGTCTTCGAAATATTGCACAGTATCGAGGAGCAGAGAAACCTGCTGCCAGCTTAGCGGTGAAACAAAGGCTTCAAATGCCATCTATTCATCATTCCTTTTATTCACGATGATCTCCATCGAACAGGTTAGCCTGGGCATTAGGCCTTTTCTGTTGGCTTGCTGTGCCAGCTCCGTCTCCTGAACCTTTTGCAGTCGCTTCGTCCTTCGGTTCATCTGTCGGCAAAACGGTTTCAAAAGCAACTGCTTTTACCCCACTCTCCACCAGTTGTCGGCCGATGCCACCTTGCTCGTTGACGATCACTTGCTCTGTCTCGACAAGGGTCCATTCGTTCTGCGACGTCCAAGCATAAACTGTTTCCTCGATGAACATCGCAACAAGCTCATGCGGATTATTTTTTCGTTTACGAATCAACTGTACGCCTTTGCCTGCGCGAGCCTGGAGTGGGATCGCAGCAATCGCTGTGCGTTTTACAACCCCTTCAGCCGTCAATAAGCTAAAGGCACGAGAATCGACTTCCTCAATCTGTAGCATCGTGATGACATCGTCGCCAGGAGCAAGTGCGATTGCTTTTACCCCGCTCGACGCTCTACCCGTTGCGCTGACTTCACTGCGATGGAATCGAATGCCCATGCCATCTTTCGTAGCACCGAGTATCGCCCCAGCCTCGTCAGCCACAAATACATTCACAAACTCGTCATCGTCTGCTTTCAGCTTCGCAGCTACCAACGCACTGGAACGATTCGTTTCGTATTCGGACAACGCCGTCTTTTTCATCAAACCATTTTTACTTACATGGTACACATACAACGGTTGTTTGAAGGTTTCCACGATCGTAAAGCCAACGATACGCTGATTCTTCTCCAACGGGATGATATTGACGAGGGCGGATCCGATATCCTTCCACTTATCGTCCGGGAAGGCGTTAACCAGTGTAGCGAAGTATTTACCGTCCTGAGTAAAGAAGAGAGCAGTATGAGACGTATTGGTCTCCATGAAATAGCGGACACGGTCTCCTTCTTTTACCCCACATGTCTCCAGCGTTCCCCCCACTGATTTGAAGGAGCGCGGGCTCGTCCGCTTGATATATCCTTCGTTTGTGAGGGTTACGATGCAATCCTCTGCATTGATTTGCATGGCAATATCGATTTTAATTTCCTCGATCTCGCCCTGAATTTCTGTCAGGCGCTCTTCAGCGTATTTTTTCTTGATCTCGTTCAGTTCGCCTGTAATGACTTGAATCAGCTTTTTCTCGCTCGCCAAAATCGATTTCAGCTCCTCGATTTCTTTTGCCAGCGTAGCCAATTCTTTTTCCAGCTTGACGATATCCAAACGTGTCAAGGAAGCGAGCTGAATGTTCAAGATCGCATCTGCTTGGTTTTCGGTGAAGCCGTATTTCTCCATGATGTTTTTCTTGGCATCTGCACGGTCTTCCGAATCCATAATCGTATCGACGATCTGACGCAAAATGGACTTGGCGCGAATCAAGCCTTCCACGATATGCTCGCGGCTTTGCTTTCGATTCAAATCAAATTGGCAGCGATTCGTGACGACTTCTTTTTGGTGGTCGATGTACGCCCCCAACAAAGCCTTGAGTCCCATCTGGCGGATGGTCCCCTCATGAATCACGTTCATGTTGTAATTGTAATAGATTTGCAGATCCGTATTTTTGTACAGGTAGTTGAGAATCGCCTGCTCATCCGCTTCCTTGCGAATATCCACTACGATACGAACTTTTTTCTGCTCGGCCTCTTTGCGACCGGTTTCATCGCGAACCGCCAGTGCTCCCTCGATTTTGCGATCCATTACGAGCTCATCGATTTGACCTACGAGCTTCGACTTGACCACTTCGTAAGGGATTTCGGAAACGACGATTTTTTTGATCTTGCCGCCTTTTGGCTCCTCTACATGGGTCTTCCCCCGAATGATGAATTGACCACGGCCTGTCTCAAACGCCTTGCGAATTCCGGACAGGCCTTGGACAATGCCGCCTGTCGGAAAATCTGGACCTTTGACGTGCTGCATCAGCTCATCTAGCGAGATATTCGGGTTCTTCATTTGTGCAACAGCCGCATCGATGACTTCGCCCAAATTGTGAGTAGGGATGTCCGTTGCAAAACCAACCGCAATTCCGGCAGCACCATTCACGAGTAGATTGGGAAACCGTGAAGGCAATACTGCCGGTTGTTGAGCGGAGTTGTCGTAGTTCGGGATAAATGTAACCGTATCCTTTTCAATATCGCGCAGTAGCTCATTGGCCAATGCCGACAGTCTGGATTCGGTATAACGCATAGCGGCTGGCGGGTCTGCGTCCAAGCTACCAAAGTTTCCGTGGCCTTGAATGAGCACCTGACGCATTTTCCACCATTGCGCCATCCGCACCATCGTTTCGTAAATCGCCGAGTCACCGTGCGGGTGATAGGTACCCATCACGTACCCGACCGTTTTCGCTGATTTCCGGTATGGTTTATCGTTTGTGTTGCCTTCTTGGTACATGGCATACAAAATACGGCGCTGTACCGGCTTTAGTCCATCGCGAGCATCAGGGATCGCGCGTGAGAGAATAACCAGATTGGCATAGTCCCCGAAGCGCTTTCCCATAATCTCCGCGAAGCTCTGATTAATAACTTGATTGGACAACATGCTTATTCATCCTCCCCCACTTCAAAGGTGACGTGGTTCTCGATCCACTCACGCCGAGGTGGGACTTTGTCACCCATCAAAACGGTTACCAGCTTCTCACAGAGAGCGAGGTCTTCCAGTTCAACCTTAATGAGCTTGCGCGTCTCAGGATCCATGGTTGTTTCCCAGAGCTGATCGGCGTTCATCTCACCCAAACCTTTGTAACGCTGCACTTCAGCACCGCGTCCAGCCTTTTTCAACGCCTGTTCCAGCTCGTAATCGCTCCAACAGTAAATCCCCTCTGTCTGCTTGCCCTTGCTCTGCTTTTTCACCTGATACAAAGGCGGTTGAGCAATATACAAGTGACCAGCTGCAATCATCGGGCGCATGTAGCGGAAGAAGAAGGTCAGCAGCAGCGTTTGAATGTGCGAGCCGTCAACGTCCGCGTCAGACATGATGATCACTTTGTCAAATGCACAGTTTTCGATGGAAAACTCTTCGCCAATATCGGTTTCAAGCACCTCTAAGATCGTGCGGAACTCTTCATTCGCCAATACCTCGGAAAGCTTTGCTTTTTCCGTGTTCAACGGCTTCCCACGCAGGCTGAACAAGGCTTGGAACTCTGAATTACGCGCCTGTTTTGCAGAGCCACCCGCAGAATCCCCCTCGACGAGGAAGAGCTCATTGCGCTTGGAGTCTCTGTATTGCGGCGGAGTAAACTTTTCCGAAATCGATTTGCGCTTTTTCGCGGTTTTGCCTTTCTTGTCGCCGCGCAGGGCTTCGCGTTGTTTGCGCAGCTCTTCGCGAATCTCAGCAGAACGCAACGCCTTGTCAATCAGCAGCTTGCCTATTTCCGGATTTTCCTCGAGGAAGAAGCCTAGCTTTTCGGAAACAATCTGTTCTACGATTGCCCGTGCTTCTTCGTTCCCCAGCTTGTCTTTTGTTTGGGACTCAAACTGGACGTCAGCCATTTGCAATGACAATACACCGAGGAAACCTTCCCGCAAATCGTTTCCAGTCAAGTTCGGGTCCTTTTCTTTCAAGTACCCTTTTTTCCGGGCAAATTCGTTAAAGATCCTGGTCGTACCGTTGCGGAAGCCCGTGACATGAGTTCCGCCGTCCGTTGTTACAATTGAGTTGACATAGGACACCAGTGTCTCTGCATAGCCGTCATTGTACTGAAAAGCCAGCTCTACGTAGATATTGTCCTTTTCCCCTTCAAAGTAAACGATCGGATGGAGCGTATTTTTCCCCTCGTTCAAGTAAGAAACGTATGATTTCAAGCCATCTTCGAAGTAAAACTCTTCTCGTTTCTTTTCAGGTCCGCGCTCGTCAATCAAAACCATGCGCAGCTTTTTCAGAAGGAATGCAGTCTCACGAAAACGATCACGAATCGTCTCATAGTCAAAGCGAGCATTGCCAAACACCGCGTCATCCGGCAGAAAACGTACCGTTGTTCCTGTGCGTTTCGTGTTCCCTGTAATTTCAAGGCCGGTAACCGGTTTACCGACATGCTCGGTTCCATTTGCATCCACAACATATTCAAAGCGTTGCTTATGAATTTTGCCTTCCCGGTGGATTTCGACCTCAAGCCATTTGGACAAGGCCACAACGACACTGGAGCCTACCCCGTGCAAGCCACCACTTTTTTTATATCCGCCACCACCGAATTTACCACCGGCATGGAGCGTCGTAAAAATAACTTCTGGTACAGGTCGGCCAGTCTTGTGCATACCCGTTGGAATTCCGCGACCATGGTCTTCCACACTGACACTGCCATCCTTGTACAAAGTGACGATGATGCTATCGTTAACGCCGGCAAGCGACTCGTCCTTGGCGTTATCTACAATTTCCCACAGCAGATGATGCAGGCCACGCGAGCCCGTGGAGCCTATGTACATTCCAGGCCGCTTTCGAACCGCAATCAAGCCTTCTAAGACCTGAATATCTTCTTCTGTATACGTTAGTGTTTGCTGTGTTTCTGTATCCTTCAATCGCGCTCTCCCCTCTACTCTTCGGACACGTAGAAAAACGATCATGCCTTTTTTACTGATGGCTAGCGTTGTATTCACCTTTTTTGAAAAACGCCGAGATGATTCAACCCCCATGAGAGGAACGTTTTCCTAATAAAAGCGAACACTTAATCGCTATTGTACCGTATGGTTCCCATAGTATTCAACGCCAGTAGCAAAATGGGGCAAAAAAGCCACCTCGCCCCTAGCGAGATGGCCGATTCTTCTCAGTATTCCTCGTTTCTCATTTCGTTCTGTACATGACTTGCATATTCCATTAATTAGTGTAGCACTAATGGTGAAGATTGGTCAAAATGAAAAACCAAAACATCTGTTTCCCTTTCTCTATTTCTTCCCTCATCAGCGTAAATCCTGCTACTATCAAGGAAAATATGTCAATTGTTCTTACGTAGCGTTCACAACTGTGCCTCAGGTATTTCCATTCATCCGCGCTTTGGCTTTGGGCATCCTAGTAAGGCATCGATTCCTGAGGCCAAAAAGGGGGGAATACTTTTGATCAGTGCTACCAAGCCGTTTGTCAAATTCCATAAGTATGATGCTGAGCTAGCTTCCGACGTTCATGCGTTAAATTCTGCCGGATACAACAGTGATGACATCTGGGTTTTGAAATGGAATCCTGATAAAAATCACTCCAATCAACGAAACAATTTTTATAAATACAGTACCCACTTTGAAAGTGCAGTCGGTCACATTGACAGTATGGCGCATTTCTTTGACAATGGCGGTAAAGAACTCCGTACCCGTCTCGAAAAGCTAGGTCTAACGAAAGACGAGTGCTCGGCATTGTTTAGGGAACTGCAAGAAACGGATTATACATGCCTTCTTGTTGTACGAGACCTTAAGGATAACATTATTAAATTGAATGACTGATCGACCGCAAGAAAAAGCCACTGCTTGGGTTCTAACGCCAGCAGTGGCTTGTTTCGTTTATACCAGGATTACTTGTCTTCTTTAATGAGTTCGATGCCTTCCAGCACTTCGTTCAGCTTCGCGTAAACAGTGCTTTCCTCGTCCTCTTCCAATGGTACCATTTCGCCGCCGTCCACTTGGAATACGAAGATATCCACTTCTTCATCTTCTTCGCTTTCTTCATCTTCCACAGCTTCAGCCAAGGCAATATATTCTTTACCGTTCAGGTCGAACATAGCCAATACTTCGAAATCCCCCAACGGTTCACCATTTTCATCGTCCAATGTAATGATATCGCCCAATTCGAGGTCTTTGTTCTCTTCTGTCAATGTGTTCACGTCCTTATGCTGATATTCGTACTCTGTTCCATCATACCGTTTTTTTCCGGGAGAAGCAAACAGGCGAAAGACTTGATGCCTTCCCTGTCCATGAAAAACAACCTACCACTTGAGGCAGGTTGTTAGCTGATTACTCACTATACTCTTGAAGAACACCTTTTTCAAGCAAAAATGCTTCTTCTGCCTGAAGAATAGTCACGATCGCTTCGCGTTTAACATACATCCCCGCAGATGCCAGACGGCTCTCAATCGCACGAAGCAGTTCTTCAAAATCAATGATCTGTACATCTTGATCACTCACAAAAAAACCTCCCTTTTCCCATGCACCTTTTTCATTGTACACGAACAGGTCGTTTCTTCCAACTCCACCATTTTCGGCGGATTGGTTTTAACAAATAAGCGCTCCAGATGACGAGTACAAACGAAAGAACCACGTACACACATGAGAAAAACAACCACGGGGCAAAAGTGATGTCATCGGATTGATCGAATGACTCGCCTAAAATATCGAACAACACGATGATAGGGTTCGTCCCTGCCAGCATCTGCAGCTCATACATGTTCCATACATCCGAATTGACGTACCGTTCTGGATACGTCTGTTGCAAGGACTCACCGATGAAAAAGAACAGCAAGCCAGTACCTACTACAAAAAAGAAGGCAATGCCGTATGTGGTGACCGTCGAGATCGACGTTCGTTTAATCCAGGTGGAGCAGAACAACCCCAACGACCCGAGAAAAAACATATTCACCGCGAGAAATAGGACGAGCTGGGCCATTTGTTCCGGGGAGACGCTTCCGTAGAGCATCACAATACTGTACAAAGGCATCGATGCAACCAAGAGCAGCGTGGAGAACGCCAAAGACGTAATGAGCTTGCTCAAAATTATCGTACGTGTCGACAACTGGGTCGTCAGCAAAATATGCAAGGTCTGGCGTTCTCTCTCTCCACTAATTGCTCCAGCAGTCAAAGCTGGCGCTACAAAGCAAATCATCGCGTAGTGTATCCCCGCGGATATCAGAAACAAATCCCGGTTATCCCCTAACGATTCGGCCTTTAAGGGGTCCATGAGCAAAAAGCCCATCGGTATTCCCCCCATGACAAACAAGTAAACCGCTAATATGAGCATGGTCTTTCTCGAGCGGAATCTTTCCCGCATTTCTTTGACCAAAAGAGGATTGAACAAGAAGTCGCTCACTCCATACCGACTCCTTCCGTAATCGCTAAGAAGACGTCTTCTAAATCTTTCTTGGAATCGCCATAGTAGACGACTGCGACCTGCTCATCCAGCAGTTCTTGAAGCAATTCAGCTTTTTGTTGCTCCGTCCCTTGAAAGTAGAAGCGAAAACCTCCCATATATTCTGTCAATTGATGTACATACGGAGAACTCGCTAGCAGAAGTCCCGCTTTGTCCAAGTTCCGCAGGGCTCTCACTTGCATCCGGCTTTGTCCTGTGTCCCGATTGCTGACCTCATGCACAGAACCATACGCAATTAATCTTCCTTTTTCAATGACACCAATATCATCACACAGCTCGGCTAGCTCCGGCAAAACATGGGAGCTGATAATAATCGTCTTACCCATTGCACGTAATTGCTTCATAATTTCGCGCAATTCGATACGAGCTCTCGGGTCCAGTCCTGACGCGGGTTCATCCAAAATCAGCACGGCCGGATCATGTACGAGACAACGTGCTAGCCCCAGGCGCTGTTGCATGCCTCGAGACAAAGAGTCGACGAAAGCGTCTGCTTTGTGAGACAAATTTACCAGTTCCAATAGATCACCGACGAGTGCCCGTCTTTTGGAGGCAGGAATTTTGTACGCTCCGGCATAAAACTCCAAATACTCCACCGCTGTCAAATTGTCGTACACGCCAAAAAAATCGGGCATGTAGCCAACAGACTGGCGTACACTCGCAGGATCTTTTCGTACATTGTAGCCGCAGACAAATGCTTCCCCTTCACTCTGTTCCAGAAGGGTAGACAAGATCAGCATCGTAGTAGATTTTCCGGCGCCATTTGGACCAATGAAACCGAACACCTTTCCTGGCTCGATGGAAAGGTTCAAATCCGTCAACGCTTGCAAATTGCCGTATCTTTTTCCTAAATGAACGGTTTCGATTACCATTTCCGCACCCCCTCTACCTGGAAAATTGGCTCTGGTAGAGCTAATCGCGACGTTCCATTGTGGGAAAAACGAAGCAATAATGTTTGATTTGGCGTCAATACTTGCTGGAGTTCATTATTGAGGACAAGTCTCGTCCCGCGCTCAACAGGTATCCACCTACCGCTCTTTTGGTGGAAGTATTCTATCCGGAAAGGCTTGAACGAGCTGTGATTCAGCGGTACTGTTATTCGCTTTATATTGATCGCCGCTTTATCTGTACGCAATTCAAACGTAATACTGCCCTTCCCTAGCTGCCAAATGTACCCGGTGCTGTCGAAATCTCCTGTCACTTCATACATATCGGCATCAAGCAGGCCATAAGGACTAGTTACTAGACCTTGTTCATTCGGCTGGAATTGAATAGGTTGCTGAATGACATTCCAGTATTGCGCTTGGTGAGGCACCTGCATTGTCATCAGAGGAAGAGGCTCTGTCGTTGTCCCGATGATACTTATCTGATTCCCCTCTTCATACTCAACGACTCTTTCCTGCATTTCTTTGATTCGTTCTTCCATCGTTTGCAATTCGTTTGTTGCTTGTGGTTTTCTTGGCATAAACAAGGGCTCAAGCACACTGTCAATCTGCTTTTCTTCTCCCTTTTTCAATGGCCCAAGCGGAATTCGCTGAAAACCAATTTGAATAAAAGTCTGATCGTAGGCAAACTCCGTATTGTTTTTCACGTGACCTTGTAGACGATTTTCATTGATTCGCAAGGAAGTTTCAAAAGCACCCATGTCATGCTTTACCCCGATACCGATTGCCTGTTTCGGTGTCAAATAGGGGAGATTGCGGAAAGAGAGAACCTCATCGCCATCCATTAATCCCTCTGGGCGATAATCACTTCTTCCCAATGTCAAGGGCAGTGCAACGATTGAAGGTTCAAGCTGAACATCGTATTCGTTTTGATCTACTCCCAAAAACGTTGCGGCTGAGCGAATATGAGCCAGAGACTCATCTAATATGTCGATCTTGGTTACGGTGTAGCTGGTACTCGTTTTCACAACAGCAGGCTTTCCAACCGCGAATATAGCGACGGTCAAGAAAATTCCTCCAAGCGGGATTACTCCCCACGCCCATTCAGGTTTTCTCATTCTTTTCAGAACGAAGTATGTCAATGGTGCGAGTACAATTACATAGCCGCCCCACAACGCCACCATCCAGATGGGTGGAGGAGTCTGTACTTCAGGAATCTTCTTGCTCAAGTCAAGAAAAGGCCGTGTCATTTGATCCATATAAGGCTTCTCTTCAAAAATCTTCTTGGCACCATGCTGGATCATTGCATTCTGCCACAGTTGTGGATTGAACTGCCACGATGCCAACGGCTCTGCTGTCACATCATAGTTGACAAATAGCAGCAGCCCTCTGCCGTACGATTTTGACACAAATAAGGGCAAGTCACGGTTGTATACACCGATACTGCCATTTGGCGCGACTTTTGCAATGTCATACTCACTTAATGCTTGCTGTAGCTCTATATTACCAGCTTTTCCGGCTTCCACAGGGAGAATATCAGCAAACCGCTGGATCATCCCATCTTGATTGGGACCTGCGGAAACAACCACGATCCCCCCTAGCTGGATCCACTCCTTGATCGCTGCCATCTGTTGATCATTAATCGTGGAGCCACTATTGCCTGCAAGTGCTAACATGTCTATGTTTTCGTAAATCCACGATTGGTCAGGCAACATTTGTTCCGTGAGATTTTGAACGGACAAGGGGCGATTCATTTTGGATTGTGATTGATTGACGGCAAGGAAATGAAACGCATTGCCCTCCTCGCTGATCACCCCAATGGTGCGCCCGTCTGTTGGATAAGAGATACGCAGCTTTTCGCTTTTGACAACTTGACCGTTTTGCGTCACCTGGACGTACCAATCATCGAGCAATATTTGGGAAGGCATATCAAAGTAAACGGTTGTACTCTTTCCTTGCTCAAGCTTTATTGGACGCCGAAGCTTAAATTCATTATTTTTTTTGACTTGTCGCTGCGATAACTCTACAGCCCCCGTGAAATCCTGTTCTTGGCTGGTTACCTTTACGTTCAGTCTCATCCATGATTCATACTTGACGATACCACTTAAAGGTATCTCGAATTGTATGTCTACGTTGCTCTCTGCCATAGCTGGGCGTATCGAAAAGCTAAGCCATGTGATGACAAAGATTAACACCCATTTCCATCTCATGCTTGTTCCTCCGCTCATTTTCGTGACGCCAAAGAGATAACCAGTTGTTGCAGCTGATCATGGCGTGAGATAAGCAGTAAGTGCTTACCTTTGTTTGCCCAATTGCCTTTGATCAGCTCTTCAGAGGACTGGTTTCGCAATGGTAGCTCGCGTGTCACAAAAGGCTCTTCACTCACGTTTACTTCCATCAGCGTTCCATTTGGGTGTGTATAGGTCAATCGCGTATCGGAGCTCCACGATGCCCACTGCCCCACTGAAAGCGAGATAACTTTCCCCGTCCGCATTTCCATCAGCTGTACTTCACCGGCTTTATTGAAGGCAAGCAAGCTTCCATCTGGTGACCATTCAGGCTGAGAGCCTTCTACTAGCTTCCATTCTTGGAACGATACTGTGCTGCTCACCCAAATTTCTTCGACGCCATTTTTAGAGCGGGTAAAGGCAAGCGAATCATCATGTTCAGACCAGCTTGGTGAAGAGTACAATACTCCTTCTTCTTCCTTCAGCAATCGGCTACTTCCCATGCTGTAAGTCGTTGGCATCTCCACAATCCATAGCCGCGATAATTTTTTATCCTGCTCGACCACTGCGATTTGCTTCCCAGAATTAGACCACGCTACCCCGGTGTATCTTCCTTCGGTTGGCGGCAGCTTGATCGTGACTGGCTTTAATTTCTCATCGATTGGATTGGTTTTCAACTCTGCATTGTTATTGATGTAAGCTAGCTGAGTTGCTTTCTGATCAATATCAACAAGCTCCACGCTTGCTTGTGCTGGCAGCTTAAGTACTTCATGCTCTCGAACGGCAAGAGAGGTATTGTTCCACCACACAAATCCGCCTATAGCAAGGGTGAGAGCAGCAGCTGCGATTCCGCTCCAAACCAACCTCCCCCATTTTTTTGGTGCGGAACTTGGAACTTTTGCCTGCTTGGCTTCGAGATCTCTCATTTTCTGGAGCAATTGTTTTTTGAGGTCTGATTTTAATTGATAATTGACAGGAACCGTGCCGCGCATCTGCTTCAAATGGGCTAGGAGTTGGGTTACAGTCTGATCATCCGATTGATGATCCTGGGGGTGCTTCTCCTCTTCTCTCATTCGGAGTCCCCCCTCTCATACATCTTCTGAAGTTTTTGTAATCCGCGATAAGAAATCATTTTGATACTCGATTCTGTTTTGCCGAGCACCTCAGCTACCTGGCTGATTTTGAGGTCAGCAAAGTAGCGGAGCATCAACACGTCTCGTTGATCCTGAGACAACAAGTCCAGACGATCACGAAGCTGACGAATCTCTTCATTCGTCAGCGCCTGCCGTTCCGGCTGCCATGTGTCGTCCGGTTCTGCTCCTAAAAAATCTTCCTGGTCGACCGGTAACTCCCTGTTTTTCCGCATAAAATCTACATATGTATTGTGAGCAATACGAAAAATCCATGATGCGAAAGGACTTGTTCTGCTATATTGCTCGAATTTTTCTAGAGCTTTTAAAAAGACCACGGTGGTCAAATCATCGGCATCCCACGTACTCTGAACCCGGCATCGCAAATACCGGTTGACGCGATCAAAATATTCGTCATACAGTTCCGTAAATGGACGAGATTCATAATAATCTCCGGATGATGGCCCCGACGGTTGCTTCATAGCCATTCCCATTTGCGTTTTCCTCGGTTTCTTCCAGACTGAAGCATGTTCTCAGAATGGGCTTTCCCCACTGCATTCTGAGACTACTCTAACTAAGTATTACGTATTTCTTAGGAAGAAAGTTTCATAATGTAGCAAAGTTTTTTGAATTATTTACCTAATGCAGCATCTAATGCTAACTGAATGTCTTGAACAGCCTCGATTCCGACCGATAACCGTACCAGTCCCATCGTGATTCCCGTTTCCTTGCGCTGCTCTTCAGAAAAAGCACGGTGGGACGTCGTAACAGGATGAGATACACTCGTCTCCACACCTGCAAGAGACGGAGCCAACTTGATCCAGTCAAGTGCCCGGTAAAAATCATAGATCTTCGTCTCGTCTGCCAGAACAAAGGATACCATTGCCCCCTGCTTTTGCCGTGAAAAAAAGAAGGTATCCGTAGGACTTGGGTAATACACTTGTCCAACTGCAGGATGCTCACGAAGAAACGCAGCGATCTGGCTAGCATTATCGCATTGTCGTTCCATTCTCACTGCCAATGTTTTCAAGCCACGTGATGTCAACCAGGCCTCAAAAGGACTGAGCGATGCACCGTAGTTGGCTACGATCTCTGTGGCACGCTTGATTGTCGCCTGTGATCCAACCAGAACACCTGACGTCACATCGCTATGTCCACCTATGTATTTGGTTCCACTATGTACCACGAGATCCGCTCCGAATGAAATGGGTTGTACCAAATACGGGGTCGCAAACGTATTATCCACCATGACGGTTAAGCCAAGACTTTTTGCTTCCTTGATCCAGTAAGGCAGATCCACAACTGTCAATAGCGGATTGGTGATGGTCTCCAAGAAAAACAGCCGCGTAGTTGGACGAACATGGTCAGCAAGCTTTGTCATTTGACCAAGCTGGATGCACTCAAGCTCGATCCCAAACCGCGACAACTCCTTGTGCAGTAGAGCGTAGGTACCGCCATAAATTTCATGGGAAGCCAGCACATGATCGCCAGGGGAAAGAACGGCAAGTAAACCCGCCATGATCGCTCCCATACCGGAGGCAGCACTGACACCTGCTTCTGCGCCTTCTAAAACAGCGATTGCATGAGCCAGCTCCGCTTGGTTAGGATTGCCATTTCGGGTGTACAAGTATTCCCCTTCACCGACGTAATACTGTTCTACTTCTTCCAAGCCTTCGAAGGCAAAAACGGAGGTTTGATAAATCGGTGTCGTTTTGCTCTTTACTCCCCGCAAAGGGTCATGTCCGATATGTACCGTTTTGGTCTCAAATCGCTCTGCCACATTGATCACCCTTTTAACCCAATCATACCATGCGAGATTGGAAAGGAAACTAGCGGATTGGCAAATGCTCGACTATTTGTGTTATAATTCGAAACCGAACCACCCAATAGTACGATACAAAGGAAGGTGCATAAGATGAGAAAGATGATGACAACTCTGTTCACATGTCTGACGGCAATCGCCTTGGTTACGGGTTGTTCCACAGGAAGCAATGAAGCGGCTCCTAATCAACCGACTACGCCAGCAGAGAAACCAGTATCCAAAGAGCCAGCTAACCCACCGGGTCCAACCGGAGAGAAGAAATACGAGAAGGCTCCGGCTATGCAGATTGACAAAGCAAAGGACTATCAAGCGAAAATCTCTACTTCCATGGGAGACATTACGATCGATCTGTTTGAAAAAGATGCCCCGATTGCTGTCAATAACTTTGTTTTCCTCGCAAAGGACAAGTACTATGACGGCATCAAGTTCCACCGCGTCATGAAAGACTTCATGATTCAAACAGGTGATCCATTAGGAACTGGTATGGGAGGTCCTGGTTACACGTTTGAAGACGAATTGAAAAATGGTCATAAATATGAACCAGGCGTGGTTGCCATGGCGAATTCCGGTAAAAACACGAATGGTAGCCAATTCTTTATTGGTTCTGGACCTGACGTGACAGGATTGGACAACTCTCCGAATTACACGATTTTCGGAAAAGTTACGGGTGGTATGGATGTCGTTCAAAAAATTGCAGGAACAAAAGTAAAGAAACACCCACAAACAGGTGAACCAAGTATTCCTGAGCAAACGATTACCATTAAATCCATCGCGATTACGGAAAAATAAGAGCAGCCTCAAACTGCACACGAAAGCCACTTTCTCAACGGGAAAGTGGCTTTTTTATAGAGGAAACATCCGTTCATGAAAACACTTTCACAAACCGAAAGATATTGTAAATAGTTCTATGGAACCATTTCCCTCTTGAACCATTCCGATAAGACCGATAGACTTGCAAAAGACCTGATTCGCTTCCGCAATCAAAACGCAAAAAGCGAAAAGGAGTGGTTCACACCATGTTGACACGAGAAGCGCCAACGCGCTTTTTCTTCTTTTTGAACAGTTTTGGCTTGATGCTGTTATGCTTATTTGTCACACCGACAAGTGCAATGGCACCACAACCAGTACAAATTCTCCCTGTTCTCGGTAGTGCACAGGCGCCATCGGAACAAGTTTCGAAGAAGGAAAAGAAATCAACCACATCTGCTACAGCAGTAAAACGCGAGTCTGTGCAGGTTAGTCGTGATAGTCGCCCAAAAGTGGTTCGCAATGGAAAAGTGAAGGTTTCGGAGAGGGATATGGAACTGCTCGCCCGGTTAGTGTATGCGGAAGGCCGGGGAGAACCGTATGAAGGACAGGTAGCGATTGCTGCCGTTGTATTGAATCGGGTTGCTTCAGATGAATTTCCAAATACGGTACGGGAGGTTATTTATGCTCCCAATGCGTTTTCGCCTGTCCATGACGGCAATTTGACACATAAATCAAATGAAAGTACGAGAAAAGCGGTCCAGGACGCGGTGAATGGAAAGGATCCGAGCAATGGTTCCCTGTACTTCTTCAATCCCGATACGGCTACATCCAAGTGGATTTGGTCACGTCCTGTAACGGTTGAGATCGGTAACCATCGTTTTGCTCGTTAACGCAGTACTTACAGAACAAGATTTAATAATACTTTATTTTTATTTAATTGATGTTTTACTTTTGCTTGCTATGTTGTAGGTGTAAGCACTTTTTCAACGCATTGAGAAAAAGATCGATTATCTTCTTTGGATGACTTTTTAACGTAAGCATGTTTAGATCGATCATTCAATCTGAGTATGCCTACGCTAATAGCTTTGATTGATGGACTGTTTTGGGTGAGAGCAAACCAGTCATAGAACAATCAGTCGTTCTTTTTCTCAATCGCCCCCAATAATTAGGCATTCCCAACTGGGAATGCCCCTTTTTTTATTAAAACCCGTATATAGACATACCGCCATCAACCGAAAGCGTTTGACCCGATATGTATGAAGCTGCATCAGAGGACAAGAAAATCGCTGGTCCTACCAAGTCCTCGACATCCCCGATTCGGCCACTCGGCGTTCGCTGCAACACCTCTTGGACGAACGCTTCGTCGCTAAGCAAGCTCTCCGTTAATGGCGTACGGAAATACCACGGCGCGATCGTATTTACATTGACACCAAACTTGCTCCATTCTAATGCCAGCACCCTCGTCATCTGGATGAGCCCTGCTTTACTGGCACCATATGCGACACCCGTGCGAAGTGCTACTACACCTGCGACCGAAGCGATATTGACGATTCTACCATAGCGCTGCTCGCACATGATTTTGCCAGCAGCTTGACTCATGAAAAATGCTGCTTTCAAATTCAAATCCACTACCCTATCCCACTCTTCTTCCGTTACCTCATGAGCTTTTTTTCGGATATTCATTCCTGCATTATTGATCAGGATATGCACACCCCCTAACCCTTCGACTACTTTCTTCACAACACGGTCAACTGCATCAGATACAGTCAAGTCAGCCTCAACTGGAAAAGCGACTCCGCCTTTTGCTTCAATCTCCGATACTACTTCTTGCAAATCGGAAGCTGTTCGCGAGACTACCGCAACCTCCGCACCCGCTTCTGCGATTCCCAACGCTAGTGCCTTCCCAATCCCTCTTCCAGCACCTGTTATGATTGCTTTCTTTCCATGCAAATCGAAACGTGTCATTTTCGAAACGACTCCCCTTTCGTTTCCTTAGAGGATTCTGCATCCATCGCCTTTTCCCTTGTCTTTTGCTACAATATACCTGTATGGAAAGGAGGCAGTCCGTTGCGTTTGTACAGTCAAATGACACTCGCTGAGCTGCAGGAGGAAATGGAGCGCCTGCACGTCGAAGCGAAAGAAAAAAAGAAGCTTGGTGATCACTCACAGCTTGCAATCATTACACAAAAGTACTTTATGGCGAAATCGTACTATTTAGGAACGGATGAGTTCCGAATCGGCAGCAAATACAGCGTGCCTGATCACGATCAGCCGTTTACAATTGATTATTTCAACGGCGTCTTTGCTTGGGGACGTTTCCCTGATTCGGACGAACAGACAGGCTTTCCAGTAGGAATGCTGGAACTGTGGTTCGACTAGAAAAAAGAGATCGGCACTCGCACTCTTGTGCATGCTGATCTCTTTTTTCTTGTCCGGGCACATGCCGCAACAGCATGGATATACTAAGAAAAACGAAAGTGAGCCAACCCGCATATGGACTGGATTTCTATCATCCTCTTGGTACTACTGGCGCTCGGTGTCATTGGCAACAACGCAACCGTCTCCATTGCCGTTGCGATCCTTCTCTTAATGAGGCTCCTGTCGTTGGACCGATATTTCCCACTGCTCGAGCAGCATGGATTACAGCTCGGGATCATTATACTGACGATTGGCATCATGACTCCGCTTGCAAGCGGCAAAATCAATCCTTCCTCCATCTTGGAGATTTTCACGAATTGGCATTCGTTACTGGCCGTCGCCGTTGGTATGTTTGTGGCTTACTTGGCGGGAAAAGGAACGGTTTTGATGACCCAAAATCCCTTAATCGTTACTGGCTTGCTGCTAGGTACAATCGCTGGTGTCACTTTTTTCCGCGGTGTTGCAGTCGGCCCTTTAATTGCAGCAGGTATTCTCGCCTTTATTTTGCAATTTCTCCCGAAGTGATTAGATCCAGCGCTCTTTCAACTGAAGGCCATACGCCAAAATTTGCTGTGGCGTAACCATCCGAAAGCCTTGCTGCGCACGATAATCAATCGTAAGCAATTCAGACCCGATATAGGCAATGGTTTCGCGATCTATCAGAAACGTCAAAGAATCGACCTGGTAGACTTCATCTTCTGGACCTTGGGTATCCCACCACAACGCATACTCTACATTCATCCCACAGCCACCGACTAGCTCACCGTTGATCCGAATGGGTTTGTCTGTACTGGCTATGCGTTCTACTGCCTCTTTTGTCACTTTTACTATCATGTTTGGTGCCACCCTTCTCATGATTTTCCAGCATGCTGAATGCATCATCTCTTACATGATAGCATACAATGCTTGAAAGGCAGCTGAAAGGACGATCATCTATGAATATCTACGAACAAGATGGGATTTTTGTCGCTGAAACGGAGTTCCAATCGGAGCACGTTGTCATTTTTGCGAATACGTGGGAGGAAGCCAAGGAAAAACTACTCGTTCGGCTTCTCGTACTAGAAATGATTGGTTGAGTAAAAAGCGGGTCGCCCAGTGGACCTGCTTTTTTCCATGTGAAAACAACAAGGAGCTACCCATAACCATGACAGATACGACAGCAACGAAAATTGCCGAGCAGCACCTGGTTGCTCAAATCAGACAAGCAACAACCAAAGCCAATCGCAACAATGTCACTCGCACACAAGCATACCTCGCCTTTTATCTCGAGCACCACGAGGTTCACTGGGCGTTATTGGCCCATTTGGTCTCACGAAATGGCGGTTGGAACATGACCGATTTAAAAGGAGAATGGCTGCCGATTATCATGGATACACAAGCAATCGAGCCCTTTTTTTGGTTTTTAGAAAGATGTAACTGGTTGATTTTTCACGATGCCTACCCACAATTACTACTGTATGCGGAAATGAAACGAACGGGGACAGATTTAACAAAGCTCTTGGCGCCACTTGGTGTTTCAGTCTTTATGCAATCGTATTGGCAAGAGTTCCTCGCCTCTAAAGACAGCGCGCCCATTACACATGCACTCATCGTTAATGAACAGCAATATATCGAACAACGTGTCGTACAGAAGCCGTTTACACTGAATCGTATTTTCGCTTCGTTTGCTTTCGTCGCCCAATCTGCTCTTTCGATGAATCAAGTGCTCATTCCTTATAAAGCGCATCCTACTGATCGCCGGCTTAGCTTGATCGGGTTGAATGTTCATCATTTTCCCGACGTCAGAAACCGCATTCAGGTTGGAAAGACGTTGTATCAGCAATTGTTTGGGGATCCTTTTCGCTTCGAAAAAATGCTCTCCTATTGCGCTCGTATTCCTCATACAGGCTCACGAGCGGATTATTGGCCGCATTTGTTCACACCTCATCATACTGCTTCCACCACAGAAGATGAGTACCAACTACGATTGGATGGACTTGAGTTGCTAGAAGGAAGCCCGAAGATATACAGCCCACGTCTTCAAGATGCATGGGTTGATTATGGACACGATCCGGCAGATGGGGTAGATTGGTTTCGAGATGAAAAATGGCACAAGGTCGTGAAAGAACCCGCTTCACTGCCTTCCATCGACAGTGATTCTTATGTGCGTTCCTTGCAATGGATCGAATACGGAGTCAAACTCGTCTCAGCAATCACGTAGCTTGGAGAGGAGGTCAGCCTCATGGAAAAATGGATGCAAGAAATGGCATTGAATCAAACAAGTTTTTTGCTATCCTGCCAATTGCCGAGCGGTACCTTTCGCCTTGGCCCCAAACGTGATCAAATCAATCCGTACTTCACCAACCTCGGAATTATTTCCCTCATCCGCATGAAGGAAGTAGAGGCTGTTCGTGGTCATCTCGATTGGTATTTACAGAACCTGAATGCAGACGGCTATATCAATGATTTTCGTCTTGAACAAGGCAGAGAAATCGATACCGGCACAAATGATAGCGAAGATAGCTACCACACTACTTATTTCAGCCTGCTTGCGGAATGGATACGAGCAACAGGGCGTATGGACTGGCTGCATGCCAACCACGTTAAACTCTTGTCCCTTCTGCAAGCAGTTGCCCGCCTTCAACAGAAGGACGGTCTGACCTGGGCGAAGCATTCGTATCGGGTTAAATATTTGATGGACAATTGCGAGGTGGCCAAGGGGCTGGCAGATGCTTCGTATTTATTTTCGTTGATCGGAAATGTGGAGGCTGCCGAGGAAGCGGCTGCACGCGCCAAAGCCTGCGAGCTCGGCATCAGTGGAATGTACAGTCGGATTCGCATGTCGTATGCAATGTATGATCGTACGTACCCCGGCTGGCGAAAATGGTACCCGGACGTCACTTCCCAAGCGTTTCCCATTGTCTACAGCTTGACAGATGCCAATACCGCTTCGATACTCTACCAAAGGATCACGGAAGCGTTCCCGCATTTTGATACGTTTCAAACTGGTGATTTGTATCCGTGGATGACGATGGGGGTATGCGCGCAGTTGATGGGTGATAAAACACGGGTGAAGACGATGCTCGTGACCGCCACAGACTTGTACATACAGGGTCCTAGGTACCCGTACTGGCTGATTCAAGATGCCGGGCGCTATATTGAGTTATTACTGGATGTGGAATTATGAGGCTCAGATAGGAGTTGCTTTACCCAACGATAGCAACGCTCGAGTTGCTCGTCTGTTACTTGGTCAGAACGATGCTCGAACATGATCTTTACATACGGGTTTTCTTTCCGGATGATCGTCAGGTAGTCCTCAATCGGAGCCCATCCTTCTTCCGGTTTACATTCGGGAAGAACGGGAAAGTGAACGAATTCAACCCCACCAGCGTTCACCTTCATACTCTTCAAATGAATGCTCCACGTATATTTTGCATACTTTTGGATGACATGACGGGCATCGAAAAACGGGTCGATTTTTCCTTGCAGGAATAAACGACCGGTATCGAGACAGAGCTTGATCGTTGGATATTTCTGTAGCAAGTACTCTAAAAATTCTGTCTCATACACATATCGGTTGAGTGCATCGAATTCAAGGACTGGTGTGAAGCGAAACTCCTTGCCTTTCTCATCCAACCATGCAAACAGCTGCTCACTACGATATTGAAACTCTTCTTCCGTGTACACATGCTCCCATACATAGTCTCGCGAATCATAAAATCGCCATACACTCCAGTCGACGCGATCATCCAAAATGACAGGCTTCGGATAATGGAATAAGACATAGCTTGGCTGAATGAATGCCATAAACGCCAATTCCTTCTCTATCCATTCAAATGCCTCGTCTCTAGTCTGATCATGAGCATTCATGAATAGAGCATCCCGCAGTTCGGATTGACCTGCACGCAGAGGAAAATGAACACCGATCGCAAATCCTTTTGCTAGAGATTCACGTTGTAGGATTTGGATATCCTCCTCCGAATCAAACAAGCATGCCTCTATTCCGTAAAAGCCCTCCTTAAAATCCCGTGCATATTTTGCCTGATCAAAACCTCCATATTGACCAATCATGAAATTTTTCATTCGAGGGCTTCCTCCTATTTTCCGGCGATATAGAAAACGCGGGAAACCTGTCCCCGCGCTTGCTCTACTTTCTTTCAATTTTCGTACCCGAGTCGTGCGTCACCACGAGAAATGGGATCAAATCCCCTTCCTCCCAGTAAAAAGGCAAGACAGAGATCGGCACTTGCCCTTTCGAGGCAAAATCATAAGTGAGACGCGCTAACAGGTGAGCCCCGGCTTCTCCTGTCATATCCGCCACGATCAACACATCCTGATGCGGTATCGCGACACCAAGCGAGTCCCCTTGCTTCTTCTGATCCATCTCCGCCAGAAATGAATCAAGCAAAATTCGGCTTGCCGCGTATCCATCTGTCGGACTAATAAAATGGATGCGCTGACCTCCTACCTCTTGTGATTTCACTGAAAAGGGGAGCTTTCGCAAGTTTTCTAGTGCGTATGAATGAAGCTGCTCGCTCGTCCAGCCTGCTTCCTGCAGCATCCGCTTCTCAATCAATGCGTAACCTTCGCCTTGATCTAGGGCGTACAGTACGTACGTATCAGCTGTATGCTCCTTCACCACCCACCGCTCGGGGTACTTGTTGATCATAGAGGCATGACGCAAAACCGGATAGATGTTATGCTCTTGGCCGCTTACTCGTAGTTGTCGATCCAACTCCTTCACTCCCTTCCCTTCGTTTATTACCAAGGTGGATTTTCATCGTCCTCTGTAGGCGTGTTCACCGGGGTATATGCAACGTTCTGGCTTCTCTCTTCGATTTCTTTCACGATGTCCGTCAATGCCTTTGGCTTTAAAAACTCAACTGGAGACATGCCACGCTCGAACTGTAGCTGCTCGCCCTCTAATAGCACCAAATAACGCCCGTTCACTTTGGCGATATGCAGGCTGGTGCCGTAATCAGCCAATAACGTGCGGATCTGCATATGATCCAGCTTGAACTTTAGCTCGACCTCTGGTTGGCGATCTGTAATGATTTGCATCGCTTCCATCACGGTCTCATGCTCCCATTTTTCTGCGAGCTCCCGCTTAGGACTTGCCGCAATGAGCTCGATTGCTTCCTCTTCCCGTATCCGCTCTTCGGACTCTTCGGGATACGTATATTCGATGTGCTGTCTTGCTAATGAAATGACTTCTTCAGAAACGATCTGTGTCATCGTCTGTGGATACTCGATAAAGCGCAAAAATTCCTCAAAATACCGCGCGTGGGAGAACTGATGAATTTTCACGTGATACGGGTCATTCATCCCTGATTCGATCATGTACGGATACATTAGCGATTTCATGTTTTTGGCATTGATCGCCATGCGTACATTCGATATGAGGCTCTTCTCATCTGTGATGACCGCTGTTTTTTGTTCGAAATCGCATTTTAAAATAAAGACATAGCGCTCGTCAATCAGCTCTAACCTCGTCCGTACCACAATCATGACTCCGCCTCTCACTTGAGAGGTTCGCAAATACGACTGAATCAGCTCCTGACAGGGCTCCTTGCTCTCCCCTGACGTTTCCGCTGCCAACAATCGATTCAAGAGGGCATAGTTGGGGTTCGAGTCCAATGGATGTCCGGGCTCCAACACAAATTGACCCAGTTTTGTCGGCGTGCCTTCTGTCTTTGGATTCATCTCGACTTTTCTTTTCGCAATCCGGGCGAATTCCCCATCGAGAAAATCTTTCAGCTCACTTCTCTGATATTCATCATGGCTCAAATAGCGCGTCATCCGCACTTGTTTAATGCCATCCTCTTCTTCAGGCTGTTCCATTAGATAAAAGGATAACCAGTCAATTGTAAAATTCATACCCTTCGCTCCTGTCTGCATGTAACGAACTGATTATAGCAAACCTATTGAAAAAAAGGTCAGCTTTTTCAAATCATGATAAGATGAAGGGAGGAGGGGAAAATCACACAATGTGGACTCGTATGAAGGCATGGTGGAACGAAACGATACGTGATAAGCCGTATCAGCCCAGCCACCTAGCAGGTCAGTATGAAATAACAAAAGTATTAGGGATGGGAAGCTACGGGATCGCCTATCTCGCCACGCACAACCCTACAGGTAATCAGGTCGTGCTGAAACAAGTGAAACCAAGCCTGCGGCACACGCCAAAAGGAGAAGCCATGCAAGCGTATGAAAAAAAGGTGCTGACATCCCTCTCGCATCCGCAAATCCCTCGCTGTCTGGATTCCTTCACTTATCGGCAAGACTCGTTTATGGTCATGACTTATATAGCAGGCCCGACACTCGAAGATATGTTGTTTGATCAAAACATCGTGGCTGATGAGCAAAAATGCGCCGAATGGATCCGCCAAATCGGGGGACTGGTGGCTTACCTCCACGAGCAAAATCTGATTCACCGCGACGTGCGTATCCCCAACGTCATCTGGAAAGAGGACAAGCCGTACCTGATTGATTTTGGCCTCGCTCGGTTCGTTGGTGATCGCCCGACTTATACGGCTGATACTCTTTCCGCCTACCCGTCTGAAAAACAATTGAAGCGAGAAGTTGCACCTTCCAGTGATTTGTACGCATTGGGACATTTCTTTTTATTCTTGCTCTATTCCGGATACGAAGCGGAAGATGACGCACCTGAAAAAAGCTGGGAAGAGGAGCTCTCGTTATCCCCTTCCATTCGAATGATGATTCGGCGTTTGTTACAAATGGACGCCCCTTATGAAAGCGTACATGATTGGCTCAGAGAGTTGGACCGCTATTTGATCCACTCCCAAGAAAAAAGAGCAGGACATCCGTAGACTTCACGGATTCTCCCTGCTCTTCTTCGTCATTCATTCTGCAATCGGCTCTTGTTTCGCCTGTTCCATCTTTTCCTTCAGTTCCCCTGCTTCCTGGCGCAGCACTTGTCGTTCGTGTTTCGTCAGAACTTCTCCACCAACTGTGCCATTTACCAGCAAATCCTCTTCATATAACCGATCTTTGCGCATGGAAACCTCCTGCAGACAAGTTGTGTACTTCTTGTCCTACTTTGTTCCAAAGCCGCCCTTCTTATGTGCACGATTTTGATTCCGTTTTCCAGGGCTCGCATTTTTCGCTGGAGCTCCTGACTTTTGTGCTGGAGCGGGCTTTCGTACAGGACGCGGATCTTCCAGCGCTCCGTGCGTCATGAATTTTTCAGCAATAGGCAAGCCTGTTTGCTTCGAAAATTTTTGGACGATGAACTGTTCCTGTGTTGTAATGATCGAAAATACCAGTCCGGCACGCCCCATACGCCCAGTTCGGCCACTGCGATGAATGTACGTGTCAGCATCCGATGCAGGGTCGTAATGAACAATACATTCCACACCTGGAATATCAATGCCACGTGCCGATACATCTGTCGTAATCAACACAGGGAATGCTCCATCCCGGAATTGTTGCAGGGTGCGGGCACGATCTTCTTTTGTAGCATCACGGTGCAAGAGTCTGCACGGCAAATGATGGTAGTTGAGCTTCGATACAATCTCGTCCACTTTTTCGATTTGATTGACAAAAACAATCGAGGAGCGAACATTGACGAGGCGCAACAAACGACGGAGCGTGTCCACCTTTTTGCGTGGATCGGTGACCAAATACATGTGTGCTACTCCTGCGGCGCCTTCTGGTGCTGCTGCGCGAATAACAGCAGCATCTTTTGTAAAAATTTCAGCCGTATGTACGACTTCCTCTGCGATTGTCGCGGAGAATAACAGGCGTTGAGTATCACGCAGTGTTTTTTTCATGACCTCTTGAACTGGCTTGCCAAAGCCCGCATCCAGCATCCGGTCTGCTTCGTCGACAACAACTGTCTTCACTTCATGGACCTTCAGCTTGCGCTGATCAATTAGCTCCAGCAGTCTTCCTGGTGTTGCTACGATCAATACAGGCTTCTTTTTCAGTCTCTCGATTTGGCGTTTCACATCGACTCCGCCAATAATGGACATCACGGCCGTGTCCTTGCCTGGCAGAAGGCTTTCTGCTTCCCGCGCAATCTGAACAACGAGCTCATGCGTCGGTGCAAGTACAATGGCCTGTACATCTTTTTGCTCCATATTGATTTTCGATAAAATCGGCAATAGATAAGCAAACGTCTTGCCTGTCCCAGTCGGTGATTCAATCAAGGCATCTCGACCAGCCAGAATCACCGGGATTGCTTCACTCTGAACAGGTGTCGGTGTTTCCATCTTTCGCTCTCGCAATATAGTCAACAGCGGTGCGCTAATTTGTAAATCTGCAAACGTGGTGCTCACAAAAACCCTCCTGGCATAAATTCGTGCATTGGGTAAGCTTACCACACTTTGCAGGTAGAAAACAGAGGTAAGCCAGTCCTCGTGAGGTATGGTCCATTGGAGATAGATAAAAACAGGCGAAATCCGCAATGGACTTCGCCTGACCTTCCTTCTACCCGTTATTGGAATCGATACGGGTTTCCTGCTTCTCACCCTGGTCTTGACGGTCCCGGCTGGTGGTTTGGTTACGTGTCCCTTTTGGACTTTCCATGTACTCCTCTACTTCCTTTTGAAACGCCTCATCATAGTCACGCACACCTATCACCTCCTGTCCTTTATTTTGACCAGGGTGATCACATATTATTTTCCTGAAACCTTTTACCCGGTCATGCGTCTTCTCCTATAGGAATGATAACCCTTGTACAATTTGTCAAATGGATGTGAATATGGATATGGAGATGTTATCGCGAACTCGCACACACAAGCGAGCCAAGCGTAAAAGACCAGGGCGTTGGGTTAAGAAATGGATCCTCGGCACTGCCTTAACCTGTACAAGCTTAGCGCTGCTGGGAATTATTTTTTTATTTGGAACGAAAAACGGAGTAGAATTACGTGAGTGGGCGGCAGGCACTTTGTTGACAACACAGCACGATTACTGGGCCCCCTATACGTTTTTACCTGATGAAAAATTGAAAGAACTAAAGCAGCAAATTACACATCCGACCGTTATCAATTCCGAAGGCACAGGCACGGCAGGACCTCCTGTTCCGCCGAAATCGAATCTGGTAACCGTTACACTTCCGGAGAAACCAAAGGAGCTAATCGAGATTGAGGAAATTGACGTCTCGAAAGGCAGTTATTACTTTAAAGGAAAAATCATGTACATTAGCGACCCGAGCAAAGTACGGCTCGTTGTCACGAATCGCAAGGACCGTGGAGATCTGCTTGATGAGTTTGTGAAGAAAACAGGAGCCATAGGGATTGTCAATGCGAGTGGATTCGCTGACCCAGACGGCTACGGCAAGGGAGCGCATGCCTACGGCGTCGTCATCCACGACGGAAAGATTTTGCAGGGCTACAATCCGAGAAGCGGAGAAACCGCGTTAGGGCTTACCTATGACGGTAAACTGATTACAGGCAGCTACTCGGCTGAACAACTCGTAAAGATGGGCGTGCGTGACGCTGTGAGCTTCCGTCCCCAGTTGATTGTAAACGGGAAAAATATGTTTGAAGGAAAGCCTGCCAAGAGCTGGGGTATTCAACCGCGTACCGCAATTGGACAAAAAGAAGACGGGACGATCGTATTTGCTGTCATAGACGGACGCCAGCCCGGCCATTCCATCGGCGCAAGCATGAACGACATGGCGGAAGTATTGGCCGAGCGCGGTGTGGTTACAGCAATGGCCATGGACGGTGGTTCCAGCTCCATGATGCTGCACAACGGTGAAGCCATCACGAAAACGTCTTCTCCTTATCATCGAGGCCGCTATCTGCCAAATGCGTGGGCTGTTTTTTAGAGAACCGCTGAGATGATTTAGAGGAGGTTTATGAATTTTGGACAAATTGTTTCATTACAGTGAAGACCCGTCCATTGCGATTTTTCATCCTCGTGCCCATCCCTCCTACCCCACACTTGCTCCGGCTGTTTGGGCGATTGATGAAGCACGAGCGCCGATGTATTATTTACCGCGAGATTGCCCGAGGATTTGCTTTTACAAAAAAGCAGATTCTGAGTCAGTAGACGTCGAGCGCTTTCTTGGCTTGACGAGTGCCAAAATGGTTATAGCTATCGAAAGCAAATGGTATCCCGTGCTTACACAAACAAAGCTATATGAATATATCTTCTCGCCAGAATCTTTTTATTGCTGGGACGAAGGCGCGGGCTACTATTTGTCAAAGGAAACGGTTACGCCACTAGACGTAAAGCCATTAGGAGACCTCGTACACTGCCTTAGCCAAGCGGATATTGAATTGCGAATCACTCCGTCACTGTTGCCGCTTCGAGATGCATTGCTACAAAGCAGTCTGCACTTTTCCATGATCCGTATGCGAAATGCGTCACTCACATAAAAAAACAGGCAGTCTCACCCAATGGTGGCTGCCTGTTTTTGCTTTTACAATTTAATCGGTGTTTTTGCCTGCTCCAAGCTCCATTTCTCAACATCCCACGTCTGTGTAACCCAATCCTCATAAAATTCAGGTTCGTGGCATACGAGAAGGACGGTCCCTTTGAACTCCTTCAAGGAGCGTTTGAGCTCTTCCTTGGCGACGACATCCAAGTGGTTCGTCGGCTCGTCAAATACCAGCCAGTTGCTTTCGCGCTGCAGTAATTTACAGAGACGAACTTTTGCTTGCTCGCCCCCGGATAGAGCGTTC
This sequence comes from Brevibacillus sp. BC25, assembly GCF_000282075.1. Taxonomy (NCBI): domain Bacteria; kingdom Bacillati; phylum Bacillota; class Bacilli; order Caryophanales; family Paenibacillaceae; genus Brevibacillus; species Brevibacillus sp. BC25. Next base: position 46,292 of record NZ_AKIX01000028.1, read on the forward strand.
ATGTTACGATTGATATGCTCATTTTTCAAGCCACAACGTGCCAGCGCTCCGCGAACCTCATGGTTATTCATGGAAGGGAATTCATTCCATACATCATCGAGTGCAGTGATTGGCTTCGCCTTTACTTCTTGCTCGAAGTAAGCAGGATGGAGGAAATCGCCTTTTTCCAGCTTTCCATCCAGCGGAGGAATCACACCCAGCAACGTTTTCAACAGGGTAGACTTACCGACACCGTTCATGCCGACAATCGCTACTTTTTCACCGCGCTCCAGCTTCACGCTAAGCTTCGGCAGCAATGCATGAGAATATCCGATCTCCAGGTTTTCAGCCTCGATGACAAAACGGCTACTTGCCCGGGATTCCTTAAAGATAAACGAAGGTTTCGCAGCCGTTTCCGGCTTGTCGATGCGATCCATTTTATCGAGCTGCTTTTGACGGCTCTTCGCCCGGCCGGTAGTAGACGCACGAGCTTTATTGCGCGCAATAAAATCTTCCATTTTTGCGATTTCTTCCTGCTGCTTTTCAAATGCGTCAAAGTGCTGACTGCGTTTCGTCTCAGACTGTGCCAGGAAGGATTCGTAGTTCCCTGTGTAACGATTCAGCTTGGTAAATTCCAAATGATAAATCACATTCACGACTTCGTTCATGAAGGTCGTGTCATGGGAAATCAGCATGAAAGCGTAAGGGTATTCCTTCAAGTAGTTTTTCAGCCACACGATATGCTCTTCATCCAAGTAGTTCGTCGGCTCATCCAGCAAAAGAACAGTTGGTTGTTCCAGCAACAATTTTGCCAAAAGAACCTTGGTGCGCTGACCACCAGAGAGGGATGCAACGTCACGTTCCAAACCGATTGCACTCAAGCCCAAAGCGTTGGCGATTTCATCTACCTTTGCATCGATCAAATAAAAGCCGCTTGTTTCCAGCTTGTCTTGAATTTCGCCCATGCGCTCCAGCAATTCTTCCAGTTCCTCTGGAGTTGCCTCGGCCATCTTTTCACCAATCGTGATCAGTTCCGCCTCTTGCTCCAAGAGCGGCAGGAAGGCGTCCTTGAGTACGTCACGAATCGTTTTACCAGCTTGCAGCTTGGTATGCTGATCCAAATATCCGTATTCGATTTTGGGCATCCATTCAATACGACCGTTATCAGGCAAGTTTTGGCCTGTCAAAATCCCCATCATCGTTGATTTTCCGGTACCATTTGCGCCTACGAGTCCTACCCGGTCATTCGGTTGCAAACGGAAAGACACATCGCGAAACAAAACACGGTCCCCAAAACCATGGGACAAATTCTCTACAATCAAAACACTCATGCTCTATTCTTCCTCCTGATCTGTTTCCTCTATGAGGCTTACAACAAAATTCTTTCAAAAAAAGTAGGAGCGTACCGTTCCACATAAGATTCGCCCGTAAATACCAATTCGTCCAGCCGAACACGCATATCCTGAAGGTTGACACTTTCCCCAGCGATGTTCAAGATCGCGGCTCGTGTCATCGCCCTCAGAATATTGACTTCTGTAGCCAGCTTGTCACCGAACAGCTTGCCGCTATGCACAATCTCTGAGCGATGATTGTACGATTTTTTTACAAACTGTGCAATCCGTTCACGCTGCAAGGCGGTTTCTCCAAAATAGTACGCCATTCGGACACGCAATTTATAGGTAATCTCGCCTTTTTTGCCATCGGGAACGAACAATGATTCCAATGCAATCCACAGATCCAACAGCTGATCCTCGTAGTTTTTCTTCTCCAGCGAAAGCGCATAGCGACGAAAAGCAAGGGACGGCAGCTTCTGTTCGACTAATGAAGTAAAAATGCCCGCAGTTTCGTCATCAAATGTGTACTTGTCACCATCAAGCGATCGCTTCAAATACGTAATGCCATACATATTGCCATTGACGGTGATGATGTAAGGAATCGAACAAGTCCCCGTTGTGGACGCTAGATTCAGCTTACTTTCGATTTCTTCAATCCACACCCGATCATCCGTTACTTTCATCTCTTCGTGATCCCCGACTAAAAATAAACTGCTGGGATCTACACGCAAATCAAAGGTTCGCTTGTTCTCGTCCATCTCATTGCGCAAGAAACGAGACGCGATCTCATATGGCCTCTTTGCGCCTGATATGAGCGTGTACGAATTAGGCAAATCGATCCGAACGGGCTGTGCCGTTGTTGAATTGAATACGGGGGCGATTAAGACCGGCATAGTTCTCGCTCCTTCCAGACCAGCAGAGCTCGCTTATTGTTTACATAATAAATATTATGTTCTATAAACAGTATCGTGCCATTCTGTAGTTTTGACAACATATCAATTCCTTCTAAATGTGGACATGCTTCCTCACCCTACGAGTTCAAAAGTTGTCTTTTCAGCACCGAGAAAGTGGCGAGAACTTGAAGAAGGAGGAGCGGAGTGTAGGGGACCTACATGAGCACCGGACTTCGAAGGTGAACGCCAATTACGATGTCGAGTAAACTTACAGAACAACATCGTGATCAAAAGACGACTTTTGGACAACCTCATTATAGAATACCAGCATTTCCTATGATTCGTCATCATGTGTTTACGCCAAACTAGGTAAAGAAGGAGTTGATTTTATGGAAAAGGACCATATTCTTGATGAAAATCCGCATCAAACTTACAATAACGTAGCTCGCCCGCTGGAACAGACTGGCGAACCCCAGACTGGCTCTAAAAAAGTGAAGCAGGAAAATCATTCGCGATCCATTCAAACACGCGAAGGATAATGAATGGCACCCGGCTCCATTGCAGTCGGGTGCCCCTACCCTTCCTTTTTTTTACATCGAAAAAGATTGAATTGTCCCACAAGGATGCACTATGATAAATTTAGTATCCTTGATGGAGGTTAAGTGAAGATGATCACCATTCCACTTCCGGGCAACCATAGCCCTCTTTCCAATTTGATCAGCTATAGTGTTTCCCCGCTGTATGAGATGGCTGCTAGTTTGTATACACTCGCCCAAGAGACACCTCCCGAGCGATTTGCGTATTGGACCGAAGAAAAGTTAGAGCAGTTTGAGTCAGCCCGTCTTTTAAAAGAATGGGGTTATTTTGTCCCCCTCTTTCGATATGGGATCCCAGACTCATTTGACCCCCTACATACAAAAGGTGTGATGGCTGTCGATGATCAGTATGAGTACTTCGTCACACTTCCCACTGATCATTTTGTGCGTAGCATGAAGCCGATCTTAGAAGAGTGGTTATCGCATCACGATACTCCTCTGGTTGCCTTCGATTTAGAAGAGGATGCCGATTATGTGAAAGGCCGTTTCAGCCTGTTCGTTTCATCTTATTGGCAGTTATTTTTTGAGGCGAATTGGGAGGCGATTGCTCCGAAATTCGTACGTGAAGCAGAACGGATTTATTACTCTTTACAAGGAATCGAATCCCTTACTACCTATCTGCAATCCATTTCTCCCGCAATTACCTATGACACAGAAACTCATCAGCTTACCTGTCCGAGTAGTGGTCCAAGCAACGATGCGCAGCATCTCATTCTTTATCCTAGCTATTATTATGCCCAAGAACCCACGCTTACGAAAAAAGGCTATAATGCCCATTTGCTGTACTCCATCTCGGAAGTACCCACTCAACCAAAAACGCCCTCATGAAGGGCGTTTTTCATGTTGCATATGTGCGACAATCAATTTATCTAATTGTTGGCTGATTCTCACGATCTCAGGGTCAAGAAAATTGTAACCTGCATCTTTTGCTGCGCGCTCTAGCTTTAGTCGCAAGTCATCAATCATCTTACTCGTAGTTTCCATGATGCAGACCCCCACCTAACGTTGTCTCCCACTATTTTACATTATATAAGAACAGGTGGAAAGGGTAAGATGTGGAAGAAAAAGCCTTGCACCCATTTCCGGTACAAGGCTTTTCCCACTTTTTATTTCATGACGTGGATCGGACGACCCAGAGCCAATTCAGCAGCTTCCATTGTTACTTCACCCAGTGTTGGATGTGCGTGGATGGTCAACTCGATGTCTTCAAGTGTTGCGCCCATTTCGATCGCCAATCCGATCTCTGCGATGATGTTGGATGCTTCTGGACCAACGATTTGCGCACCCAATACGAGATTCGTTTCTTTTTCTGCAATCAGCTTCACGTAGCCTTCGCCTGCATTTACAGACAGAGCGCGACCGTTTGCTGCGAATGGGAAACGACCAACAACGTAATCGATGCCTTTTTCTTTTGCTTCTTTCTCATTGATTCCTACGCTTGCGATTTCTGGATCGCAGAATACAACCGCTGGAATCGCTTTGTAGTCCACTTCTGCCGGATGTCCAGCAATTGCCTCAGCAGCAACCTTACCTTCGTAGGAAGCTTTGTGAGCCAACGCAGGACCTGCTACAATATCCCCGATCGCGTACACGTTAGGAATGTTCGTGCGGCCTTGCTTGTCAACTACGATCAACCCACGGTCAGTCACGTTCATGCCGATGTCGCGAATACCGAGTTCATCTGTATTCGGACGGCGTCCAACAGTAACGAGTACGTATTCCGCCTCGATCTTTTGTTGCTCGCCTTTTACTTCTGCAGTTACGATTACGCCGTTTTCTGTCTCTTCCATTCCTTGTGCCAGTGCTTTTGTATGGATGGTAACGTCGAGCTTTTTCAGCTTACGTTCCACCAAACGTGGCATGTCTGGCTCAAATCCTGGCAAGATTTGATCGGAGCCTTCCAAAATCGTAACTTTTGTTCCGAACTTCGCGAACACCGTACCGAGCTCGATCCCAATGTATCCGCCACCGATTACCACGAGGCTCTTCGGCAGTTCAGTCAAGGACAGCGCTTCAGTAGAAGACATTACGCGTTTGCCAAACGGGAATGCAGGCAACTCGATTGGACGCGAACCAGTTGCAATGATGCAATGCTGGAAGCGATAACGGTTGACATCATAACCGTGGAATACACGTACTTCATTTTCACTTACGAACAGCGCTTCACCAGGGATTACCTGGATTTTGTTGCCTTTGAAGAGGGAGCCAACGCCACCAGTCAGTTGCTTCACGATGCCGCTTTTCCACTCTTGTACTTTGGCAAAATCCACTTTTACATTTTCCATCGTGATACCCATGGATTCTGTATGTTGTGTGTGCTCATATGTGTGTGCAGCGTGGATCATCGCTTTGGAAGGAATGCAACCTACGTTCAGGCACACGCCACCCAGTTCACCTTTTTCCACGACAGCTACTGTTTTTCCCATTTGAGCAGCACGAATCGCTGCAACATATCCACCTGGGCCAGCACCGATTACGAGCACGTCTACTTCTGTGGTAAATTCACCTACTACCATTGTCTCTTATCCCTCCATGACGAGCAGCGTTGGGTTTTCCAAGAGCTGCTTCACGTAGTTGACGAAACGCTGTGCAGGTTCGCCATCAACCAAGCGGTGGTCAAAGCTCAAGGACAGGTGCAACATTTGACCTACCACGATTTCTCCGTTTTTCACAACTGGTTTTTCACTAATGCGGCCAACACCCAAAATTGCTACTTCTGGATGGTTAATGATTGGCGTGAAGAACATACCACCAGCAGAACCGATGTTTGTGATGCTGAAAGTAGAACCTTTCAACTCATCTGCAGTTGCTTTGCGGTCGCGTGCTTTCTTCGCCAGTTCGCCGATTTCGCCTGCGATTTGGAAAATGGATTTGCTGTCAGCAGATTTTACAACTGGCACGAGCAAACCGTCTTCTGTCGAGGTAGCGATACCGATGTTGTAGTACTTTTTGAAGATGATTTCTTGTTTTTCATCATCGATAGAAGCGTTGAGTTCTGGGAATTTCTTCAGACCAGCTACTACTGCTTTCACGATCATAGGTAGGTAAGTCAGCTTCACACCGCGCTCTTCAGCAAGTGGCTTCGCATCTTTACGCATAGCGACAAGCGCTGTAACATCCACTTCGTCGAAGATGGTAACGTGTGGTGCTGTGTAAGCAGATTTCACCATTGCTTTCGCGATTGCTTTACGCATACCTTTCAGCGGAACGCGCTCTTCCAGCTCGCCTGCTGTAGGTGCGTGGTGAACAGTTGGAGCCGCTGCTGCTTGTGCTACACCTGTAGCTGCTGCAGGAGCTTCAGGTGCTACTGGAGCTGCCGCTGCTTGTGCAGTTGGTGCTGCTGCTCCACCAGATACGAAGCGATCTACATCTTCGCGTGTGATGCGACCCAATTTGCCTGTACCAGGTACATTAGCCAATTGAACGCCTTTTTCACGAGCGTATTTGCGAACGGAAGGCGTAGCCAACACGTGTTTACGGTCAATTGGTGCCGCTACTGCTGTTGCAGTTGCTTGTGCCATTGGCGTTTCCAGTGCTTGGTTCGCATTTGCGCTCACTTGGGAACCGATGTCGCAGCCTGGCTCCATTTTTTCTGCAGCTTCAGGCGCTGGTGCCGCTTCAGCAGCGTGGGAATCGCCATGGCCATGGTCTGGCAGGTTCGGAATTTCGCCTTCTACGTCAAACTCGATCAGTGGATCGCCGACTACGGAAACCGTACCCTCGGTTACTTTCAGTTCGATAACTTTTCCTTTAACAGGCGATGGTACTTCTACAACCGCCTTGTCATTTTGTACTTCCATGATGACTTGGTCTTCTTCAACGGAATCTCCGGGCTGTACGTGCCATTTGACGATTTCGCCTTCATGGATACCCTCGCCGAGCTCCGGGAGTCTGAATGTAAAACGACTCACAGTATCTCCTCCTTAATAGAGATTTATCATTTATTTTTAGTTATTATCGGCCAAAAGAAGGCGGAAAGCTTTCAACTTTTCCGCCATTATGTCTGTTTCTCAATTAAAAATCGAGGACTTGTGTCAGACCATCTACTACGCGTTTTACGTCAGGCAGCCATACATCTTCTGCTTGAGCAAACGGGTAAACCGTATCTGGTGCTGTAATACGCAGTACTGGTGCTTCGAGGTGCAGGATCGCACGCTCGTTGATTTGCGTGATGATTTCTGCCGCAACACCAGACGTTTTTTGTGCTTCTTGAACAACGATCGCACGGTTTGTTTTCTTCACAGAAGCTACGATGGTATCGATATCGAGTGGGCTGATGGTGCGCAGGTCGATTACTTCTACTTTTGCTCCACGCGCTTTCTCGATTTCTTCTGCTGCTTTCAGGCTGGTATGCACCATCGCACCATAGGTGATGATGGTAACATCGCTACCTTCTTTTACTACGTTTGCCTTGCCAAGTGGAATCGTGTACTCGCCTTCTGGAACTTCTTGACGGAAGGAACGGTACAGCTTCATGTGCTCCAGGAATACAACTGGATCGTTGTCGCGAATCGCGGAGATCAACAGTCCTTTTGCATCATATGGGTTGGAAGGGATAACCACTTTCAGACCCGGAGTTTGCAGCATCAAACCTTCCAAAGAGTCCGCATGCAGTTCAGGCGTTTTTACACCGCCACCAAACGGGGAGCGGAATGTAATTGGGCTCGTGAAGCGACCACCAGAACGGTAGCGCATACGGGAAGATTGGGATGCTACTGCATCAAACGTTTCAAATACGAAACCGAAGAACTGAATTTCTGCTACTGGACGGAAGCCGTTGATGGAAAGACCGACAGCCAAACCGCCGATTCCGGACTCAGCGAGTGGCGTATCGAATACGCGCTGCTCACCGAACTCAGCTTGCAGACCTTCTGTTGCACGGAACACCCCGCCGTTGTTACCTACGTCTTCACCGAAGACAAGAACGGTTTCATCGCGCTTCAACTCTACGCGCATTGCATCCGTAATGGCTTGAACCATTGTCATTTGTGCCATGGCTTATTTCGACTCCTTCGCCAGGAATTCTGCCTTTTGCTCTTCGAGTGCAGGCGGCAGTGTCTCAAACATTACATCGATCAGTTCGCTAACTTTCATCTTAGGTGTTTCGTCCGCTTTTTTAATTGCGTCCGCAACAGCTGCTTTCGCTTCTTCGATGACAGCTTCTTCGTCTTTTTCGCTCCAGAGGCCTTTTGCTTCGAGGAACTTGCGGAAGCGAATCAGTGGATCGCGCAGTTCCCACTCGCTTTGCTCTTCACCTGTACGGTAACGAGTTGGGTCGTCACCAGCCATGGTGTGAGGACCATAACGGTACGTCATTGCTTCGATCAGAGTCGCACCTTCGCCATTCACGCCGCGCTCTTTTGCTTGTTGAACCGCGTAGTAAACTGCGAGAATGTCCATACCGTCAACGCGTTCGCTAGCAATACCAGCCGCAACTGCTTTGACTGCGATATTTTCAGAAGCCGTTTGTTTTTCGAACGGCAGAGAGATCGCATAACCGTTGTTTTGGGAGAAGAAGATAACAGGCAGCTTGTATACCCCTGCAAAGTTCATACCCTCGTAGAAGTCACCTTGGGAGGTCGCACCGTCACCAAAGTAGTTGATCGCAACATTCTTTTCACCGCGCAGCTTGTAACCCATTGCAACACCTGTTGCTTGTGTACATTGAGCCGCGATGATGATTTGTGGCATCAATACGTTTACACCTTCAGGAATTTTACCACCCTCGATGTGTCCGCGGGAGTACAGGAACGCTTTATGCATAGGGTAACCATGCCATACCATTTGTGGAATATCACGGTAGCTAGGCAGGACAAAATCTTCTTTGGAAAGAGCAGCCTCGGAACCGATCATGCTTGCTTCTTGACCAGCTACTGGTGCATAGAAACCAAGACGACCTTGGCGATTCAAGCTGATTGCGCGTTGGTCCCATACACGGGTAAATACCATTTTACGCATCAGTTCACGCAATTCATCATCGGAGAGCTTAGGCATCAAGTCAGGACGAACAACCGTACCATCCGGGGCAAGAATTTGCAGCGGGGCGTTGTTCTCTGTTTGTTCAACAGCAGTGGATACGCTCATCACATTCACCTCGTCACTAGAATAAGGGACTTCCTTTTCCCGAGTTGCCCTTTGTCGCCTCTATCTGAGCATCTGCTCGAAGAGTGACGAATGCAATTCGCGGCGGAAGTGGCCCTGTTAAAAACCAGAAGAAAGTTGCATGGTGCAAGAAAGGGCTTACAGCGCCGTTTGCAACACCCTGTTATAATGCAGACGAAATACCTGTTTAATGTGTTACAGTATTGATATTACAGGGTTTATTTCCTCTCTGTTATCATTTACTATATAAGCTGTATCAGTTTTTTTCAAGGCTTAGTTTTTCATTTGAGCAAACAGGGAGTGTGAATCGATGTCTGACTATGTAAAGCGAACCATTATGAAAGAAGAAGTGCCCAGCATCCACGTGGACACTCCCCGCTCGGTCAAAGTATACCTTCCACCGGGGTACAATGAGCTTCTTTCTTACCCTGTTGTGTATTGCCAGGATGGGAACGACTTTTTTACGATGGGGCGAATCGCGACCATCTCCAATCAATTGATTCTGGAAGAAGGTATCGAACCCTACATCGTCGTCGGTGTCTCAGTCGATCGCAACAAGCGCACGAGCGAGTATTCTCCATCGGGGTCGAGAAACGCAGCCTATCAGCGTTTTTTCACCGAAGAGCTGATTCCTTACATAGAGGAGCGTTATCCCGTGCGCCGTGATCCTGGTTCACGTATACTGGCAGGAGATTCTTTGGGCGGAACCGTTTCTTTGCATCTCGCATTGGAACACCCCGACCTCTTTCCACAAGTACTCGCGCTGTCCGGTGCGTTTTTTCAAACGACACTCGACCCGCTTTTGAACCAGTCCAGCCTATCCTGGCTGCGAATCTGGATGGTTGTCGGCCTTGATGAGACAGCTGTGGAAACAAGTGCGGGTACCTTCGATTTCGTGCAATGGAATCGCGAGGCAAAACAGATTCTTGAGGACAAGCAAGCAACCTTGTCCTATCGAGAAAAACCAGGAAATCACGTCTGGGGTTTGTGGCAAAAAGAGCTGCCTGACGCCTTGCGCTACTTCTTCCCACCTCCACGTCTGTAACCATTACGAGCCATTGATTTCTTTAATATCCTCGTACCCGTAATACCGGCCATCCACCAGGAAAATACCTTGGTGGTTGGCTTTTTCAATTTCGCCCGCAACCTGATTGGCGTCGTTTAGGACGATGTTGACAATCTTGCTCTCGTCCCGTTTCATTTGATTGAGAATGCGTTCACGCTCTTTAGCCGAGATCATATCCATCCCTCTTTTCCCCTATGTTGGATAGCTATAGTATTTCATTGGCAGGTCTGAATTACACACAAGTGAGTCAACCGAATGGAACAAAAAAAAGCCTTGCCGCTCTCCAATTTTCCGGGCTCGGCAAGGCTTTTATACGTCTTTATTTATTGTTCGATGGTTGTATATTTAAAATCTCTACCACCAAACGGGTTGATCAAAAATCCTTTGACTTTGTCATTTTTTATATACGGTCTTGCGCCATAATACACAGGAGCAATCGGCATTTCCTCCATTAAGATGGTCTCTGCCTCACGCATGATCGCATTACGCTTCGTCGGGTCTTTTTCCAAGTAACTCTGGACGATTAGCTCGCGGTATCTGTCGTTTTCCCAAGCAGCGTCGTTCGTCCCCACTGTTTTGTCCTTGAAAATTTCCAGGAAATTGATGGGGTCGTTAAAATCAGCACCCCAATTTCGGTAGGCAAACTGATAGTTTTTGGCGCGCTTGTTTTGTAAAAATACTTTTTCTTCCAAGCCACTGATTTTTACATCAACACCTAGGCTTCTTTTCCATTGATCCTGAAGAGCTTCAGCCAGCTTTTTCTGACGATCGTCACCTGAGCCATACGTGTATGTCACTTCAGGCATCGATGAAAGCCCCAGCTCCTTTAACCCTTCAGCCAATAACTGTTTGGCTTTGTCTACATCCTCTTGAAAATAGTCATTTCCGCTGAGTTGCATAGAGGGCGGAACCCATGCAAGAGCCGCAGGCACCCCTGTTTGCACAATTCCGTCTATGAGAGGCTGCCGTTGGATCGAATACGAGAAGGCTTGACGAATCTTTTTATTCGTAAAAGGGGGTTTGGTTGTATTAAAGGTGACTGCAACTGTGTTCGGATAAGGCGCCATCACGATTTTTCCTTCCTCCTGCAAAGCGGGGATCACATCGACTGGCAACACGTAGCTTGGATGCCCTCCCCAATCCAAATCACCAGAATCAAACAACGCTTGAGCGGTGTTAGTATCGGTAATCATGCTCCAAACGATTTTGTCGAGCTTCACGGCATCTTTCTCATGATACTTCTCGTTTTTCACAAGAACCAATTTGTTTTTATGCTCCCACATCTCCATTTTGAATGGGCCGTTGCCCACGTAGTTGTCTGGAGACGCTGCCCAGTCCGGATGTGCCTCCAAAGTCTTTTTATGTAAAGGAAACAATGTCGGGAAAGCCGTCAGCTCATAAAAAAACGGAGCTGGCGAATTAAGCTTGACCTCTAGTGTAAAATCGTCTAGCGCTTTGACCCCTACGCCTTCATGCGATCCTTTCCCTGTGTTGAATTCCTCAGCCCCTTTAATGAAATAAAGCATGTAGGCATATTCGGATGCTGTCTTCGGATCGAGATTTCTTTTCCAAGCGAACTCAAAATCATGGGCAGTTACCGAATCTCCGTTGCTCCATAGCGCATTCTTTTTCAATGTAAACGTGTACGTGGTCAAATCCTCGGATACCGTATAACTGTCGGCAATTGCGTTGGCTATTTTCCCATCCGGTCCATAGCGAGTCAATCCTTCAAAACAGGCAGTAATGACATCAAAGGAAGTGCCATCGGAAGCAAGACCGGGATCTGCTGTCGGAGGCTCTCCACCGTCTGCGTTCCAATTCAATACCATCTCTTTTCCCGTTGGCTGCGTTGGTTGAGATGCCTGATCATTCGGTTTGTTCTTTACCGACGTATCACTTGAACTACATCCCGCTAAAACTTGAAGTAGCAAGAAGCAGCTCAAAATGAAGCTCATTCTCTTTCTCATCGATTCCATCCCCCTTGATTCCATTCGATTCCATACACTAGTAACGCTAATGCTTTATCACACTACCATGATAATGCAAGTGTAGACGAAACAAATCAGACGGTATGGCGAAAAACAGATCGCGTAAAGACTCATTTTTTGTACAAATTGTCCAATTATTTAGAATTAATTATCAGAACAAAGAAAAAAGCCAGTCTTCCCTTCGGACTGGCTACAAGTGGTTGAAACGATTACACCGTTTCCAATAATTGCTCTACTGCTTCCACAACGGTCTCGATATGTTGATCGCAAATGTGTCGATGCGTCGTAAAACGAATGACATACTCGTCAAAATCAACTGCGAGCACTCCTTTTTCCTCCAGACGTTCCAAAAAAGCGACAGCTGTTTGTCCAATCGAGTCTGTATTCACCAGAACGATATTCGTCTCGACTTGCTCGACCTGAAGCGATAGCTGGCGCAAGCCTTTTGCCAATTGCTGTGCCCGTTCATGGTCTTCTGCCAATCGTTCAGTCATCTGTGTCAGAGCGATGATACCCGGTGCTGCCAAATACCCTGCCTGACGCAGCCCACCCCCCAACTTTTTCCTCCACCATCTCGCTTCCTCGATAAACGCACGATCTCCAGCCAAAATGGAACCAACTGGAGCACTCAGCCCTTTGGACAAGCAAATCTGAACGGTATCGGAAAAAGCGCTTAGCTCAGTGACTGCAACACCTTGGGCCACAGCCGCATTGAAGAGACGAGCACCGTCCAAATGAACGGGAACACCGTGTTTTTGTGCTGTATCATAGACACTCTTCATTTGCGCGACAGAGATTACCGCCCCGCCAGCGCGATTATGGGTATTTTCGAGACAGATCAATTTTGTGCGAGGAAAATGGATATTGTTTCCCCGAATCGCTCTCGCTACATCTTCTGCACGCAAAGCACCACGTTCTCCAACCAGCGTCCGTGTTTGCACACCAGCCAATGCTGACATAGCGCCGCCTTCATAGTAAAAAATGTGCGAATCCGCTTCCGCAATAACCTCGTCTCCGTTGACACAATGCGTCAAAACAGCAACCTGATTGCCTTGCGTGCCACTTGTTACGAACAGGGCAGCTTCCTTTCCGAGTATTTCAGCCGCGATCGCTTCCAAACGATTAACAGTTGGGTCCTCTCTATAAACATCATCACCAACCTCCGCTTCCGCCATTGCTCGAAGCATCTCCTCGGTTGGTTTCGTAACGGTATCGCTGCGCAAATCGATTTTCATAGATGACTCTCCTTCCATTCTGTTGTCATTCTCTAGACATATCGTAACACTTTCAACATTGCATCCTGATTTCCCTCTTGCTAAGATGGAGGGGTAACTTACATACAGTTAGGGGATTTGACCTGTGAAACTAAAAATCACTCGTAACGCTGCCAAGCAATTGGCTCCAATCATCGAGCAAGAAGAAGACAAAGAATTGAAACTGCGCGTTTATATTACTCACTCTCATGGTGATCATGCTCACTACGGACTCGCTCTGGACAAGCCAACAGAAGAAGATGTTGTGATCTCGACCGACAAAGAGATCGATGTGATCGTGAAAAAGGATGAGCCATTGTTGGATGGCATCGTCATTGATTACCTCTTCTTGCCGCAAGAAGGTTTTGTCATTACCAACCCTTCTAAAGGGAACACAGGCGACCACTAAGCATGATACAGATAAACCCTCTGCTTTTTACAGGCAGAGGGTTTTCTTTGATACGTAGATTCTTATTCGTCAGAAGCAATGGTGTACAGCTCTGTCGATAAATCTTTCAGCAACGGTGAAGAAACGTTATCAACCTGCGTCATAACAAGGCGATGGACCGGTCGCGTCATCGCAACATACAACAGTTTTGCGTCCCATTCATTATTTTGATAGGCATCTACATCCAGTAAAATGACCACATCGAACTGCAAGCCTTTCGTTAAAAAAGCAGGCATGACGGTTACGCCACCCGGAAATTGGTTATCCTTGCTGCCTAACAGAGTCAGATCAGCTATTTTGTCTTGCAAACCTTTATGTGCTTTTTTACTCGCTTGAATGGTTTTCGCTACGATCGCTATCGTTTTGAAGCCTTCCGACTGGTAGCCAGCCACACGCGAAGAGATGTCCTCCCACAGTTGCGCTCGTGAACGAGTCTTGACCATGATTGGTTTTTCACCATGTCGCAAAACCGGTTTTGCCAATACCGTCTCGGGCAATTCAATTTGCCGCAACACCTCATTGGCACAACGCATGATCTCAATTGTCGAACGATAGCTTTGCGACAACGTATAATAGGAAGGAAACAGCTGTGCAAAAATCCCCTTCGTCAACTCTTCCCACGCATGAATCCCCCGGTAGCTATGAATGCCTTGCGCAATATCTCCCACGATCGTTAGCGAGTTTCGCTTGGTTGCCAATGCAATGACGGCTATTTCTAACGCACTCAAGTCTTGTGCTTCATCCACGACCGTATGATCAAAATGCTCTGCCTTATTCATTCCTTCAACAATATGCTGCAAATACAGCAATGGCGCGATATCTTCCGGTTCCATTCTCTCCTCTGCAAACAGCGCAGCACTTGACTGCGTCACATCACGCACAACTTCGTCTGAAATGTCAGCAGGTACGAGCTTGCGCAGCAATTCCTCGTCAGCAATCAACTCGCGGTAAGCTGCGAAAATTTCCAGTCTTGGAAACGAAGTCAGGTACGTATCCAGTATTTGCTCGAGCATTTTCTCGAATTTGTACAAGCCTTCTTTGTCCAAATCGACTTTCCGCTCTCGCAAATGGGCAAACAATTGCTTGTTCATTTCTTGTTTCAAATGCTTGCGAAGCGCTTCTACCCGACGATGATACGGCATATTGGCGAATAGCTCCAGGAAACATTGACGAATAAAATCACCCGGAATTGAAAAGACTTGTTTCGTTTTGTTGTATAAAAAGCTGAGCTTCTTAAAAGGAATTCTCGTTTCGACGATATGACGAATGTATTGCTCCAGCGCCTCTCGACAAGCGAGCGATCCTTTGAAGCGAAGCCTGTTTCGAGTCATTTCTTGCTGGCGCTCATCCTGGCCCTCTTCAAAGAACAATTGAAGAGGCTTATCAGGACTAACGATTTTCCATCCTTTTGGCAGCAGTGGCTTCACAAGACGCGCTGCCCAATCTACAAAGGTAGACTGTTGAACGTCATCCACGCCGAGCTCAGGTAAAACCTCGGATATATAGGTAAGAAACATCCGGTTCGGTGCAAACACCATGAACTTTTTGGACATCATGGAATCCTGGTAGTTATAAATCAAATAGGATAGTCGGTGCAGCGCGATGGTCGTTTTTCCGCTCCCCGCTACTCCTTGCACAACAATGGGTCGTTCTTTTTCCGCCCGGATAATATCATTTTGCTCGGATTGAATCGTAGCGACGATGTCTTTTAGCCTGCTATCGTTCGCCTGATTCAGATTGGCTGCCAAAAATTCATCGATGAAGCCCTCTTGCAAAAACTCGTCGGGATGCCCCATCTCGCGGTTAATCGTTTCTTTTACCGCTCCATCATAGATGCCGACGATCTTTCCGTCTTCGATCGCAAAATTACGCTTTAATCGAACTTCACCACGCACAATCTCGCGTCCCATCCGGTAAAACGCGTCTTTGCTCTCACCGGAATAATAAAGACTGGCGATAGGCGCACGCCAATCCACGACGACAGAATCAAACGTATCGCTGCGTACAATTCCTCGTTTTCCTATGTATACTTGATCCAGCTCGTAGATTTCATCTTTCAAAAAATCCACTCTACCGAAATAAGGCTTCTCTCGACCCTGATCTTCGAGGTAGCGTAAATCCTTAGCCTTATTATAGTTAACGACCTGTTTCACATAGTCATCTGTTGCCTCGCGAATATCATTGCGAAGCTGCTCCATTTCTTCGTCGATCGCTGAAATTGTTTCATCCAGCTTTTTTTGTTCCCATTCATAATCACGATGCTGTGTACTCACATTCATTCCCCCTCACATGTATCGTGTCATTGGACGTATTAGGACCATTGCCTAGCCAACCATATTCCAACCGCACAAGAAAGTAGTCCGACTCCCAAACTGAGAAGAGCGTACAAAGTGCCACGCAACAGCTGACCTTCTCCCCAAAAAGAGACCACTTCCAAGGAGAAGCTAGAGAACGTCGTAAATCCTCCCATAACCCCCGTTGCAAATAAAAGATAGAGTGTCGGAGATAAAATGCCACGTTCTTTCCCCAGCACGAACAAGATGCCGATGATCAAAGATCCACAAACATTGGCGATCCAAGTTCCCCACGGCCATCCCGGCTGATTCGCAAGCAAAGACAATAGGTAGCGCAAAAGTGAGCCAACTGCTCCTCCAACCGCCACAGCTATCCACGCCATCGCTTTCCCTCCCTGAATATCAAAGCGTTATGTATGTCACAGAAAAAGACACCCTAGCGTCAAGCGAGGATGTCTGTCGTATCAGTAATTGTTATCTTACTGTTTTGGTTTATTTTCTTCAAGGTCTTCCACATAACGGATGGAATCCAAATTTGCTCTCAATGAAAGCTTAACAGCGTCAATGTACTTTTGGCGCAATGCTTTTTGTTCGAGCTTTTCCTCTTCGGTCAAACCTTCTTCGCGAGATTTTTTGACCAATTCGTTAATGCGTTTAATTTCTGCGTCAGATACCACTGCTGGTTCCTCCCACTCTGTAGTAGTGCCGCTTCATTATACCACATTCGAATGATCCCGCAAGACAGCCGAACACTTACGGAGTATCAGGAAGGATGAGAGTCTGACCTGGGTAAATCCTGTTGCTCTCTAAACCGTTCGCATCTTTAATTTCTATTATATAGTCGCGAACATCCATATGCTGATCTGCATTGTATTGAACAGCTAACGACCATAGGCTATCTCCAGATTGTACGGTTACTTCTATACCTTGTGGCTCCTCCATTGGCGAAGAAGCAAACACTAGTTCGGTCAATAAGTAAAAAAAGAGAGTAAATGTAATAAGAAACAAGAGAGCTTGTCCTCTCGTGATACCAAAACGAACACGACGTTCTTCTTTTTTCTCGAAACGATTTTGTTCTGTCGATGAATTCATAATAATGGCCTCCTCACAAACATACGTTCTGATCACTTGTAACCTCATGATAAATGAGAACATATGTTCATGTCAACAAAGAATCGAACTTATGTTTGTCGAACGCAAGCTCCCATGGTATAATATAGGAAAATATGTTCGAGAAATCAGGGGTGTCTTTCTATGTCAAAATTATCGAGTAGACAACAAGCCATCATCGAGTTCATACGAAAGGAAGTTCGTGATAAAGGATATCCTCCTTCTGTACGTGAAATTGGGGAGGCTGTTGGACTAGCTTCCAGCTCAACGGTACATGGGCATTTGGCACGCTTAGAGAAAAAAGGCCTCATTCGTCGAGATCCTACCAAACCTCGCGCCATCGAATTGCTATCAGATGAAGATCGTTTTCAAGACAATTTCGAAGACTCTGTCGTCCGTGTGCCAGTAATCGGAAAAGTAACCGCTGGACAACCGATCACTGCCATTGAGGATGTGGAAGAATACTTCCCGCTTCCAGACAATATCGTGACTTCTGACAAGGTCTATATGCTGCGCGTCTCCGGGAACAGTATGATTGATGCCGGGATTCTCGACGGAGATTACGTAATTGTTCGCCAACAGCACGTAGCGAACAATGGTGACATTGTCGTAGCCATGACAGAAGAAGACG
Organism: Brevibacillus sp. BC25; assembly: GCF_000282075.1. Taxonomy (NCBI): domain Bacteria; kingdom Bacillati; phylum Bacillota; class Bacilli; order Caryophanales; family Paenibacillaceae; genus Brevibacillus; species Brevibacillus sp. BC25. Next base: position 63,986 of record NZ_AKIX01000028.1, read on the forward strand.
AAGCAACCGTCAAAAGATTTTTCAAAGAAAAGAACCACTTCCGTCTCCAACCGGAAAATGCCACGATGGAACCGATCATTCTGGAGCATGTCACCATTCTCGGTAAAGTCATCGGTGTATATCGACTCATTCACTAATTTCCACGTAAAAAAGGACAGCCTCGGCTGTCCTTTTCGTTTTCCGTATGTTATCTGGCGACAAAAAACCAGATGATCATCGTAACTTGCAATATGACTTTTACGACCGCACTGCCCAAAAATCCGATCAGTGAGCCTACGCCCGCTTTCACTGCTCGCTCCATCGACTGCTTCTGCACCATCAACTCTACGAGGACGACGAATACGAACGGCAAGATCAACATACCAAACGGTGGGAATACGAAGATCCCGAGGATAATTCCAACCGCAGCAGCAATGGACGACCACTTGGACCCTCCGTACCTTTTTACGAAGTACATGTTCGTGAGCAAGTCAGCACCATAAAGTAGAATACTTAGAACGACCATTCCCCACCAAAAGGATGCGGGCAATCCCGCTCCTGGATCTGCAATGAAAAAGTGATAGAGCAAAAAGCCCGCCCACAGTAATATCGTATCAGGTAAAACTGGTAAAAAAATTCCTGCGATGCTTAGCAAGAACAATAACACAACCACTACCCACAAAAATATTTCCATCTACTACACTCCCTTCATCTAGGTATACGAGTGATTACCGATTTCGTTGCGTACTTATTCACTTTTGTCTAAACTATTTTAAAAGAAAGTAGACATGGAGGTAGTCTCTTGAGAAATTGGCATGATCTCTCTTACTTGAGCAGAGGAACGATGCGCCAAAAAGCGGCGTGGGAAGCGATTCAACAGACGCACATCATGGAGGTACTATCCGATTATCGTCCAGTGCTTGCCGGAACCATCCCATTAGACATTGACGTCAAGCAAAGCGATCTGGACATTATTTGCGAGAGTCATGATCTGGAACAGTTTGTGCAGGCAGTTCGTACAGCATTTGGCTGCTTGCCCGGATTTGAAGTGACACACCTAGATGTAAAAAGTACTCCCACGTGCGTTATTTCGTTTTTCACAGCTGACTTTTGGTTTGAATTGTTTGCTCAACCGGTAGCTGTCGAAAAGCAAAACGCCTATCGTCATATGGACATCGAAGAACGACTGTTAGACATAGGAGGCTTGGATGCGTACCAACATATCAGAGCTCTGAAGCAAAGCGGCATCAAAACAGAGCCTGCATTTGCTCAATACTTTCATATTCCGGGTGATGATCCATACGAGGCTTTGTTGCATTTGGAGCCGTTAACCGAACAGGAATTACGCCAAAGAGTTCAGCTCCTACGAAAGGATTAATCTTCAAACAAAGAACCGATCTCTACTTCTTGAATACAGGAAGGATCATCATTTTTGGGGCTTCCCACTTTAGTGGATACCGGATACACCATCATCTCGCTGGAATCATAGGGGGTAAACAGCGACTGGAGCTGCAACCGATCATACTTCTCCCGATCAAGCCACAAGTCCTCATCATCTTTCTTTAAGATGACAGGCATTCGCTCATGTATACTCTCGATGAGCTCATTCGCCTTTGTCGTAACAATCGTGCAGGTATGTACTTTTTCTCCCTCTTGATTCGTCCACGTATCATACAAGCCAGCAAAAGCAAATGGTTCCCCGGTATTCAACATGATCCGCATCGGTTGCTTCCCTGTGATGCCGTTCATCCACTCATAAAAGCTGTCAGCAGGAAGAATGCATCGCTTTCGGGCGAAAAGCTGTTTGAATGCGGGCTTTTCATTTAATGTCTCGCAACGCGCATTGATCATTTTGTAGCTGCTCTTCTCATCGGCAGCCCACGACGGCACTAACCCCCATCTCAACTGACCCATACGTCGCTCGCCGCGATCAGCAATAATCGCTGGAATGAACTGACCCGGTGCAATATTGTACCGTGGCTTTGCATCAAATGGAATGACTTCGATTTGGAACCGTTCCTTCCATTTTTCCAAGTTCGTTACGAGAGTAAAACGGCCACACATGCTTTTCCCCTCACATCCTTCCATACTGGACGTCTGCTTTTTTCTTCTATTTTACTGTTTCACACGATGTGTCATTTCAAACCTTTTATGCGTGTGAAGTAAGGGGAAAACGAAAATGTTCTGTCTCGATTTTTAACGAGGGACGAACAAATAAGACATCATCCGTCGTTGTCATCCATGCAGATTGGATCTTTTCATTCTCACTATCCGGCATAAAGTGAAAATGAATGATCGTTGTCTCAGTCGTTACCAAATGAGAAATGACCGCTTCTAGATCAACTGTTTTTTTACATACAAGATCAAATACATGCAGTTGGTCGTCTTCTCGTTCCAATAAGACAATCACATCCTCCTCTTCGACGTAATAGATCGCATCCCGAAAAACGAGCAGCAAGTAAAACATCAACAGATGCTCGCTATTCTTGACGGCCAGTCTCGATGAAACGGGGATTCGTTTGGCAGCAAATTCCTTCATGACGATAAAATCAGCCTCATTATCAACATCTAGCTTGCGCAAGACTGATTTTTGTCCTACTTGCTTTTTCAAATCAGATGCCAATAAGCGAAAACTACTTTCCTGTACTCTCTCAAATCCGAACTTCGGATAAAAATCGAGCACGGTATCATTGGCATACAAATAAATAAAATCGTATTCCTTCTCACATGTTTCAAGAATATGGTTCATCAATTTCGCTGCCAATCCTTGGTTGCGATAGGTAGAATGCGTCATGACCGTTCCGATCTGAAGTGCCTTATAGTCTCTGCCATTAGATGTCACGATCATCTTACTGGCAGAAGCGTTAGCAATAACCTGATCCCCATCCAAATAGGAATAGCATACATAGTTGTCATTCCAATAGCCTTTGTTATACCATTCTTTAAAATCGAGCTGAAAGATCTGCTTGGCGAGGTCATTAAAGCTCTCTTTGTATTTTTCGATATGCTTGTAGTCGCTAATCAATCGATATTCACCCATGTAAAAACCTCCTATTCTGTTGTTTGTGCTGTTTGTCATCATTCATTCCTTTTCAGCAATCCCTTCTTTCCAATAAAAAAGACCACAAGAAGAATTCTCTTCTCATGGTCAAATTTATCGTTGTGATGAAGATACCTATCCCGAACAGAATAGATATCATGCACAAACGTGAAATTTGTTTTGATGAGATATAATGCCTTCTAATCGCTTTTGAAAAAAGGTATAAAAAATAAACAAAGAGCATGCCCTTCATTTGACCTTTTCCCATATAAAATTCATTCGAATTTTACTTAGCGATTATGAGTTTCATCATATACAATCAAAACCTCTTTTCACGTTCATTATTGTAACTATATAGGAGTTTCCATGGACTGTAAATGTTTTATCATTTCATGGTTTTTCGAAATGGAATCCATACACCTGCAATGCTCCCGATACAACCGCGTGAGCAAATCTTGACAAAAACCTGTTAGATAAAAATAGAAGGCAGAGCATAAGTCTGCCTTTCTTTCTATCCGCCCGTCGCCAACGATCACATTGCCTAGATATGTGAGCTTGTTCGGATCAACAGTCAAATTGGCCGTTTCATTTTTAGCAAAGTATACACCTGCGTCGCTTGTGATCTGTGGCAAGGTATCGATTGGTGTCGTGTTATTCCCCGTATCTACTTTTCTCAGCAGTTCCTTCTCCAGCAGCGATTGGGCCATCGTTTTGTTCATAACCATTACATTTTGTTCTCCAGCAACCGATAGAGGTGATTACCATCGCATTTCCTTACATATCCACTTACATTTTTGTAAGTAACGTTATACAAAAAAGTCATTTTCTTATATAATTACAAATACTCCCTTTCCCTAAAAGGAAAGGGGAGACCGTTTTTAAAATGGACCTCGAGGGGGGTGTACGAATGGCGAATGCTCTGAATTTGCCACATACCGCAGCGGCTCATGCAAAGCCTAGAAATAGTGAGGCGATACTTTGCATGAGGTGGTCTCTCGTTTAATCGAATCATCGCCTTCATTTGCGTATCCCATTTCCTATTTCTTGGCTTTGCCCCTTATTTGCCTATTTATAAATAAGGAGCGAGCAGAAATGAAATGTGTGAAAGCAAATTTAATCCTTCCTGAATCGTTACTCGCAGAAATTCAAAAGTACGTGCAAGGAGAAACCATTTACATTCCGAAGACAAAAGTAACCCATCAAAAATGGGGGACGCGCACTGGCGGGAGAAAACTCCTGGATGAGCGGAATACAGCTATTAAAAGCAGCTTTCGGGCCGGGACGGCTATTTCTCAGTTAGCGGAGGAATACTTTTTGTCTACAGAGACGATAAAAAAAATCGTGTATACCAAATAGACGTTTATAAAACACTGGCGACCTTTTCATACAGGTTGTCAGTGCTTTTTTATGGCGAGTTTTTTTGTGAAAAGTCTTCTCCCTTTCTCCTCTCTTGCAAACACACTAAAGTAAAGAGGAACCCACCTTACAAGACAGAAACAGGAGGAACCGCAAGATGGAACCTTTTATCCATACACATCAGTATCACTTCATTCAATCACGCGTTCAAGCAATCATGAACGCCTATGCGACCAGTACAGATGTCAATGTGATTCGTGCTCGAAAAGAAATCGCCCATGAAGAAATCTTTCAGTTATTCCCGAACATGACAGAAGAACAAAAAGAGATTTTGCGTCCGATTGACTCGATTAAAGAAAAAGCAGAAGGAAAACAGTTTTTGCATCAGCTTTCACCGTTTGTGATTCCATTCCCTGCTCTCACAGAGTCTTCTATTAAGAAGCTCTTTCCAAAAGTAAAGAAGCTTAAAGTCTCGAATTTAGCTGAGATCGATTTTTCGGAAATCTCTTATGTGGGCTGGCTAGACACTGCGACAGAAAAGAAGTATATTGTCGCTTACCACGAAGGAAAACTGATTGGCATTCATGGGCAGTTTACCAATGTAAATAAAAAAGGCCTTTGTGCACTCTGTAATCGCTTTGAAGAAATCGGCATGTTCGTCCTTGAAGCAAAAAGCTCTGGGGATGGAACATATTTAAAAAAAGGAAACTACATTTGCCAAGACAGTGCGACGTGCAATCAAAATATCATTTCGCTAGATAAGCTGAACGATTTTATTGCGTTGATGGTGAAATAAATCTGCAACGAAATTGAAAAAGCCGCCGGGTCTCCATGCCAGGCGGCCTTTCCTATATATCCCTTACTTAATCTCGTTCAGACTCTCTTCCAAACGATCCCACGTTTGGGTGATGCCCTCTAGCATGCCCATGTCCATGACAGTTTTGAGGGCTTCCGCAGATACATATTCAGAACGGCTGACCAGCTTCGTCTTGCCACCCATATCGATGAATTCCATCATAACCTCTGTCGAAGGCATGGTATCATTTGTGTTGCCTTCTGCATCTGAAAAGTAATCGGTATAGATGATTTTCTCTGGCTCAATAATTTCCTTATAAACGCCTTTGCCCCAAGATTCCATGCCGTAAAAATCACCTTGATTCTTATCGACGCATTTCATGCAGTAGTGCCAAACACCGCCTGGTCGGAAATCGACATTACAAACCGGGAGTTCCCAGCCTTTCGGTCCCCACCAACGCTTGAGATGCTCAGGCTCCTTAAACATCTTGAACACGAGTTCTCTAGGCGCGTCGAATACACGCTCCAGTACCAGCACCCGCTCGTTCTCTACCCTTGAAACCATTGTATTTCTTGACATAGCAATTCCTCCTCATTCATTTGTATGGATCTCAAGTATTTTCCTTGTTTTGAAGTTCCCGCAAATAGTCTTCCAGATTATCGAATCTTTCTTCCGTAACTCGCTGGAATGACTTCACCCAAGAATCCAGCGCTCGGAAGGGCTCGGGCCTGAGTTTGTAAAATCGGCGATTGGCTTCGGCCTTCACATCCACGATCCCGTTGTCACTAAGCACCTTCAAATGCTTCGAGGCTTGGGGCTGGCGAAGCCCCAGTTGTTCGGCGATTTCCCCTACAGTTAGAGGACCATCGCGCAAAAGTTCGACGATTTTCATACGATTCGGTTCAGCCAAAGCACTCAGCGTCGCCATGTCCATGCCTGGATTCATCCCCGACATGCCACTCACCTCGTTACATGATGGATTCTACGTTCATCTCATCCCCTTTAGCGTTATTGTGATCATCTTGTTAGGTAAAATATACACCAAGGAGAATATTCCTGTAAAGGAATATTCTAAAATGTTGCGGAAGGTTTGTTTGTTAGTGATTAATCAATAACTAACAACTATCATTTATTTCATGGAAGTACGATTCTGCAAATGCTGGATCGTTGCCGTTATACCCTCCTCGAACTTCGTCGCTGGGATCGGTCCAATATGCCGTTTATATTTTTCTCTGCTAAGGATCAACGGTTTTTCGGTTAAGTACAGCATCTCGACAACCTCCTTCATCACTGGGACGAACATACCCAGCAAAGACAAACCCATTTTCCCAAGAGGAATGACAGGTTTCACGGTGCCACTTGCTTTTTGAGCGATTCGGACGATGTCTCGACCGGAAATGATGCCTCCACCTGGAATGTGCCAGTTTTGTCCATAAGCAAACTCACGACTGGCCAACTCTACAATCATCTTCGCCGCATCCGGCAAATAAACAAACTCGCGAGGAACATGCATATTCCCAATGAAAAACCCCGGTTTTCCAGCCGCAATTGCCTCAAGTGTAGAACCCAAATACGATGCTTGATTAGCAGTAGGTCCGTAATAATCCGGTAATCTGACAATCATCGTTCGCGCATGATCCCATCGACTGCTAAACAGCATCTGTTCAAATGCTAACCTGATTTTCCCTTTCTTCGTATGCGGTTGCTTTGGATGCTCCTCCGTTATTGGTTCCATCTGCTTTCTCCCGTATGGATAAATGCCGTCTACCGCAACAACCTTCAAACCTCTCTTGTTGGCGGCTTCCATGACGGCTTCGCCAAGTGGTATCAGCTTATTTACCATCTCGTGATAAGGGACGTTTGCACAATGGAATAGTACATCCGCTCCTTCCGACGCTGCTACGATGTCTTGTGACTGGAATGCATCCCCGACAGCCAGTGACAAATGTGCTGGATTCCCCAGCTCTGACGCCATTTGCTCTAGCTTTTGTCGAGAACGTCCAAAAGCAATCGTTTCAACCCCTCGATTGATGAGCTCCTTCATAATAGCTGCTCCCGTTCCGCCTGTTGCCCCGACAACAATCACTTTTTTCATTCGGATCATCTCCACTTTCTTAATTTGTGATTGATCAATCACTAACTAATTTGAACTATAACGTTTTAGTTAGTGATTAGTCAATAACTAATTATCGCAATTTTTTCTCCGCTACACCTCCATTAATTCTGGCATGTCCAAAGCTGCTGAAATATTACACAGCATTCCTCTTGCCAGGAAAATAAGTGTTCTCTCTTCCGGACTCGCGATACCCGCTTCACGAAAAGCTGTTAGGACGATCTGACGAACCTCCCGAAATCCTTCGCGCATTGCCTCTCGAATCGAAGGCTCTTGAATCGTCTGGGACTGCATTTGAAGAAGTATCTCATTTTGATGGGAAGCCAAAATCTTTTCATATGCCTTGATTAAATCTGTTTCCAATTGCTCTTTGGATGCGGACTCCACAACGAGACGGAAAGAGTCAATGATCCGCTCCCACGACGCCTCCAAGGCTGCCAGTAACAAAGCTTCCTTTGATGCAAAAAACTTGAAAATATATGGCTGGGAAATCTTTGCACGCTCTGCTACTTGCGCTGTCGTTGCCCGGAAATATCCGATTTCAGCAAAAACTTCAATGGCAGCAGAAATGATTTCCGTTTTACGATTGACCGAGGTCATTGCAAAAGCGCCTCCTTTTTAGTGATTAATCAATAATACCTGATTATACGTCAGATTGTGATGGGTTTCAAATGACGTATATCACTCCCATACAGACTTGCCACAAACTTCGCGATTGACTATCATTTTCAAGAAAGGTTGTTGCAAATGATTAAGAAAAAGCTCTGTTGTCACGGTACCAAGTTTAGCCACAACCGCCCGAGGAGAAACCCGTCATCTTCGCAGCAAGCACTACCCAGAATGACTGGAAAGGGAAAGAAACATCTTCAAAATCAACTGAGACTAAGCACGGAACTACTAAAATCAAAAATGCTGCATTTGGTGAGCAAATTTGGGTAATGCTAGACTCCCCTATTCCAGCCGGATGGCTGATAGTGGATAGTACAGGAACAAGAAACCTGATCAGATATATTGGCTAAACAAAACAAGTGGGGTAACGCTGTCCAAACAACAAGCTGACGTCGAAACTCGATCGACATCAGCTTGTTTCTTTTAGTTACTTTCTTACTTCAATTTCTATCGCGCTATTCGGAGGGAATATTGTATTTGGTCGCTGACATAAGGTCTTAGGATATGGTGTATCTCCTATCATTGGTTGAGAGTTTAATAACTACGACACTGGCATTTCATTAGCATGTTTTTATTTTCCGAATTTTTCGTATTCTATATGTTAACTAGAGTGTATATGTGTTATTATAGAGTTGTAGTTATATTTTTCCAATTAAGGAGGTGAATAACAATGTTTAAGAAATTACTTCAAAAAATTGGTGCTAACTCAATTCGCCCATGTCCTCGGGAGTGCATACCAGCAGGAAAACATTGCATGTGTCCCGCTTAATGTCAGATAGTAGTTAAAAAGGCCGTCCCAACAGCTATTTGCGTGGCAGAGGGATGGTCTTTTTCCGTCTACCTATCATCCTAATTTCGTTCATACTTATGAGGGGGAAGATTTATGAAAAAATTTGCTCTGTTTGGTATTGCTGCTGCATTACTTCTATCACTTTCATTTCCTGGTGTTAGCAGCGCAAAAGAACAACGTGTACCATGTGAAGCTGACGGATATTGCGGATGGCCGACCTATAGCGCTTAACACCACCACATCCAATAAAGACTGAGATGAACTCGGAAAGAAACAATTGTCCAAGTTCCACAACGACAATTACTCCATAAACGACATCTACCAATACAAATTACAAGTGATTGTTGGCGACAAAGGTGCTAAGGGATATAAAGAAGTTTATGATTGATATGAAATAGTAAAGGTAAAAGGAAGCAACGTAAATTCTACCTCGTTATTTTAATCAAACATCATGCACCGACTTTTTAACTATCGGTATGATGTTTTTCTTTTTTCATTCGTGATCAAGCAATTTAAAGCCAGATCAAATTGTGAAATAACATTTATAGATTGAAGCTTTCAATTACCGATTTGTAAAAGAAATGGTTTCATTTTCATTTTCACTTTCTATTGAATCGTTTTCTTTGTGTTCCTCGTCTTAATAAGCAAACGTATTTAACAGGGAGAAGAAAGCATGAAAAGTCTTGTGAAAATGATGATTGGTTTGGCCTTTGCTTTTTGGTTCTTTATTCTTTGGGCTTGTAAATCGCTTCTTTCAAGTGATATTCCAGTAACCATTTCGACCTGGGACACGATTCTTTTCTCTTTCAGTTATCTCGTTTCTACGGTAGTAGCTCTAATCTATGTCAGGTTCACGCATAATGGAAAAATACATATCTTCCTGTCTATACCTACACTTTTGTGGGGACTTTCTATTGCTCAAGTATTTACCCATCAGTATCACCCCTATGATACGCTGATGAGTGTAATTGGCTTAATAGGCTCTGGAGCGATCATGTTCTTTTCGATTTTGATGCAGTTTAAATCTCCGAATTTTACATAGAACACATACTAGATTACAAAATCCATGATTGCTCATGACCCTTCTTCAAGAGTTATTCATAAATCCCAGCTTTGCATGGGTCAGAGCATTGTGTGGAAATCACAACAATTTGAAATGGAAATGCTGCATATCGAATCTGAAGACTTAATTTATTGGAAGTATCTTGAGAAGATAGACTCCAATTTTGACGTAATCTCTTCAGATTATTTCATAGTTCTTCAAACCGGCTTGAAACTTTGACGCTGTACACAATTTATAAAAAAATTCATGTTCTTAAATCACTTACTCACGATAGAATGGTAATACATGGAAAATATATCTACCAAGGAGGTGAATGATCATGCTGAAGAAGCTCCTGAAAAAGTTAGGTTCAAATTATTCAATTGAGCCTTGCGGAGATTCATGCATTATTTATCATGGCAGATGCTTATGCCCTTGGTAGAGGTAGCTAAGTTCCAAGAAGGCTGTCCCAAATGCCCAGAATGTGGCTAAGGGATAGCCTTTTTTCGTCGTTTATCCCCCTGCTGATTTAACATTATTGAGCTGTTGGACATAACAAGTAACAGTTTGTTGCCTGCCCAAATTTTCCACTTACTGTGATATCGCCCTTACATAGCTTCTCAATTTGCATAGCTTGAGTTTGAGGTTCTTCCTCATACACTTGAAGGGGGGATATCGATGGGATTCTTTGACGACAATTTTGCTTTAGTTTTGGTTCTTTTCGTTCTATTAACAATTGTTGCTTGCAGTTGTGATGAGTGCTAATTTCTGTCCAATGTTATGGGCGGCTAAGCTGCCCTCTTTCACCCTCTTTGGCATCATTAAGCTTTGAGCTCACCTTTTTGTCCACTCCTCCCACGTTACGCTTTAGTAGAAGGAGTAAAATTGTGGGGAGATTAGATTTGGACACTCTGTCATACGACAAAACTTTTTCAGTGGTATTTCTATTACCTACGATTTCAACAGAAGAGCCGCCCGGTTCTTTCCACGAGCGGCTTAACGCCTTTCACATCTTCCTGTTAGGAACCTAAGAACTCGTCACTGTATAGCTCCCTTGTTAATCGTTTACTATATTTAAGCATCATTGAAATGCCTCACCTTGTTTTCAAGACTTTTCATACCGTTCTTCCGGCATAGTCAATGTGGTGAGACACAAACCTTTCCCGATCGGCAAGCCTGCTACATCACAATAAGTAGTACCATCCTATGCTGGATCGCTTGATTTGTTTTGTTAAAACTACATACTTTCAGATATCCAACGCGTTCTCGCCATTGTAAAGATTTTGCTTTCGAGCTTCTGGAACTTGAGCATTGAGCCCAAAACAGAAGAAGCCGGTAAGCTGGCCATGATTATCTCGAACTGTATAATAGGTACCGTCTACCTGAAATGTTTCTGGACGATCTTCAAAGTCCCGCGTTTGATAAAAGGTATGTCCCTTCGTTCTTTGACATCCGACAATGGATGGTATTGCCATACCTGAACACTCTCCTTATCACCCTAACTAATTTGTATAAGTTCCTTTCAATCATTAGATACTAAAAACATGTAAAGGAGGTAGTTCAGTTTGACACCAACAAATGACGATCCCAAAGCTAATTCTGATTGTCCACCAGATTGTAATTTACCTGATCCACACTTCCCGCCAGCGGGTTCAGTTCCTGACCCACCCACCCCATGGCCACCACACCATCTCGATCCTCATCCACCAACTCCTGTACCACTCCCTCCCCTCCATCCTAATCCCCCACCGATACCACCCGTAAGCACTCATCCCCGACCACCCGGGACTTTTTGACTACTCGATCCTATTGAGGATCGAGTAGAACCATTGGTGCGGCGTTTATGTGCCCCCCCTCCACCATCATCTATTTCTTTTAACTCAAGCATTCCGTCATGATTTGGCACGTTACCTGAACTATCACAAGATACACATTTAACTGTTAGAAACATTCCTATACCTGAACGCACAATGCAATTCATCATTAGCCTTCACCTTCTTTACTTAGTGCGCATTTTGTTAAATTGACAGCCCCAGTTACCAAACCGGCTGCTCATTGTATCGCTCAAATGCGGCAATATTCCCGGACCGTACGTATAGCTCTGGGAGGTTCGCTCTCTCCAGCGTAGTTGTATATCTTTCCAACTCATTGTGGGCAATAATATGAGCTACTATCATTGAAATAAGCCCCGGAACGCTTAATCATTCCGAGGCTTATTTCAATGAAAAATGATTAATCCCAACCGTTCATTCTATGCAAACCGGTTCGTTTGCTGATTAGCTTAAATAAACTCTGCATTTTAGATGCATTCCTTTTGTCGACCTTGAACTGACACAAGAGAATCACCGTCCCTTTCGACATAGGAATTAGCTTCTTCAATACCTTTCTGGATAGGTATCCCTGCTACAAGATAAATAGTGTCATTTTCCATGACTACTACCGTGATAGGGAGTTGCGTTCATGAGATATGAATAGACAATCTTCTGTTTTTTTGTGTAAATATTTACCAATTCATTCAATTTGAGTATAATTACTTTTAGTTCGTGTATTTAGAATTTAATCAGAAATGATCCTAAGGAGTGTACTAGTTATGAAAAAACAGCTTCTCTCTATTTCGATGCTCGCTTTACTCCTCTCTGGCGCACCTGTATATGCTTCCGCTTCTACCAATGCTCAAGTACAAGGTGAAGCAGACACAGTAACCATGGAGCAACAAAAACAAGAACAACAATTCACCAAATATTACTACCTTACTCCTGGGCAGTTAAGTCCAAAAGAAGCGATTTATCTAAAGAAAGGGCAGGAGCTCCGTATCAGTCCAAAAGGTACCTTTGCGAATTACACAGTCTATAATGCTCAAAATAAACAGATTTGGAGCGGTACGACAGGAATCATTATTAAGGCTGATGCGGACGGGTATCGCTACGTACAATTTCAAGCCCCCTATTCCTATCAGGATCAAAATGTTATCGTAGCTACTTTTACGATTCAATAACACATGAATTGCTTTTAGCCCGTCTTGATTGTGAAGGCGGGCTTTATACATATTTGCATCGCTCATTCTTCCAGTGAAAAGGCGAATAGCCACTTTTCCTTTTCCTTTAGAGTGAGATAGAACGAAGCTTGCATCCCACTTTATTGGCCTTCCTAAATACTGATCTACATACATTTTCGAGATATTAGTACATTTGGCCAATCAGAAGGGTAATTCATTTCGTACGCTATCTTAGATCGTCATCAGGAGGGGATATCACTTGAAAAAGAAAAAATCTAAGTCTAAGCGATTCAAGAAAGTGAATGGTCAATTGGTTGAATTTCTTCCTAGCTTACAAGAATGTATGAACGAATGTAGACGTGTAAGTCCACCTCATGAAGATTGTGAAACGTTATGTCTCCCGTATCTAGACTCAAGAAGAGTACGATTGGATATAGAGTGTTATGAACGTTGCCGTCGCTGGAGATCTCACGGGATTTGTGATCACATTTGTCAGGTGCCTTATTGACCCAAAAAGTTTTATGGAATAGAAAAATGTCTCTTTTCTGTAACGATCTTCATATGTCGTTCGTTTATAATTCACTTACAAACAACTTTACCCCATATACGAAGAGAGAGGAAACCAACATGAATTTCAAAAAAATCATCGTCGGCATCATACTAACATCCGTCGTAGTGATCGGCATCATCTTTGCTGTTAACAATGGCAAATTAGAACACTCTGCACAGCCTGTTGCACAGGAAAGCGAAAAAACTGAACTTTACACTAACTCTCAAGCAAATTTCAGCTTTAAGCCGCCAACTTCTTGGAACGGGCACTACAAGGTGAGCCAATATGCAGGTGTAGATGCTGACAAAATTCTGCCATCAGCCAAGCATGTAGTGCAATTCGATTATGCGACGAAGGATGGCCAAGGTTCTGAAACGCTTCTAATGATCTCCGTTTTCATGAAAACGGATTGGACTCGCCTCTCTAGCGAAGAAGGGACACCTGTAGGGACATCCATTGCAGAATCAAATGACATGGTGTATGTCTATACAACGCCACAGTCCAATCCGTTTGATTCCCAATCTGAAGACGGCAAGCTTTTTGACCAACTGTATGGTGATTTGAAAATAAATGAATCTTTCGCCCTTCTAAAATAAGATTGTTACAATGTGTGTTTTGTAAATGGCTTCTTCGATGGCATTTAGCACTTTCGTACATTTACGAGTTTGATAGGATGAAACTGCCCATTGTAAATCTTCACCTTTTTCCGCTGATGGATCGCCGTTTGCGATGAAAGTCGGTGTAGAGGTTTAAATCAAGAATAGCGGGCTTTTCCGCAAATGTTACTTTTTTAAATCGTGTCCCGGACTACCAGACTAATAAATGAAGCTGGGAAAACATTTCGTTTCTCCCAGCTTCTCCTTCAGTATTTGTTCTGACAGGCTTTAAGGAAAGTGACTAGGAGATTACCCGCCACTTTTGAAGGGTTAGGTCCTCAGGGCACAATCCGGAACGCGACATATACCGTTATCAAATCCACGTTAGGAAACAATTTTTCCTCAAATGGGAAGTCAAACCGACTTTTCGAATAACCCCATCTTTTCCGCCGATCGCATGGTTATTATTTTTTCAGCAACATGCTACCAATCTCGTCTAGGAGCATTTCCTTTCCAATTGGGCCAAAGGCTTTGATGTTGAATGTTTCATTGGTTACCTCATAGAGATGTCCTTGTTGAACTGCCTTGTTGCTTTTCCATACTGGACTCTTTTTCAGTTCTGCATATACATCATCCGCTTTTCCGCCGAAATTGACGAGAAACATATGGTCTGGCTGAAAATTCGTCAGTCCTTCCAGCTCGATCATTTCCATTGTTTTATCCGTAGGTGTTCCGGCTGCCGGCTTCAGGCCGAGATCAGTGAACAAGATATCTGCATATCCATAGTTTCCGTACACGCGGAACAATTTAGGGGTTACGGCCAGGAACATAAAGGTCTGGTTGCCGTACGCTTGCTTGAGTTGCTCGCGCATCCCTTTCGTCTTCTCGTCATAACCAGCCAGCCATTTGTTCACGTCCTCTTCTTGTCCAAACACGCGGCCGATTTCTTTAAACTTATCACGCCATTTATCCATGTCTGTCTCCAGAACGACAGTCGGCGCAATTTTGGATAGTTGCTCGTACATCTTTTGCTGGCGGTTATTCATAATAATCAGGTCTGGCTTTGTTTCTACCACAGCTTCCAGATTGATAGAGTCATCCCACATCCAGCCAACCGTTTTTACATCTGTCAGCTTATCCGCTACGTGGGACATGATTTTTGTCTTGTATGTATTTGCCGTCGCAACCGGCTTGTGTCCCAAAATTAATAGCTCCTCCGCTGCTCCCGATACGTCTGCAATCCGCTTTGGTTCCGCCGGGATTGTCACTTCCCCCATCAGATGCTTAACTACACGTGTCTCAGACTTCTTGGGTGCTTCTGAAGCCGTTTGGCTGTTTCCGCAACCTGCCGATACGGCAGTGACTACTGCAACCAAGCAGGCCAGTACGATTCGTGTTCCTTTTTTCATACGCTCATTTCTCCTTGTCACGTGATGTTTGGTGTGAAGTATTGTTTGATAATGATTATCATTATAAGTGACAGAGAAGATATTCACATATTTTAGCGTATATGTCAATGTTTTTTATATTTTTTGTGTATATAAAGAAAAGAGGTTGCCCCTTGTTGCAGATTGGGGAATGCTATAGATCACGTAACCCATTGATTACTCCCTCCCTTTCTCACAAGTAATATTGTGTAAAGTTCATTCGAAATGAAACAGCAAAATAACGAAAAGAATAGTCATTATAATTTGAAATAAGTCTCTTATTTGAGACGATGGAAAACTTTTCTTTTTATAGTGGAGGGAGCGCATTATGCACAAGGTCGTTGCACCAAAAATTCTTTACTTTGGAACGCCAGTTGTACTCATCAGCACATTGAATGAGGACAATTCTGTCAACCTTGCCCCTATGTCTTCTGCATGGTGGCTTAATCAATCATGCATGCTTGGAATGAGTAGCTCATCTCAAACCGTTACCAATTTGTTGCGCGAGCGCGAATGTGTTTTGAATCTTCCTTCGTCTGATCTTGCTCATGCGGTGGACTGTCTGGCTCTACTAACTGGACGAAATCCTGTACCGGAGCGCAAGGCTAATGTGGGATACCGATTTGAACCGGATAAATTCGGAACGGCTAGGCTCACCCCCCAAGATTCGGACCTCATTCGGCCTCCACGCGTTGCGGAGTGCCCGGTTCAATTAGAGGCAGTTGTAGAACTAGTCCATAATTTTGAACTGCCCAGCTCTTTAAAAGCAATTGAAGTAAGGATAATACGTGTTCATGTTGATGAACAAATCCTAATGACTGGCGAGAAGAACTACATCGATCCCGAGAAGTGGAGCCCGCTAATTATGAACTTCTGTGAATTTTTTGGCCTTAGCCCCAAGCTACACCCGTCAAGATTAGCCCCGGTTTTTGGTCCCTTTCCAAGTTCCGTTAACAAATCGAATTAAACATCATTGGCTTGCTGTAGAGCCCTTTGGCTGGTTTGTTCAAAGAGGTTCTTCTAATGGATGGCTTTCTTATCAGTTCACTGAGCCTAAGCAAATAGAAAAATACACGATTACTGCTCGAAGTTATAGAGATGATGTTATAAAAGAATGGCCCGAAGATTGGACTTTTGAAGGCTATGATCAGAATCTATCGGAATGGTTAATCTTAGATAAGAGAGTCGGTACTTCTCGAAAAGATTAAGTAGCATTTAGTAAGATTCAATCGTTTGAAGTGATGGAATATACCAAATAACACGACGAGGCACCTCCTATCTAACAGGAAGGTGCCTCAAATTTTCGAAGACGCTGACTATGCTGAAAGTGTAAAGTCGACAAATACTGGTGAACGAAGTATGCCTCACTTTGTCTTCACGGTTTTTGATGAATAACAGTTTTCAGGAGCAGCGAGAATAACCATTCAAGCACCACCGGAAACTGCCGCAGAACCAATGTGGTGACTGGATCGAACAGCTTCTTTTATATTAACGGTTGTGGTCGTTATGTGCCTTCTTTCAGTATCTCGATGTCGGATAGCTCAAATGGTAAAACGAACTCCAGTAAGTTCTTCACTCAATGACCAGAGTCGCTTGGCAGCCTGCTCGTCTGCAGCCCATGGGCATACGCCGGGTACTCCTGGTTTCCCTACTTCATTCGGAACCCAAGGAGCAATATCGATATTTTGGCAATAAACGCCGCCTTTTCCGTCGAGTTGGTTGCTTACAGCACACCAGACGATCGTCGCGGCTCCTTCGGGTACAGTTTTGCGTTCCTCCGTCAATTCGCTAAACGTCCGCCGTCCCTGCACGTCAATCACCCCAGAAGCGCTCAATTCTTCATTGGACAAATGACGGGAGAGCTCAGTGACGATGGTACCGGGGTGTACGGAGAACGCTCGTACTTGGTGTGACTTGCCACGTTTATCCAGTTCTAGGGCGAATAGAGCGTTAGCCATCTTGGATTGCCCATACGCCTCCCATTTGTTGTAAGAGCGGTGCAGATAATTCGGATCCTCGAAATCGATGTTACCTAATCTATGACCGCCTGAGGAAACAGAAACGACTCGAGCTCCGTTTGCTCGTTTCAGAGCTGGCCAAAGCCGTGATGCAAGTTGAAAGTGACCCAAGTGATTGGTGGCAAACTGCAGTTCATATCCTCTGCGATCGTGCTGTTCAGGTATAGCCATGATCCCTGCGCAGTTCACGAGAATGTGAAGGGGACGGCCCGATTCCTCGAATCGGTGGGCGAAGGCATCGATCGAATCCGGATCGGCAAGATCAAGCTCGCCTAGTTCCACTTCAGGAACGGCCTCCATTGCGACTTTGGCTTTGTCCCGCGAACGGGCTGGAACGACTACTTGGGCGCCTGCCTTCGCAAAAACCCTCGATACTCCCAATCCAATACCGGAATATCCGCCAGTCACAATGACAACCTTACCTGCCAAATCTACTCCTTGCATGATTTCTTCGGCAGTCGTACGTGGTCCGTATCCAGTGTGCAGCGGTTGTTGCGGCACCCGTTGGTTTGCTTCAATTGTCATAGATGTTTTTCCTCCTTTTGATGCCCATCCTTGATTTCTTGAAAATGCTTGAGCTTGTATCGAATGATTTCAGCGGTCGCGTTTAATTCGGATATCCGTTGCTCGATCGCCTCCCGGTGCGAATCCAATATTGCATAACAGTGCGCATCGTCTTTCTGTGAGTAGTGCTGTACATACTCTTTGATTTTCTTGAGTGGCATGTCTGTTCTTCTGAGATGGTTCAAAAAACGGATACGGCCTATATCTTCCTCGGCGTACATTCGTTTTTGTCCGCCACCTCTCGTCGGCGAAGCAAGTAATCCGATTTTCTCGTAATATCGAAGGGTATCCGTAGAAAGTCCTGTCCGCTCTGCAACTTCGGAAATCGAATACGTCCGTTCTTCGTTCATGAATGCCTCCTTACTGGCTCATCTTTCCCTGCCGTCATAACCATACTTCTTAGAGTAAGCTCCAAGTCAAGGTCTTCCTGACTCTATTTCTTATAGGAATTTCAGGAATTTGAAATGTTGGGCATGTTACCTGGAATTAATCAAAATGCAGCGTCGAGCACCTTGGCGTAAATCTATAAATGCTTATAGCTTATTAGAAAATCAACAAAGTTTAACATAGCCTTATTTTCAAAACTGTACAAAAATAGCTGTTCACTAAGGCTATTTTTGTACAGTTTGCTATTTATGTACAAATTAGATTTTGCTTGTAATGTATGGTACAAAAGGATTGGAATCGTTTTTTTATCATGTACCTATTGTTTTATAGAGATACTTTAAGTTCGAAAATGTAACGACCGTCGGATAACGGTTTATCTACCTGTTCGAGCAGCAGCGGAGAAATAAACATGTGTTCACCTAGATACAAAAAAGTCCCCAACTGCTTTAAGCAAATTGGGGTACACAAGAAGTAATACGTGAATAAAAAAGTGGTCATCTATATAGTAAGTTATCAGCTCAATATTTACTACAAGCATATATAGGTGCGCATACCTTCTCTTGCCACAAAAAAATAGCGCAGACTCATCTGCACAGATTAAGTCGTACGCCTTATCCCCAAGAGAATCTACACTAGATTTCATATTACATTACTTTTATCGGTTTGATTGGGCGGCTATTACATGTATAAATGTGCAAATCATGATTTTAGGATGGAATCAAGCTAATAAGCAGTTGGACGGAAGTAATAACTGCAGCAACTATAGCTACTACTAAAGTCCACTTTTATCAAGCGAACTAATCCAAAATGTACCCGGCCAATACGCTCTGTATGTGATAAATATTCAAGTTCTTGTTAAATTGTTTTTGGATCGGTACTGCACTTCCAGAAACCCAAATTTTCAATTCCGCATCCAAATCAAAATTTCCGGCTGTTTCAATGCTAAAATGATTAATGCTTTTATAAGGAATGGAATGGTACTCTATCTTTCTACCAGTAATGCCTTGCTTATCAACCAGTATTAACCGCTTGTTGGTGAAGATGAACATATCACGAATTAATTTGTACGCCTTTTCAATGCTCTCATTGTTCGCTAAGATTTGGGCATACTCCTTTTGAACGTCTGCAATGTTAACTTCCGAAGCATTACCCATTAGACCGTCTAACAAGCCCACATTAAAGTCCCCCTATTCGAAGATTTGATAATCCATATTCTCCAAACAGTTTAAATTTCCTACTGAAGTAGTTACTATTGCCTCAAGGATGCAGTGATTACCTTGAAATTCAGGATACAGAAACTAAGCCTAAAAAATAGAAATAGCCCTCCTCGGACTATGAATCCAAAGGAGGGCTTTCACTACTCAATCCAGCATCGTAAACATGAATTAGTTCTCGATATCGATGCAATCAAGCCTCTTGTGACTTGCTCCAATACGATTCAAATGTATATGACATTTCAAGCCTGATTTGGGTAATAATTGTTATACTGTTCAAGGGTTTTTATTTCTTGAACACAATATGAACATTTTCATAGAACGTTCCTTTGTTTTGAATTTATTCCTTTTACTGTTTTGCTCAATTCAACGAATTGTAATATATTTCTATGTGGAATTATCCATTTTTAAGAGTTCAAGGATGTTTTTATGATTTTTGTAAAAAAGTGCAGAAAGCTAATCTTAAGTTTTGCTCTTATTATTTTGGTTATATTTTCTGGTCAGACTATTAGTCTTGCAGCAGATGAGTATACTGAAAACCTAGTACCTAAATTAACTAGCAACGACTCAGCTGCTCCTATTATTGTATCTGCTTAATAGCATTTACAGCACTGACTATGATGCTTGGAAAGCATTTGACAAAGTGAATTTCAGTTATGCAAATAAGTATTCCTATTGGAGCTCGGAATATAAAATTAAGAATGGTTGGTTACAAGTTGATTTTGGGCTTGGTAATGAAAAAGCCATTCAGAAATATGTAATTGCAAATTCAAATGGGATTGTAGAAAGAGCACCAGTTACGTGGACTTTTGAAGGAAGCAATAATGATACAGATTGGACTATCCTTGATTCCCAAACAAATGTAACAAATTGGGACGGCACTGCTAAAAGTTTCACATTTGATAATCCCTCTAAGTACAGGTATTACAGAATAAATATAGCAATTAATAATGGATATAAAACTGAAGTGGACATTGGAGAATTTGAGCTGATGGAGAAAATTACCTCGAACCCATATCCGGAACCAGAACCAGAACCAGATCCTACACCGACTGGTGAAAATGCATTACTTGTTATTAAAATGATCAGTGGTCTCGAGAAGGAATTTGAATTAACCGCATCCGAAGTACAGGACTTCATCGCCTGGTATAATGACCGTGCAGACGGTCAGGGCAAAGAAACCTATATGTTCGATAAGGACTTTAACAAGGGGCCCTTTACTTCTAGAAAAGATTATGTGGCTTTCAGCAAGATTCAATCCTTTGAAGTGATGGAATATACAAAATAACATGAAGAGGCACCTCCTCTAAAACAGGGAGGTGCCTCTTTTTATTCATAGGTTAGCAATCTCTTCGATACATTTGGGTCGTCATTCCTTGGACTTCCGACCTTTGCAGTACAGCTAGCTCCCTTTACTCAGGCCAATCACACCGCTTCCCCATAATGCTGGGCGGTGTGATTAAATGAAAAAGAACTTATATTGGAGGACAAAAGCATGACACAGAAAAAAATGCTGATGTTGATTGTGGTGCTGCTAATCGGCGCCGCCTATTTCTTTGGACTTGTGCCAATAGAGGACAAAACAGTTAGCAACGGGAACGTAGAACATACGATTGTTTTTCCGTCTAATCGATACCCTCAGACTGCAAAGCATATCAAAGAAGCGATTGCCTCTGGGAAGTCAGCTATATGCACAATTGACCGTGATGGAGCAGATGAAAATCGTGAAGAATCACTCAAAGGCATTCCTACAAAAAAAGGGTATGATCGAGATGAATGGCCAATGGCTATGTGTGCTGAGGGAGGCACGGGAGCACATATCGAATACATATCGCCTTCAGATAATCGAGGAGCTGGATCGTGGATTTCCAATCAATTAGAAGATTTTCCAGACGGAACAAAAGTTGAAATCGTGGTCAAATAAAGTATTTGATTCGTGTATCCTCAAATTCCGGATACGAATAGACATTTACGATAAAAAACCCGTCTCCTAAACTATCTTGGATTGGATTCTGGAGATAATTGCCAGACACGACCATGTTGTTCTTGTTTTAGAGTAAAAAGCTAATTTAATTACCGTTTTGTAAAATAGGCTATAACCTAGAGGCACTTTCTTCTCCGCAAAAGTACCATATAATAAAAAACTTTAGGAGTTCAATGGCTATAGATCCCCTTTGTCAACAATTTGGTGGAGTATTGGGAATATCACCACAGATAATAAATGGTGTGTGTACCTTAATGACTGTTAGAAATTTTCCTGTAACTATTTTAGGACGTCCTTCTCGTTCGGCACTAACGATACCGATGATGTTCTCATTTGAATCAGTGGATCAAAATGGGAAGGCGCTTTGTTTGGGTGAAACAGTAATTCTCCCTGAAGAAATTAACCCATTCATTTCTGTTCTTCGCCATTACGATATACTGGTTACTGCCCTCCACAATCACTGGCTTTTTAACAACCCTGGTATCATGTTTATACACTTCGAATCAATCGACGAGCCGATCCAATTTGCCTATAAAGCTCGTCATGCCATTTCAGTCCTGATACAGTAATCTTTGCCCCTTCCCGGGGTATTTTTTATAAATAGGCATTTTACATAGTCTCGCTGTTAAAATTTTCTTCACTAACTATTGTGGTACTACCAAAGTGAAGACACTGAGGAATTCAATTCTGCATTCGGTGTTGATTTTAAGCCCGACGATTCAACCATATCGCTAAAAGAAGTAGCCTAGTCTTTAAAAACAAGCGAGACCGAGTGAGGAGAGTTTCAAGGGGGTTTTACATAAATTTTTGAAATGTAAATACTTACTCAATGACTCAAGAAGGCAGACAAACACACATTTTGCAGGATTTCCATTTCTGACACATTCACCCTAAGAAAGAAAATCATATCCTATCTGGAATGTCGGACACTCTGGCTAAGCTGTTCAGGCACATATGCTTGAAACTGCTTAGTGAAAAGGAGTTGAGAAGTTGTCACGTTCAGCGAAAAGCACCTTCAACAGCTCTATTAAAATTGATGTCCTGATCCCAGCTATTGAGAAAGATCTTGGGACTCTTCCCTATGTCATTGACAGTATCCGTAAGCAAGTGAAGCATCCGGTCGGTAAGATCATGGTTGTATCGCCACCAAGCAAACGAATCCAAGCCCTTTGCCGGCGTAAAAACTGCACCTTCATCAATGAAAAACGCGTCCTGCCGATTACAAAAAAAGACATTCACTACCAAACCAAGCGCACCAATCGCTCAGGCTGGCTTCTCCAACAATTGTTGAAGCTGGCGGGAGGAAACTTGACCAAGCAAAGGTATTATCTTGTGATTGACGCCGACACCATTCTCATCCGACCTCATGTCTTTCTCGTCAACGGGAAAACCGTTTTTTACTGCCGTAACTGGAGTCGTCCCGAGTATTTTCGCACCTACAAGAAATTAATGGGAACCAAGCCAACCGCCTCGCGCTCTTTCGTTGCCCACTATATGCTGTTCGACAAATCGAAGCTCTCCCGACTGAAGTCTAAAATTGAGGCTAGGCATAAGACTAGATGGTACTGGGCGATTATCAAGAAAACCAACAAGAAGAGTTATGCCGGCTTCTCCGAGTTCGAAACTTACGGTAACTTCGTGAAAGCTCACTACCCTGGTCATCTGGTTGTAAGAAGTTCCCTTAACAAAAGCTTATCTTCAAAACCGGTATCACTTACTCGCAAACGAATCATCAGACTGGCCCAGAAATACAGGTCCATCTCCTTTCATAAACGCGGCTGGTATATCCGGAAGAAGATGAGAGTAAGAAAGTGAAGAGTTACCTAATCCAACTGCTTGTGATGTAAGATAGCCTTCAGACCTTGGCTGAATGTGTCTTCGGCAATCTTGGATTCGTTACAGGTGTATGCGGTATCCGGATCACTTCAAATGTGTATGCCCACATCTCAAAGAAAATTGATTTAGATAACATGGACAAGTTTGAAAGCTACATGGAAAGTGTGTACTCAGAAAAAATAGCGGGCAAATCGTGGGCAAAAATGTTAAACCCCTAAAAAATCAAAATTGCCCACCAAATAGTAAAAACCCCTCGTACTTACAGGCACAAGGGGTTTCGCTTATTAGTAAGCTGTCATGTATTGCACGCGCTCCCAGTCGTGAACGTGTGTGCGGATCTCTAGAAATCACAAAAATTCAACAGTTTCATCTGCTGTTATTTCAAGTGACATCAAATCATTTTGTGAGTGATTTGTGGGTGCGATATACAACTAGCCCAGCCTCAATTAAGTACCGAAGAATGTCAGGAGCGCATCCAGGACACATGCTTGTGTGGATTTTGCTTATTGTGACGAGATGGCTGTTGTTTTAAACGGGAACAGCTTGTTATTGGCCATCTATAACAGTGTTTATTCTTTCCATCGCACAATCACCCCTGAAAAGTATCTTCATTCTGCGTTCTGCCTCTTCGTCTTGTTCTTCCGGCAGTTTTTCACGAGATGCGCTCGAATCATCCACAAACGGCAGCAGCGCCAGCCTTTCCTCATAAGACGTTTGTTCCCTCGCTTGCATACGGGTGCGATCTTCAACAAAAAACCAGCCTCAGCAAGTGACGGCTTTCTGAGCCGTCGCTTTGCTTTTTGGCTGGATTTGATCTTCACGAATTTTGTGCTGCGACCTACTGGACGAAAGACCTTTACGATCTCGTCCGATCGGCGCAGCACTTCCTCCGTGTAGTGAATGTCTCCTGTCACTGAGTCAACATACTGGCGCACTACATTTCCCCCGCCTCCATGAAAAAAAGCACCGCGTGGGTGCTTATTTTTCCCCTGCAATTTCCCTAAGATCCACACCAACTACTGCACTAGAATTATCGCCTCTAGTTACCGCTTCTCTTGGTACTACTATTGGATAAGTCCAGGGACCCTCCTGTTCCAACCTAGCAGTACAACTGCCACTATCAATGAATTGACCTAATCCAGCCCAAGCAGTGTAAACAGTTATGTATCCTTGTAACATTGAAAATCCCTCCTTCCAATTACATTTTGAGGTAATTGAGGTAGATTGTCTATACTAAAGCCCCACTTTCTCCGGCAGGGGGCTTCTTCAACATACGGAAGCCACAGGATGGATCGAATCAGGGGTCAAGTGTACACCTTGAGCTTGAATCGATCCATCCTATTATGTAAAAAGTTGACGAAGTGAAGAATGTTTGAAAAACAAGAATTAGGGAGCACAGCTGTTAAAAAATGGGTTAAACTGACTTGCGATTGAAATTGCCAACTCCATGCTGAAGTAACCTATTTTATAAGGTGAATTTCCAAAAAATTTAATTAGAGCGGATACATTATCTTTGATCTTATTGACAAAATAAAGGCGAAAAGAAATTCAAAACCCATCAGAAGGAGTTGACGGAGAGTGCCTAACAATAACGAAGAAATAGATGTCGGTATGGCAAGTATTGAAAATTCCACTGGTAGTGTTTGTCTTTTCAATGGTCAAACCTACAGTACTGGTGCAACAGTATGTCAAGCAGATGGATTAACGTATCGATGTGGAACTGATGGTACATGGGTAGTCGCTGGTAATTGTCCGAAATGAATTCCAGAATTTAAAAACTGATTAATCACTGTCATAAACTGCGACACAACACATTAAACATTACCAATCTATTGTAAGTATAAAAATAGTCCCCACCTTGTGAAGGATAGGGACTATTTTTATGCTTTTAAGTAAATGCTTTACAGGTCAATGGCAACCACTTTTAATATGAGAGATTTCGAATAAGAGGCGAAGGTCCGAAGCCTCATGTCTCACATGTAATCCCCTGTCCGGTAAATCCCAGCAGAGAATTCGCGATTTTCCGAGAGGGGTTCCCAAAACTTGAAAACCGCTGTAATGCATACAATGAAAAACAATTGTATGGTTCCCTGCTACGATCATTGCAAGACTAGCACGTTCAGGCTCAGATCGTCCCCCTCTCGTAAGGTCACATTCCTCATCACCCATAGATTCCCCCAGGTACGCCATTGATAAGGGATAGACGGTATCTCCCAAGAGCTGAAGTCGCTTTCTCTTGACTCAAGATTACTGATTCCAACATTTCAAATCGTCTGCCTTTTATCCCGGGTTTTGTCGGGATTTTGTTGGGACTTCTTTCATTCGCGTCTGTGACCAACTCTCAATAAAAAACCATCTCAAAGGTGTTTCTGGCACTATTATCTTCAATCGAATCCCGTTAGCTCAAAGCACTGAAATTAGTTTTTTAACAAATACCTCTTCGATTTTCTTGATTTCTTTGTTAGATTCATTATCGTCGAGTTCTTGAATTTCTTTATAATTTGCGAAGTATTTATTAGGATCTTTCCTTTCTCGAATCGTTATATAGCGGTAAATTAGCTCGCGATGATCGCCCATTAGGTCATAGATTTCTTCGTAGTTGAAAACAAAACTTAACTCTTTAGCCACAAAAAAGCCAAGATAAAGACCAAGTAATTTTTCAAGGGGTAAATCAAGGGCAACAAAGATCCTAGCAATCTCCGTCAAGGGCATACGCCTTATTTTTGATATATCTTTCGGACCATCGAATTCGTAGTTATCGTTTATTAGATCTGTTTTATCTTTTAAAGCCTCTTGAGACTGTCTTAAGGATAAATTATTTGCCCCACCCTCAAAATCAGGGTCAAAGTACTGATGTAAATCATCCTGCCAATAACAAACTGGACAAATATCAACGGTTCCCGGAGGTTTTAAGTCAAACGTTTTATAACCGCAACAAGGACAAGTGTATTTCATGTATCCACCTCAAAAATTATCCTCATTTTTACTCGATTATCTTGCCCGTTAGCATAAACAAAAGCTGTCGTTAAAACCTTGGCAGCCTCCTCAATCTTTACGTTATTCTAAGCTTGCTTTTATTCTAATCAATTTTTGAAGGGAATGATATTTTCTCTTCAAAAACATCTTGATCATTTACGTTAAATAGAAAATTACGAATGATTTCCTATAACGCTCCCATAGACTGAGACACGGGAGGTTAAAAAATAAGTTATAATAAGAGCATGGAAAAACGGAACCAATATACCTCAGAGTTTAAAACAAAGGTTGTCCTGGAGGTCCTCCGGGAGGAGCAGACCGTGATCGAAATAGCTGGCAAGTACGAAATGAGTCCGGTTATGGTTAGCTGGTGGAAGCCTGAGTTTCTTGAGCGTGCTTCCATGGTCTTTGAAAAGAAGACCATGGAAGCCGACAAGCTGAAGAAGGAGTACGAGAGCAAACAAGAGCATCTAGAGAAGCTGGTTGGCCAACTTACAGTTGAGGTCGACTGGCTCAAAAAGAAAATCTGGCCTCAAATGAACCGCTTGAAGCTCGTAAAGCCATGGTAGAGCGTGACAACGAAGATCACGATTAAGCGCCAGACCGATCTGCTGGGCGTCAACAGGACAAGCGTCTACCGCCCCGGCAATGAGAAACGTGAGAGCGAAGAGAATGTACGGATCATGCATCGTATCGATGAGATCTATATGAAGCACCCTTACTTTGGTTATCGGCGTATGACCAGATTCCTTCGAGATCAAGGCTTCGAGGTCAATCGTAAGCGTGTACGCCGTCTCATGCAGCACATGGGGCTCGAAGCGATCTATCCGAAGCCGAACTTGAGCAAACGATTCCATGCCAAGTATGTGCGTCCCTATTTGCTTCGCGGTTTATCCATCGATCGGCCAAACCAGGTCTGAGGAATTGACATCACCTATCTACGGATGGGCAAAGGCTTCATGTACCTATTCAACATCATCGACTGGTACAGCCGCAAAGTGATCGATTATGAGTTATCCAGTACCCTTGAGAAGGGATTTGTACTCAGGTGTCTTAAGCGTGCATTTAGCCGGTGCAAGCCGGAGATCATGAACAACGATCAGGGGTCTCATTTCACCAATGCCGATTACCTTGAGCTACTGGAGAAAGAAGGCGTCAAGGTATCCATGGATGGTAAAGGCCGGGCAACGGATAACAGCCGTACAGAGCAATATTTCCGCTCGCTTAAATACGAGTGCATCTATTTGAATGAATACGAAGACCCTCGTGAGTTACGCAAAGGGATAGCTCGTTATGTCCAATTTTATAACCAGGAGCGCCCTCATCAATCTCTAAATGAAGCAAAACCCGATCAATTTTACGCCCATACTATCGAAAAAATCGCATCCTAAAAACAAATAACGAATTCAATCATCGATATATCGTACTTGAGGGTAATAATAATATGCTTTATGACTTAACTTCTGATGTAATGAAAAGATAATTTTAAGGGGGAAGAAAGTGGTGAATAATCAATGTAATTTAAAATGGGCTGATTTAAGCGATCCAGTTAAAACGATAATAGAACACATTGATATTAATTGTTGTGATGAAGATTTTCAAATTGGAACTAAACTAAATATACCGTATTTTAAGGGGAGATTCACTCAAGAAATGGCAGATGCAATCCTCGAATATCAATATTCAACTGAAAATTTAAACGAAAATTGTTATTCTGCCGAACTGCAAGATGGTGTATTGATGATAAAGTTCGTTAAGAGTTCAGAGAGATAGCTCGTTATGTCCAATTTTATAACCAGGAGCGCCTTCATCAATCTCTAAATGAAGCAAAACCCGATCAATTTTACGCCCATACTATCGAAAAAATCGCATCCTAAACACTAGGACTACGAAAAGGAGGACATAACTTATTCCTCAAAAAATCGTGTCTGGACAACGGGGAGCATTACAAAGAGCAGCTTTATGCTGATAAAAACAGAGGTGTCCATTTAATGTATTTCATACCATTTACTGATGAGTTAATCTCAGAGGCTGGGCAACTATTGTCCAAACGTCATACACTAGATCGAGAAATCCTTTCGGTACTACCAAGTGAATGTGAAGATGAAAATTATGCAGCGACTGCTGTTAAAACGATATGGTCAAAACCAAACAGTAGCGGAGTCGCAGCAATTGAAGATGGTAAATTAATCGGATACCTAATTGGACAAAAGATTGAAAATCCTCTTCGGGATCGACATGTCTGGATTAATTTGGAGGGTCATGCAATTTCTCGCAATGCCTCCGTTGAATTATATAGAGATCTTTATTCAGAGGCTTCTCAATTATGGGTAGATGAGGGATATTTCAGTCATTTTTCGCTAATTCCAGCCAGTCAACCGGAATTACTTCATTCTTGGTTCCGTTTAGGATTTGGCTTTGAACAAACACATGCATTACTCTCATTACTTGAACGGGAATCTCCCCTTCCTTTGAGCATTCCAGATGTTGAAATTCGCTTGGCATCCCCAGAAGATCGTAGTTTGGTTGAGGATATTGCAAATATTATTAGAACTCATCAAAATAAGGCACCAGTTTTTGGTTATTCTTTACGTGATGACCCTCAGGAATTACGTAAAGGTTATGCAGGTCTCCTTGATGATCATGATGTCGATTTCTGGATCGCCTTAAAAGATGAAAAAATTGTTTCTTTCCAAGGATATTTCCCCTTAGATAAAAGTAATGTAAATTTGAATGTACCGGATCGTTGTGTTGAATTAGGGGTTGCTGGTACTCTAGATCAATATCGCGGGCAAGGTATCAATTATGCACTTACACTACATGGACTTGCCCATGCGAAGAAAAAAGGATATGTCTACTGCATGACAGATTGGAGAGAAACGAATTTACAATCTTCACGTTATTGGCCTCGTCAAGGCTTTCTTCCTGTTTCTTACAGAGTTTCTCGCCTTATTGATAGCAGAATAACCTCGGTGAAAGAGTAGTTCCAAATCCTAGTCCTAGGATTCCAGAGTTCCTTGGTATGCAAAACGCAGGATCAGTATTTGAATCGGAGGTAATTCATTTTGAACAAAAAACTTTTTAAATCTGGAAACTTAATAGTTGTTCTGCCTCTCTTATTTGCATTTTTAATTCCTGCAAGTTTCTTACTTGACCCATCACCAGCTCAAGGAAATGAATTTGGATGGAACTTACAAGCCGGTTCTGCCAATGGAATTGTAGCCAAAACTCCAATTGATGTAGCGAGCAATTTGTTTTACAATGGTAGGCCGTTACGGAATGCACTTGTAAAAGTAACTTACTCTGACAATAACCAAAATGTGAGCATTGTAATGCAACCTTATGAGGATGGATATGAAGGGACAGTTTTCTTCCAAGGATCTGGAAAATATACCCTTCGATTTTCTGTAGAGAAAGGATATATTATAGGCTCAGAAGATTGGGAAATTGATGTAAAAGAGTAATAATCAATTTCACTTCTTACACTTCTCGATGAGAAGTGTTTTTTCAAAATCCTATTTCTGAAACTTGATTAGATGCATAGGTATCCCTCCATTTAGCAAATCGTGTGTTTTGTTAATTACTTATATTTCATGTAAAATAATCAAAAGATTAGTAAAATACGCAAATAATTTGGAGGGTACGAAATGAAGGTCAAACGAATCGTCGCCAATATAGACACTCAGGATATCACCGCAGCTAAACGCTTTTATCAGGACGTGCTCGGCCTAAATTTATTGATGGATCATGGTTGGATTGCAACTTACGGGACTGCCGAAGAAATGAGCGTTCAAATTAGTTTTGCTTCACAGGGAGGTTCCCACACTCTTACTCCGGCTCTATCGATTGAAGTTGATGACGTCGATACAGCGCTCGAACGGATGAAGAATGCAGGATTTCCAATTGAATATGGGCCAGTAGATGAGCCTTGGGGTGTTCGGCGTTTCTACGTCCGCGACCCATTTGGCAAGCTCATCAACATTCTTGGTCATCTACAGAACAATTGAAGCCTACTAATACAATTACCGTTTTGTTAAGCAACGACTTCCAGAGCTGCATTGCAAAAGTCCTTCGGTTCAAGTTTGTAGATGAGGACCGGCGTCCTGCTCATCAGGGAGCATCGCCGAAATTTCCTCGTACAGCCTTACAACATCCCATGAGCAGTTTCCTGATACATATACAGTGAGGAAGTCCCGTTCCAGAGAAAAAGAGATTTCGATTTCACTTCCGATCTCGTCGTCAAACAAAAATCCGAAACCACTTTCTGTAGTTGTTAGCTCTCGTTCTCCGATTAAATAATCCTGGCTAAGTTTGTCCTTGATTCATTTTTCGATAGCCTGATTATTCACCGAGCCCCAGCCCATATGACAACCTGTTTTCCATGTCTCTTTCCTCCCTAACTAAATTGTTAATAGAAATATTAATTTGGACTAAAAATCAACTTACCGATATGAAGACTTATGACTGACAACAGTAACAATAACTCGGAAAGTAACAACAACAATACCAGTGGTGGCAATAATGGTAACAGCGGAAACAGTAATACTTCTCAGCCAAGTACAAGTTCTACAACCCGCACTAATCCCGATCCTCTCCCGGTTCTATTCCTCCACCACCGGGTAGCGGACTACCTGGTTCGGGTAGCACACTACAACTACGCCCACTCTTAAACCGTAACTATCCCAGCCCAAGTGCCGTTCGTTTCCAGAACGGCTATTTGTCTTTGTACACATTGTGTAAATCACCATAAAAATCACATTTTTTACACCCATTTTATTTTTTTTGTACAAATGCCATTACATAGTTCGTTATATGACATACATTATTTAGGGGTTATCCTCAATCACAATTAAGGAGTGACATTAATGAGCGCTGGCTTTTTTGATGACTTTTCTTTAATTTTGGTTCTCTTCGTTCTGTTAGTAATTGTTGCTTGCAGTTGCGAGTAATTTTCAATGGTTTATGGGCAGCTTTATAAGCTGCCTTTTTACATACTTGCCCTTTAAACTTTGTCGTTAATTTGGATAAATCTTTTATAAAATGAATTTGCGCATCAATTAGCACATTTGCGTTTACCATAGGCTCGTATCAGTTGCCAAGCTTCCCCCATTTGCATTCTCTATACCATGTGAGAGAAGCAAGATGATTAATATGTCGAGAACTGACGTGGTAGTCATTCAATTCAAACGTATCAGAGTGGCTAGCGTACGGAGGCGAATTATACGCGTATCTCTCTAACAAAAACATCAAATATAGTATTAAAGATCGTTTAAAAGGAGGTGCCAGAATTGGCGGCACAAAAAGGTGTTACAACTACGTCGAGAAGAGTTTCCTTAGAAATACAAAGAAAGAATCGTAGAAAAGCAGTCCGATTAATCAACAGAATTGTTGTAGTAAAAACAATATTTGATACATTTACCGGCTGTCTGCTCAGTGTCGGACCAAATGGTTTTCGCGTTCGGGTCTACACTGGTAGCAATGAGACGTTCACCATCATCACCATTCCATTAAATTTCGTTATAAACGTCTTTCCTTTCCCTTGCAATTGCTAGGTTCAAGGCCCCGGCCCAACGGGGCTTATACATATTCCCTTTCTTTTTTCAATCCTTTATTATTCAAATGGAGCATCTTCTTTGTTTAACGCCTTTTCACGAATGTTGAAAAAATCAAACATTCCCCCAATGCCTATCCACTCATTAAAACATACTCACGCAGTCTTTCTCATGGAAACTGGTGCGGTAACCGTGACCGTCTAGGTCATGGTAGCATGCAAATTACCGCAGATGTATATGCCCACATTTCCAAAAGGATTGAAAGCGACAACATGAGAAAATTTGAAGACCATATGCAGAAGATTTATGAGTAATACCTACAGGCACAAGGGGTTTCGCTTATTAGTAAGGAGTCTTGTATTGCTCGCGCTCCCAATCGTCAACACGTGTGCGGAACATATACTTCGCTTTCGATCAGTTTTAAAACTCCATGAAAATCCCGTTGTATCAATGATTTCACCTAGTGCCCTCTCAAATGGTTTCGAAACTTTTCATTTTTTCGTGGGCAAAAAGTGGGCAGAATTTGAAATGACTATCCCTTAAAAAAAGTGCACCTAGGAGCTTGATGCCCCACGGGTGCATTTATCTTTACACCTATGCTACCAGAATAAAATCTACGAAGACGGGCGAACGAAGCATGCCGCTCCTCGTCCAATTCCGCATTTTGACGCGTGCTTTTATTTGCGGCGGCACGCTAGGGTAATATTCTATGTTTATCCGTTTGTATCAAAATAAAGCCGGTATCTTTTACGCGAAGGCGACTGGCTATTCCCGTTATGACAACTTTCATTGTGTCCCAACTGTGGTTTGATTTAGCGCCGCACGGAGACCACGAGCCAACTTTTCAGGTTCATCTACTGCCCAGAAATGCAAGAAGAATAACCGAGGAGATTCATCTAACATGTGATTGTGTACCGCTGTTACGGTTATGCCATTTTTCGTTAATTCACGAACAACTGGATTCACTTCGTTTGACAACAGAACGAAATCACCAGTAGTTGCTGCCTTGTCACCAATCAATTGTAAGTTAATAGGCATGGCGATACCCATAGCAGGTGGGATACTTACGCCTTTTTCTGTAATTTCCTCTGGTCTCGGTATAGAGAATTGAAACACCTTTCCTTTTTTCTCACCTTTCCACCCCATGATGCTCTCAACCTTAGACCAGTTAAAAGTAGACGGAGATTTCTCAGCTGGGGCAGAAGTTAATGGAGTGCCTGTGAGGCTAAGAACATGCTTCATTTTTTGAGCCAGAGTTACTGGATCACCATGACCAGCAACATGCAAATACATGATCTTTGGATTTTCTTCCATGATGTGGTTGTGCAAAGCAGTCACTTCAATCCCTTGCTCCACTAACATGTTCTCGACAGGTTTTACTTCTTTTTCAAGAAGAACAAGATCGCCCATCATCATCGAATGGTTGCCCACATGTTTGAATGCTAAGTAAGATGTTAAAGCAAGGTTTGGATCGAGTTGAACATCCCCGACTTCTACATGCAAATCGGAACGTGGAAACGTGACTTTAAATACATCTTTTTGAACAGTCCCCTTGTTAAACACTTTTTTTACAGATTCCCAATTAGCCCCTTGCTCTTGCGATACATTTGAATTATTTTTTAAGTCTGCCTGCTCAATGACACTTTTTTGCTCAATTCTGTCGGTTATTTTCATGATGCTAACTACTGTAATCATTAGGACGATTCCCATCCATATAAACATGACTGATTTCTTCATTTCTGACCTCCTACATAACATCTCATTTCTTTTCTTTCCTAAGTTTTTTAGAATATACTTCTAGGAATCAGAATTGCCTACAGGAGCCGAACCGTTTGATAATCCTGGAGTTCGTTATTCTCACTACAGAGGACATAATAGGTTTCCCCCGAATGTTATAGGAAGTTAGTTGAGAACAGTGGGTACCGCCAACCAAAAAAAGTAAACCCCACACTGATACAGTTTTTACCAAAAGAAAAGTCGGTTTTCCTATGCTAAGGATTACCGACTTTTGGGTCTTTGTATTCAGCTATCGTTGCACGTTAGTTGAACAAAATGCTATTGGAATTGTCCTGAATATATACCATCAAGAAACTCGATTGAGACGCGTTCTGCTTCCTTCTTAGGTACAATTTCCGAACCTTGGCGTAGACTTTGGTACATCTTGATCGTATTTTTTAGCGCGTGGTAGCAACTTTCAAAGCTGTGGATGGGAATCGTTCCTTTTAGTTCCTCCACTTCCTTGAGAGCGTATTTCTCGAGCTTTCGAACCCCTCTCGGGGAATGACCGTTGCGAATGAGTACCAACGGCCCTAACACTGCATTGCGCATAAATGTTAGCGTATCGATTAATTCGAATAATTCGCCTCTCCCTAATTTTGTGGCGCAGTAATGCACCCATACCCAGAAGCGATCTTCGATCCATTGAGGATCAGGGAAAGAGAGAGATGGACTTGTTTTACTGAGTATCGTTGCAATACCAGAACCTCTCTCCCAAAGAATCAGTGGGTTCTCGACTCGGGATTCGAGCTCTTCCAGTTGTACAAATTTAAGGTCGACATGAAGAGGGGCTGGGCCATATAAACAAATAAGCAATCTGGGTTCCCCGACATGCTCGCCTGTGAATGCAGAAAGTAAATTACCGAGCCTTTCGGCAATTCGGAAGCGTTGTTCCATGATCTCGTTTCGAAAAGCATACTTGTAGACGATTATTAAATCCAGATCACTATACTCATCCATTTCTCCGTACATCATAGATCCGCCTGCGAGGAGACCTATAAGTCGTTGATCTTGGCTTACATACTCAATTGCTTGTTCAATGAATCGATCGTGGAATGGTAACTTCATACCAAGCACTCCTTAAATAGTGACCCATAAAATGGGTATTATTAAAGAGTAACATTTACATCGAGTGGTCGTCAACTGTATGTAGATCAATATAGCAACAGATCGCACTATCCTGCCAGTTAGTTTACTATTTACAATCGGTCATCCATAGATCTTTCTGCTTATTGGATTATCCTTATGTCTGGTTGGAAATTTTGTCTCGCGTGAGGAATGAGTAAAAGGGGGTAGCATCGGAGAATTAAACATGTGGTCACCTCGATACAAAAAAGACCCCAACTGCTTTAAGCAAATTGGGGTACACAAGAAGTAGTACGTGAATAAAAAAGTTCTTATCAATATAGTAGGTTATCAGATCAGTATTTACTACAAGTATATATAGGTATGCATACCTTCTCTTGCCACAAAAAATAGCGCAGAATCATCTGCACAGATTGGCGTCGTACAGATAATTGTTATGCCGCACCTGACATTCAGCTTTCAGGGAATTGCTTCGTGTAGTATCTCTCGCCATTGGTCAGGTTGAATCATTATCCACTACACCCGTTCAACCTGCAGCATTTTTTCAATGGGCACCCACCAAATCCCATCGACCCGAACAAGCTTGATCTTGTGCTCATCCCGGTCGATATCCTTAACTACGCCCCATTCCCTACGGATACAGTCCTCATGCCAGCTGACGTTGATCGCATAGTCTTTACGTACCGAGTCATAAATGATCAAGTTCATTTCTGCCAAGGAATCTGGGCCAACCTGCGGTAACGGAGCCACGACTTCCTCATAGTGATGTTCATGCAGTATGGTCATTCGAAGTTTCCTCCACCAATCCAGCCTCGATCAGATCCAGGAGAATGTCAGGGGCGCATCCAGGACTTGCCCCAGTACGGATTTTGCTTATTGCTTTTAGATGCTTTGGGGTTAAAACGGGAACAGCTTGGAGTTGGCCATCAATCACTGCTTGGATTGCCTCCATGTTAATCACCTTCTCAAGAACATTTGTTCCTATTTTATGAGAACGCCATGCGAATATGCAACCACAATTTTTTCCAAACGGAAAGAGGGCTGGTTGTGCCAGCCCCTCTTTCATTTCTTTTTCTCTAACTCCGCCTTTATTCTTGCATTCTCTTCCAACAGCTTTTGAACGTCCGGGACATCCTTGCCGGAAAACCAGCCATACAAATCGTCTCTTGCTGCATACTCCGGCAATTGATCACGAAGTACCATTTTTATGTGCCGTACATCTTCAACATAATAGGTAGGAATTTGTTCCATGACCGATTGCTTAAATTCTTGAAACTTCTGATAGTATTCAATTGCTGCGAAGTCGTATGGTTTTTGTCTTAATGCTTCATCTGTGACAACAAAAGCAAATCTAGGTTTGCCCGCTTCTCCGGCATACTCATATTCCCAATGCGTGTAGCTCTTGGATTCATCAGGAAGCGTTAAACCATAGAATCCTCCGAGAATCAGGATATATACATCGGACTCGTCGATCCATCTCTTCCTAATTTTCATTGGACTTTCCTTGAAAAATTGCTCGATTCCAGCAGGGATATGACCGGCTTGAAGTACGGCTTCAACAGCGGTATGTCTTTCCTCAATAAGATCGTAGTATGTAGACGATATGTAAATTTGTAATTTTTTTTTCATAGGCCCACCCAAATTAAATAATTAGTATAAATAGAATCTACCACTCACTCGCTTTATTTGTCAAAATTGACTGAAGTTCTCATGCGGCAAGCTTGCACCAGAAGGCAAATAGGAGGTTTATTCGTGCAGAAGAAATGGAAAAGAAAGATTCTGATCAATAATCCTGTTGAGCTGGACCGGGTTCAGATCAAGCAGGACTTGTGCGGCGGAAAACAAGTGATTGTCCGGTTCTCTCACCTGGATTTTTATGGATAACACCGAAGCATTGGCCGCACGCAGCCAATGAGGCTGCGGCTTTTGCATGGAGATAAGGCTTTAAGTTATCTTCTGTTTGCCCCCCCCGGGAGAGTCATTCTGAGTTGTAGCATCAGGCTACAGCAGTTCCGGTAAATGAGCTAAGAAGGTTGACGGTTAAGCGCGTGACGGATTTTTCGCTGATAGCCCCGGCTTATCAGGTGTTGTTATTCCGTACAACTCCCCATTGAAATCAAAGAAAAATAGCCGTTCTACTCGAACGGCTATTTTTCTTTGTACACATTTTGTTAATTCACTGATTTTTCAAGACCTTCCTATTTGACATAGCAGTGTCCTTCTATGCCTGTTTTTCAAGTCCATTTTTGACCCTTTCGAACACTCATCCAGTCAAAAGACAAATTTTGTTAATACCTTAACTTAGATCGTTATAAAGGAGGAAGTACCTCATGAAAAAGAAGAAATCTAATTCTAAGAAATTCAAGAAAGTAAAAGGTCAATTGGTGCAATATCAACCATATGAATCATATGGGCAATATCAATCACGTGCTAGACGTTGTTTCCCGTGTTGCTGGGATGATGGCTGTGGCTATTGTTGCCCTAGCCACCCCCCAGTAATGTGACCATCCTCTAAATAGAGCGATCATTGTCTTAAAACAAATACCTAAGTATAGTCCCAACATTAATCTTGGACTTCATGGACACTCCTTAATTATTCAAGGAGTGTCTTTTTATTTTCCTATTTATCAAAACGTGTGTTTTGTAAATCCATCGAACATAATTCGTGCACCCTTTGCTTCATGTTTACTTAATAGACACCTTTGTCCAAAATGTAGATATACCTTTACTGGAGTGAATCTCAATGTCTGATAAATTTGTACCTAATGAAGATTTGAACTGGATGGGTGTTGAAAAATACTATCCTGGTGCCACGTTTGATCTTAAAAAGGGAACTACATTTTCACTATTGTTGACTTTTAAAAACCCACTTGAGAAAGAAGATAAGTTACTTTTACCTTCTTTTCTATCCACTTGGACATATGGCGAAGATCGGTTTATTAAGCCATTTAAACTCTTAAAATGTGATTTGGGGTAACATACAGTACATGTGGAGTATGAGATTGTCCGTAAAAGACGAGACCTCGATGAGATCAAACTTCTACTAATAGATTTTTTGGCAGCTTACGAGATTTCAGGCAACCTTATTGTAGAT
The DNA here is from genome assembly GCF_000282075.1 of Brevibacillus sp. BC25. Lineage (NCBI taxonomy): Bacteria > Bacillati > Bacillota > Bacilli > Caryophanales > Paenibacillaceae > Brevibacillus > Brevibacillus sp. BC25. The sequence continues at coordinate 101,826 of NZ_AKIX01000028.1, forward strand.
GTTAAAGTTGAACCGCTTGCCGATGACTTACTTTAATTACCGTTGTGTCAAACTTGTTTCTCTATCACCGATAACAACACGTGTTGGTCAGCAAATTAAATTTGATTCTATGGCTCATCTAGTCGTTAATGTGGACGTAGAACCTGATTACCTTATTCGTATATTCTTTGGTTTAAAAAGAGTAACTGGTACAACATCCACTCTAATTGCGGGTTACTCAAATTGGCAAAAATGTTAAACCTCTTAAAAAATCAAATTTGCCCACCAAATAAAAAACCCCCTCGCACCTACAGGCACAAGGGGTTTCGCTTATTAGTAAGCAGTCATGTATTGCTCGCGCTCCCAATCGTGAACGCGTGTGCGGAACATATCCCACTCAATTTCTTTGGCTTCAATAAAGTGTACCAATGCATGCTCGCCCAATGCTTCGCAAATCACCGGATCTGCTTTCAGGCACTCGATTGCTTCCTTCAAAGTAGCAGGCAAGTTCTCGATTCCGTTTGCTTCGCGGTCTTGCTCGGTCATCACGTAGATGTTGCGATCAATAGCAGGTGGTGGCGTAAGCTTGTTTTTGATTCCGTCCAAACCAGCTTTCAGCATAACTGCCAACGCCAAGTATGGGTTCGTTGCAGGGTCTGGGCTGCGTACTTCAATACGCGTGCTCAAGCCTCTGGAAGCAGGGATACGGATCAATGGAGAACGGTTTTTCGCAGACCAAGCTACGTAGCAAGGAGCCTCGTAACCAGGAACCAAACGCTTGTAAGAGTTTACGAGCGGATTCGTGATCGCAGTAAAGCTGCGAGCATGCTGCAAAATACCTGCCAGATAATGCTTCGCTGTTTGGCTCAGCCCCATTACATCGGACTCGTCATAGAAAGCATTTTCTTTACCACGGAACAGCGATTGGTTCGCGTGCATACCGGAACCAGCTACACCGTACAGCGGTTTTGGCATGAAGGTCGCATGCAGACCATGTTTTTGCGCGATGGTTTTAACAACCAGTTTGAACGTCAAAATTTGGTCAGCTGCTTGGAGTGCATTTGCATACTTGAAGTCGATTTCGTGTTGACCTGGGGCTACCTCATGGTGAGATGCTTCCACTTCAAAGCCCATTTTTTCCAATGTCAATACGATATCACGACGGCAGTTTTCACCGGAGTCGAGTGGAGCAAAGTCGAAGTATCCACCTTGGTCGTTCAGATCCAGCGTAGGCTCGCCTTTTGCGTCCAGCTTGAACAGGAAAAACTCAGGCTCTGGGCCTACGTTGAAAGCTGTGAAGCCCATTTCTTCAGCTTCTTTCAAGGCACGCTTCAGGATATAGCGCGGATCTCCTTCGAATGGAGAGCCATCTGGCATGTGGATATCACAGATCAGACGTGCAATTTTACCAAACTCATTGCCCCACGGGAATACAACCCATGTATCCAGATCTGGTACCAGGTACATGTCGGATTCCTCGATGCGAACGAAGCCTTCGATGGAAGAACCATCAAACATCATTTTGCCATCGAGTGCTTTTGGCAATTGGGACAGCGGGATTTCTACGTTCTTAATGATCCCCATCAGGTCGGTAAACTGCAGTCGGATATACCTTACGTCCTCTTCTTGGGCCATGCGCATGATGTCTTCTCTTGTAAACTTGCTCACATTTCTCTCCTCCAGTCTCTATATCGGCTTTCTATCTAGTGGAAAAAGCGGGAAAGCTCTCCACGTATCAATGCACCCTCGCCATGGCGAGTGGCATCGCGATACATAATCTGTTGCCTTAGGAGCTGATGCAGCTCTTTGTCGGACATGTCCTTGCGTTTCTCTTCGGACGTCGTGGTAATCTCTGTTTGTTCCAAAGCAGGCTCTTGCATTTGCAGGACTTGCTTGATCCCTGCAATATTCAGTCCTTTTTCAATCAGAGCCTTGATCTCCAACAAGCGATCTACGTCGTTGAAAGAAAAGAGCCTCTGCTTCCCTTCTGTGCGGGCGGGCTGAATCAGGTCGTTTTGTTCGTAATAACGGATTTGCCTCGCAGTGAGATCCGTCAGCTTCATGACGATCCCAATGGGAAAGAGGGCCATATTCCGGCGAAGGTCATCACTCATGACTTGTCCCTCCTGTTTCGTATTTCTTAGTCTTATTCTATTTTATAACAAAATCCCTGTCAATAGATGTTAGATAATATTACACAGAAAGTTATGTACTGTTTTTATACATGAAAAAACGACATCCTCCATCATCCAGAGAATGCCGTCCAATCCTTGAGATTTTATCCTATTCACCCGGTATCTCGAGTAAGCCTTTTTCCAACATCCCGTTCAACGCTGTCAAAATCCCCACTTTTACGTGCGAGTACGTCAACCCACCTTGAACGAACCCCAAGTAAGGTGGACGAATCGGGCCATCCGCCGAGAATTCGATGCTCGCCCCTTGAATAAACGTACCTGCTGCCATAATCACAGGATCAGCGTATCCAGGCATTTCGCTTGGATACGGAGTGACATGTGAATCGACTGGTGCTGCTTTTTGTATCCCTTGGCAAAACGTGATCAGCCGTTCAGCACTGCCGAATTCCACGGATTGAATCAGGTCGGTCCGCGGCTCATGCCACAGTGGGTTCGTTTTGAAGCCCAGACGCTCCAGCATTGCCGAAGAGAATACCGCTCCCTTTAAAGCTTCTCCCACTACGTGTGGAGCCAAGAAAAAGCCTTGGTACATCTCCAGTAGCGAGTAGAGCGATGCACCACCCTCTGCGCCAATTCCCGGTGCTGCCATCCGATACGAAGCAAGCTGAACCAAATCCTCGCGTCCTACTATATACCCGCCTGTTTTGACCAAGCCACCACCCGGGTTTTTGATGAGAGAGCCTGCCATGATGTCTGCACCTACGTGCAATGGCTCTTGCTCTTCCGTGAACTCTCCGTAGCAGTTGTCTACAAATACGATCAGATCAGGCTTGATTTCTTTTACAACCCGAATCATTTCTTTGATTTTCGCAATGGTGAAAGAAGGACGATCTGCATAGCCTCGTGAACGTTGAATCCCAATGACCTTCGTCTTTGGCGTAATCGCTTGTGCGACTGCCACAAAATCAATTTCACCTTCTGGCGTCAAAGGCACGTAGCTGTAGCCGATGCCGTAATCCTTGAGTGAGCCTTGCCCTTCGCCGCGCACACCTACTACTTCTTCAAGCGTATCGTACGGTTTACCCGTAATATAGAGAAGATCGTCGCCTGGACGAAGAATGCCAAACAAAGAAATCGCAATCGCATGTGTACCCGAGATAATGTGGTTACGCACCAATGCCGCTTCTCCACCAAACACTTCGGCGTAAATCGATTCTAACGTTGCACGTCCGGAATCATCGTAGCCATAGCCTGTGGATGTTGAAAAATGAAATTCATTGACCTCATGCTTTTGGAAGGAACGCAATACTTTCAGTTGATTCGTATCCACCAAAGCGGAAATTTGACGATGTCTCTCTGAGATCGTCGCTTCCACCTCCATTACGAGGGGGCGAAGCTTTTCTCCATGGGAAAAATATGAAAACATGTGTTACTTACCAACTCTCTTCAACAGTCTCTGGTTTATCCAGGAGGAAAGGAGCAATCCTGCCGTAAATCGGATTATCCTTGTTCACACGGACAGTGATCAAGTAGGCCGCTTCCTCTTCATTAAATTCTTGTTCCATCTCTACCCCATCCCGATGCAAAAGGGAGAGAATGTCTCCGCGCTCGACAGGAACGCGCAGCTTCATCTCATTGAAAGATTGGAGTGCAAACGACTCAATCCGGCTGAGCAGTTGCTTCAGGTCATTTTCCCGCATGGCAGAAATCAAAATTGATTCGTCTGCACGCGGCAAGTAAGAGCCCTCTACAAGCATATCTGCCTTATTGAAAACGACTAGCAGCGGAATTTCTTCTGCTTTTAGCTCGCTCAAAATTTTGTCTACGACTTCCATATGAACTTGGAAGTCAGGGTGATGACTATCTACCACATGCAGGATGAGGTCCGCTTCCTTTACACCTTCCAATGTCGAACGGAATGCAGCGACTAGACTCGTAGGCAAGTCTTGAATAAAACCAACCGTATCTGTCAAAAGCACATCCAGTCCGCTCGGCAACTCCAATTGTCTGGTCGTTGGGTCCAAAGTGGCAAACAGTTTGTCTTCCTGCAAGGTGTTTGCATTCGTAAGCTTGTTGAGGATCGTCGACTTCCCAGCATTCGTATAGCCGACCAATGCAATCTGGAACACATTGTTTTTCTTCCGACGCTCCCGATGCAATTGTCTCGTACGAACGGTATCCTCTAATTGCTGCTTGAGTTCACTGATCCGCTTGCGGATATGGCGACGGTCGCTTTCCAGCTTGGTTTCACCCGGTCCACGCGTACCGATACCACCCCCGAGACGAGATAGCTGTTTTCCTTGCCCGGCGAGTCGAGGCAGCAAGTAGTTGTACTGCGCCAGCTCTACCTGGATTTTCCCTTCACGCGACTGTGCACGCCCTGCGAAAATATCCAAAATGAGCTGCGTACGGTCAATCACTTTGCAATCAAAAACTTTATCCAAATTACGAGTCTGACTCGGAGACAACTCATCGTTGAAAATGATCACGTCCACATCCAGCTCTTCAGCTCTCTGCGTTATTTCATCAATTTTTCCTGTCCCCAAATACCAGGCAGAATCAACCCGGTCCCGATTTTGCGTGATGACGTCCAGTACTTCTACACCAGCAGTATCTGCCAGCTCATGTAATTCTTCCATGGAAAGACGGGTTCTTTCTTCATTCCGGTTATCTAAATAGCAACCAATCAGTATGGCTGTTTCTTTCGTTTTGATCTGATCGTTCACCGATTCACGCCCCTTCATGCACTATCATACCACATTTTGCCCAAAACGTTACGGCAGCAGGGCACGCCAACTGAAATCAACTTGTGTCATGGGTTACTTGCCGCTTTCTCTGAGAAAATCTCCTTCACGAAAAACGGAATCGCTTTGCTAATCACTTTGCGGAGTTCCTTTTCATCATATCCATCAGGTAAGGCACCCGCCTCTTCCTTGAATACACCTTCTGTCTTTTGATGGCCGAGACGTACAACGTCCGTATATTTCTTTTGCTCCATCTTGTTCCTCAGCATGCTTGGTAAAGTTCCTTATTTCGGGTGATTATATCATATTGTGGGATTTTGAATGGGAATCGTTGAAGAAAACAGAACGACCATCACTCTTCGGTCACGGAGTAATGGTCGTTTATCTTCTGATGCCGTTTTATGTGAATATGACCAGAAAATGAAGGGCATGCATGGATTCAATTCAAGTTTATGTATTTGAGCCAAAACTGCATTTATCCCGATGCCCCAAGAACACTTGGGAGCATCCAGTCTTTTATGTACTACTCTTCTGATGTTGGGGCATTTTGCATTAACAGTTCAAGTGCTAAACCGAAGTCATGAATTTGCTCTTTGCTAACACTAATCGAAAATTGATCTTCATCTTCTGTCAGCAAATCAAACGTCAAGTTGTAGCTCCCAGATTGAGGCTGACTTTCCCAACGCATTTCTAGATGTTTCTCATAGTGCGAAAATATACCTTTGTATTTTTCAATCGGGAACTGTTTGAGCAAGTCTACGAATAACTTTAACACTTGATTAGTCCATCTAAACTTCAACCCTATTTCTAGATCATCCTCTAAATAAAAGTTAGCAATTAGCTTACTGCCCTCATCTTCATCCCTATCATGATATACAAATGATATCTCAAGATATTTACCAACGTCATTATTATCTTTTAACAAGGCTACCATGATAACCTCCATGTACGTTCGCTTTCACTCTTTACTCCCACTGCATTTGCTGACTATCTCGGAGGAGAGTGGGACATCTATGATGTTTATATGAAGATATCAACTTAGATGTAAAATACTCGGATTTACATTGGTTTGCTGCGGACGAGTGGAACGCAATAAGGAAAAGATGTGTGACCATTTAAAAAATTGATTACTATCGTGTCTGTGACAGCAGTAATTGCACCACATCTTTAAGGCATTGCTGAGTCATAGCATCCCTATAGTCTCATTAAATCACTAGCTAAAGTTCCTTTAATACTATGTTGACATCTTCTATCCTAGTAGAATTTCTAACTAAATTCTTCCCAAACATCACTTATTTTTTCATTAGCCCATTGTTGCCAAGCTTCAGAAAGTATTTCCTCAATTTCTTATTCTGACTTACCATCGAAATCACTATCAATAAATTCAACAGTTCTAGTTACTTCACCTCTATGTTTACTTGTGCCCACTTTAGATTGAAATGTTCTCTTAGTCCAATCATTTAAGTGAAACTAATGTAACAGATCGCTTTGTTCAACTTACCATTTTAAAGCTTCATCATTCAAATCCAACTCTTTCTTTTTAGAAATAGAATGAGTGAAATTATTTGAAAATTAATGGATATTATGTATAATATTTACAATCCTGTTATATTTCCAAAAAATTCAATTTAAAAAGGAGATTCTTATGAACAAATTGTTTAGCAAAGGCTCATTCTTTACCCTAATGCTAATGTTTATTCTGGTTATCGCACCAGTAGCATCAGCGGCAGAGAAAACAGTGAATTGGAATTTCTATTTCTTTGGCTCAAACCTTACATCTACTGAACAGATTTATCTGGATACAGCCCGATCTGTTGAGTACGGATGGACTAACAAGGATGGCGACGATGTTCGAATCGCTATAATAACTGTTGGCGATGGCAAAGAAGTAGCTGGTATGCCCGCTAACGCTTATGGTGGAGGTACAATTGTTGATCTGCCAAAAGGTAATTATCTATTGAAAGTAAGTGGAGGCGCTTTTACTACTTCTACTGGAACTGCATATATTAAATACTGATAATACTTTTAGGAAATAGAACAGGATTGCCGCTTAAAAAGAGCGGCATTTTTATTTTTGTACAGAGTAAAAGACTTGCGTAATTGCAAGTCTTTTTTACTCTCATCTAAAAGAACTTGCATAACATCAATTTCACAACAGTCCACGTAATGACTTGTCCAATTCGATCACTTGCGTAAAAATTGGCAGGTTTTCCGATGTTCCTGAGTATACTTTCTGTATGATGGTCAAGGCAGGTGAAACATGTGAAGCAAGCAGGAGCTATTCCTCAAACTGAGGTGCTCGAATCTTCAAGTAGTAATAATCGAATTCAAGTTGTATTCAATCGACCAGTAAGTGTTAAGCAGCTAAATACTTTACCTGAAATAGTTCGTACTACGTCGAGTTCAAATTTAACAACTGTTTTTGAAGAATTAGAAAGCCTGATTGGCTTACATGAAGCCAAGAGAACGATTTATGAAATTTATGCGCTCATCAAAATGAATAAAGCAAGGGAACGACATGGGCTTAAAATTGAGAAGCAAGTTTTCCATATGGTTTTTAAAGGAAATCCCGGTACTGGGAAAACAACAATTGCACGCCTTTTCGGTAAGATCTTTAAGGAAATGGGTGTTTTAACTAAGGGCCATCTAACTGAAGTAGAACGTGCTGATCTCGTTGGTGAATTTATTGGGCACACGGCACAAAAGACCCGTGATCTTGTTAAAAAAGCCATGGGAGGAATACTGTTTATCGATGAGGCCTACTCATTAGCTCGTGGCGGTGAAAAAGATTTTGGAAAAGAGGCTGTAGACTGTCTTACAAAATGCCTTGAGGACTTTGGCAATGATTTCGTCTGTATCATTGCAGGGTACAATGATGAAATGGATACATTCCTTGAGTTAAATCCTGGACTGCCTTCACGTTTTCCCGTCCACATCAACTTTGCTGATTATGAGGTGGATGAGTTAATGGAAATTGCAAATGTAATGGCAAAGAACAAGGAGTACAGAATCTCTGCTGAAGCAAGTGAAAAACTGAGAAGAAGACTGCTAACAGTAACGAGCGATCCGTTTCAAGTAAATTTCAGTAATGCAAGATATGTACGAAATAATATTGAAAAGGCAATACGTGTGCAAGCCGTTAGACTGCTCAAAATTCCTGACCCAACCCGTGATGATTTAATGAATTTGAAGTCTGAGGATTTTTCAATTTAGAAACAAAAATCCCTCATATTGAGGGATTTTACTATTTCAATCTGAGCCTGTCCAAAGCGAAGCAGAGCACCACGATTCCAAGCAGAGATCCCGAGAGAAACGGGACCACTTGCTGCAAAGGATGGACAAAGGGTGAAATTCCTTTGACCAGGAATGCGTGTAAAAAGACCGCCACGATACCAAACAACCCCACCCCGAACCAGAACATCCATTTTTCCAAGACAGGTACTTGTCTCATAACGATCTGTCTTTTTTTGTGCGCCCTTCGCGCAATGACATACAAAATGGCCAAGCCACCGAAAAGGGTACTACCGTGCTGCAGCAGCTTGTAAACAGGCACCTTATAATGGGCGATCGAGATGGATTGTTGCAAGAACAAGAAGTGGTCTACCATACGTCCACCATCATGGGTAAAGGCATCCCATGCAATATGGCTCAAACTGCCGATTAACGCTGAGTATATAAACACAATTGCCGCTCGCCACGCTGGCATTCTGCTTCCATGGTTTGTGTAGTCCAGCCCTCGTCCTATCCACTCCGGCAAACGCGCAAGCATCGGCTTATTGACCACGTACTGGTACAAAAACGCTAATAGGATCGCGATGGGCAAATCAACCAGCCACAATCCGAGCATAGTGTGACTGTACACGCTGAATGGCTGCATCCGGAAGAAATACTCAAAATCCGGTGCCATACTGCCAAAGACGAGGGCAGAGAACGAAAACCACTTGCATTTGCGTAACGGCAGTACAATAGCCGGATGAGCAAAAGTAAAAGGCATGCACTTACTCCCTTTTCGTCATTAGAGTGGCAATAGATTGGCAACTACCTGCTTGCCGCTTACTTGAATCCCTTTATCCTGTTTTCCGCAATGAGCCAGATCTTTGATGAGCTGCTCAATTAATCGCTTAGCTTCTTGACTTTCCTTTTTCTCCAGTTTTACAGTCAACTGCACGGCATCCCCGGATGAAAGAATTCGTTCTGCCTGTCTTTTTTTCGTATCGTAATCATGGTCTTCGACGAAGGCACTTAAACGAATTTCTTTTACTTTTACGCCTTTTTCTACTTTTCGGTTTTTGGCGTTTTCCTTGATGACCTGTTCCTTATAATTCGTTCGATTCACTAACTGACAAGGCGGCGGACTCGAAGCCAAAGAAAGACATACCAGGTCCACTCCCTGTTCTTTTGCCATTTGAAGTGCTTCCTTTGTGGAGATGATTCCGAGATCTTCCCCGTTTACCCCTGTTAATTGTACGACTGCCGCTTTTATTTTTTCATTCAGGATCATCTTGATCTCACCTAACCTGTTCATTCGATTTTCAAGGACATCATTACTTCTCCAAAGAATGCAGCGTATCCTCCTAAAGCTCGTAAATGCAAATCATTTTCATGACGAAGATCAATCGTTTTTGTATAATAGGACAAGGCATTAACTTACGGACGTCTTTAACAGAAAATTCATTAGCAAACTAATTAATTGGGGGTACTTTGGTGGAGTTTAGTTATGCAACCGCATTAACCCATTCTGCGTCGCATGTAATGAAAATGCATCGGCAAAATGTAGAATTTCTGATTCAAAAATACGACGTCTATCCCGGTCAACCCATTCTGTTGATGCGCTTGATTGAAAAAGATGGAATGATTCAAAGAGAATTGGCCCGAAAAATCGGGGTAAAGCCCGCTACGCTTACCGTCATGATTAATCGGATGGCCAGATCGGGACTTGTCGAGCGCAGAGCAGATGAACGGGACCAACGTATCTCCCGCGTTTATCTTACCGACAAAGGTCGGATGGCTACCAAGCATGTCAAAGAAGTATTACGCGTCATTGAGGAAAATTGCTTCATCGGATTCTCAGAGGAAGAAAAAGATGTGTTGCGGGGCTTGCTCGATCGCATGCACAGCAACCTTCAAGCTTTTTACTTGCAAAATACGCAACCCTCTTCTGAGCTGTAATAAGCTTCTTTCCAGGAATAATAATGAGAAAGGTTTGACAACTTGCCGTGAATAATCTAGCAAAAGAACTTGATTCCACGTCCCTAACCGGCAACAAATCACGCCGGCTGTGGATGGCTGCGATTCTAGGGTCACTTTCTGCTTTTGGTCCACTGTCCCTAGACATGTATTTACCTGCGCTTCCTATGCTTGCCGATGATTTGCAGACGAGCACCTCCATGACCCAACTCAGTCTGACAGCATGCATGCTCGGCCTGTCCATTGGTCAGTTATTCGCAGGACCGATCAGCGACGTACGCGGTCGAAGAATCCCTTTAATTATCGGGCTCATTTTGTATGCGGTCTCTTCCTTTTTGTGTGCGGTAGCTCCCTCTATTTATACGTTCGTCTTGCTTCGCTTCGTACAAGGTCTTGCTGGTTCTGCTGGTATTGTTATCGCCCGCGCTACGGTTCGCGATTTGTATTCGGGGACAGAACTGACGAAGTTTTTCGCCCTCTTGATGCTTATTAACGGGATCGCTCCGATCGCGGCACCTATCGTAGGGGGACAAATTCTGCAATTTACTACCTGGCACAGCGTGTTTGTCGTACTGGGTCTAATTGGCGCTATCATGTTTCTCGTCGTCGTGCTTGCTCTTCCAGAAACATTGCCACAAGAGCGCCGCTCCAAGGCGGGAATCGGCAATACACTGACGACCTTTGGTACCTTGCTGAAGGATCGCGTTTTTATGGGGTACGCCATCGCGCAGGGTCTGGTAACCGCTGCCATGTTTGCGTACATCGCCGGTTCGCCCTTTGTATTTCAAAAAATATTTGAAGTGTCTCCACAAACGTTTAGTCTCATTTTCGCGATTAATGGTGTAGGCATTATTATTACGAGTCAAATCACAGGTAAGCTTGCAGGTAAAGTGAAAGAAACTTCCTTGTTCATTGCTGGGATTTCCATTGCGGGAATCGGCGGAATCCTCCTTCTGGCAATGATTCTACTTCAAGCTGGTCTCCTTGCTGTGCTTGTTCCCCTCTTCTTTGTCGTATCCAGTGTAGGGATTGTGGGCGCGACAGGATTTTCCCTCGCCATGCAAAATCAAAGCAAGGCGGCAGGAAGCGCATCTGCTCTCCAGGGGCTCCTTTCCTTCATCAGCGGCGGAATTGTCGCTCCACTTGTGGGAATCAGCGGCGAACATACAGCAGTACCAATGGGGATCATCATTGCTCTTTCTACGATCGGCGCCATTGTCTGCTACGTAGTCATGGTTCGTCGGAGTTCATCAGCGTCCTAATCAATTTACCACTTGCAAACATACGTTCTGTGCATTACAATCACTTTATGGGTAATAATAGCAAGTGGGTTTGACAAGTTGGTCATATGAAACCAAGGGAGATGTTGACACATGGCATTGCGTTTGATTCCTTACATCGTTTTGAATGGTACTGCAAGTGAAGCGATCAGCTTTTACGAGGGTGCGCTAGGTGCTGAAGTGCTGTTCAAGCAAACCTTCGGTGAAATGCCGGAAAATCCGGAGTTCCCATTACCTGCAGAAGCCAAGAATCGTATCGGACATGCTACTATTCGCGTCGGTGAAACTGAAATGATGTTTTCCGATACCTTTCCAGGACAACCGCATCAACTTGGTGATCAAGTGACCATCTGCATCTCGACCGATGATAAAGAGCAATCTCATAAGATTTTTGATGCCCTGCAAGAAGGCGGTCAAGTGCTTATGCCTCTGCAAGAAACGTTCTTCAGCCCAGCATACGGCAATGTGAAGGACAAGTTTGGCATCACGTTCCAAATTTACACGAATAATCATTGCATAGAGTAATGTGAAAGCCCTGTTCGCTTCTACGGCGACAGGGCTTTTTTATTGATACTTTTTACGTTGATGGTAGCATAACTCCATCTATGGAAGTCGAAATGAACAGAATGATGGTCGGGCCAGATCATAAAAAAGAACCAGGATCACATGTATCCTGGCTGTTGGTGTTGCTTTGCTTACTGTTGGTTGTTCTCCTGAGACATGAGCGATACAGGGCGTTGCGGAGTGAAAGTGGAGATCGCATGCTTGTATACTAATTGTTGCTTGCCTTCGCTATCAATCACAATCGTGAAATTATCGAATGCTTTAATATACCCGCGCAATTGAAATCCGTTCACAAGGTAAATGGTAACCGCGATGTTTTCTTTCCGCAAATGATTCAAGAACGTATCTTGAATGTTGATCGTCTGTTTCATGTACACTACCCCCTAAAAGGACTTGTATGTTATATATTCGGCAATTGTTGAAACTTTCCTGCCAATATTCGCTTGATAGTTTCCACGTTATTCCTCTGCTCGGCCGGATCAGTCATATCAAACCATTGAATTTCTGCCATGCGACGGAACCAAGAAAGCTGACGTTTGGCAAAATGTCGCGTTCGCTGCTGTATGTCGTTCACTGCTTTTTCTAGCGTGATTTCCCCATATAGATAAGGGATGAGCTCCTTGTACCCCAAGCCTTGCATGGAGACCAGTGACGCGTCGTAGCCAGCATCCAAGAGCCCCCTCACTTCCTCAACCAGTCCCGCTTCGATCATGAGTTCGACCCGGTGGTTGATTCGTTCGTACAGCTTTGCGCGGTCCATCGTGAGACCGATCATCACCAAATCATAAGGTGAATGCTGTGCCCGCAGCTGAAAGTCGGACATTTTGTACCCGCTGCTTTCATAAATCTCCAATGCGCGAATCACCCGCTTTACATCATTGGGATGCAAGCGTTCGGCTGTAATCGGATCGACGTCGGCCAGTCTGGCGTGCAGTGCTTCCACGCCTTCACTGTCAGCCAATCTTTGCAGACGATCACGGAAATCAGGGTCTTGAGAAGTGGTGGAAAACTGAAATCGATGGGTAACCGATTCTATGTACAGACCTGTCCCGCCGACGATAAACGGAAGTTTGCCACGTTGGTTGATGTCTGTAATCAGCGCTGCGGCACTTTCCTGAAACATCGCGACAGAGTATTCTTCGTCTGGATTTTTAATATCAATGAGGTGATGCGGTATGCTCGCAAGCTCCTCAGACTCTGCTTTTGCGGTGCCAATATCCATTCCACGGTATACTTGCATGGAATCTCCGGAAATGATCTCACCGTCGAACTGTTCGGCCAGCTCCAAACTAAGCTGGGTCTTGCCAACTGCTGTTGGGCCAATAATCACGACTAACCTTTCTCTCTGTTGCAAGGTCACTCCCCTCCACCTATCTCTTTGTAGCTGTACACGACCTGCTGGCCGCGGGAGCGAAACGGCGTAAAACCAAAACGCTCGTACATCCTACCTTCTTTTCCTTCTTTCATTACCACACGTTTTCTCGCAACTCGCTGCGCTTCCAAAACAGCCTCCTCTGAAAGAGCATCTGGATTGGCGAGCTCCCGGACTCCGGCGATCCCCGACGAGCTTTGTACCGTTATCTCGAACATGGGATCGAAATAAACGACGTCGAAGGAACGTGCAGGCAGTCCTCTCAGTACTTCTAGATGGTTGCCACATTGCACCTCAATACGACGCATGGCTTGCTCCAATTCTTCCGCATCGGATGACCAGTGCCGCAGTCCATCTTCTACCAAGATGGCTAGCAAACGCTCAGATTCGATGCCAACAACCTTCCCCTTTGCGCCAGTCGCATGAGAAAATACAATAGCATCAGCACCCAAACCCAAGGTTGCGTCGAGCACTTCATCCCCTAGATGAATTTGGCAAGCAACAAGCATAGTATCATTATCGCCGCGCATGAGCCGCTTTATACGAAAAGCAGATGTGTTCGGATGAAAAAAGAATGGTTTTTTCCCTGGCACTTCCAAACGTGCTCCGAGAGCGGAAACCACCAATACTTCTTCTACCCCATATCGCTTGCGCATTTGACCCAATGAAAAATCGCGTCGATTCACAACCTGTAGCCCCAATGTACTAGCCAATTCAGCTGCGTGACGCAAGGTTTCTTCACCAGGCTCAAGTCCTGTCGTAACAATCACGCCTTTGTTCCCTTCCTTACGTCTTCGCCCTTTTTGACAAGAACTGCTGTTCTAGAAAAACGACTCGACGATTTTTACATAAACGGTAACGATCATATTATTGTAAGCAGGATTAATTTGCCGGTCAAATAGAATCTGAACCAAAGTGTTTTCCTCTTTGCTATGACAATCATACCATTTTTTATGAAAGCGCGTCGGACTGTAGTATGATTTTCCAGTCCATCAAAATTTTACCCATGTAAAAAAGACCCGCGAAGATCTGTGGGTCTTTTTTCATGTGGGCATACACCATGCGAAAGAAAAAGCTATCTCCATTCCTCCACTGCAAGGTTTGCCTGTTTGATCCAGTCGAGCCTGCGGTTATTTAACAAGCCGAGATTGTAATAAATAATCGATTGCGCACCTGCATCCACGGCAGTTTTCACCCTCGCTGCCAGATCGACGGCTGACTGGATTTGGCTATGATGTAGGGAGAAAGCTGCCCCAAGCGCAGCTTCTGGCGCTACAAGCTTGATCGCATGAAAGGAATATGCCACATCACCGACACTGTCTCCATAGGCGAGCGGAACTAAGCGATCCAATGTAGCGGCAGCTTTTCGCAACGAAACCCCTTCCCAATAGGACTGATTCACAAAAAACGGTGTTGAGGACGGAAAGCCATCGAGCGCAGTCCCCTTACTCTGTGCGATTTCCTTCAGGCTCTTCCATAGCCCATCTACTACTTCCAAACGGGATTGTTGATAGTGATACAATTCCGGGTATTCCAGCAGCAAAAAGGCAACTTCTCTCGCTTCAGCGGATACTTGCGAAATGGAATCGGCCTCTACTATCTGATTGACCAGCCTTGATAAAAGCTTCCGGACTTCTCCTACATCGATTCGCTTTGATTCGGCACGCTCCGTACATGCCCCGCAAAAACAGAGCGAGAGTAACCATTGCAGTGATTCTCCTAACGGTAGGAGGCATACTTCATGATGCTCGCCATGCTTCATCGGCAAAAAGGCGGTCGCTTCGATCAAAATCCGCTCTGGCTTGACCTGCTCCAGCGTATCGGTAAAAAGCGCCTTGGCGTAATGCTGAACCTCAGGCTGCGAAGGACATAGCGCATAAGTGTATGTATCCCCCCAAATGTTTTGCACACAAAGATCTGGATGAGCCAAACCAAGCGTAGAATTGTGAAGGCCAACCCACCATGTATGAAACCCCATTCCTGCCTGCTCACAAGCTTCTTTCATTTTGGCAAGAATGCCTGCTTGTGCGATTTGCTCGTGTACGGTCGGGCGCAAACGGTTGTACTTCGACCATTCAGGCATAAATGATACTCCTGAAAACGGCAACCTACGAAACGTTTTGCTTCGCGGGTGAAAAAATCTCCCCTGATGGTAGCTGCTATTGACCACTGCTGTATTGCACCTGGCTTCTTGCAATGTTTGCATCACAGCTTCGATACCGCTCTCGGCTATATCCCACGGATAAATAAACATCCCCGTTTGGCGTGATGAACTCATTTCGTTTCACCTCGTTTTTGCAAGTAATCATAAGTCAGTGTTTGTCTAAAATCAATCTTAATTTTTGAATTTTCTGAATAAAACCCCGAATAAACACCCCCAAGGAATGGTCCCAAGGGGTGTCTGTTACATCACACGCTTAAACATTTTTTCTAAGTCATAACCAGTAAAATGAATCACAATCGGCCTGCCGTGTGGGCACGTATACGGACTGCTCGTCTTGCGCAACTGATTCAGCAAGCTTTCCATTTCTGCATGTGTCAGGAAGCGGTTCGCTTTAATCGAAGCTTTGCAGGACATCATGATGGCAGCTTTTTCACGCATCAGCACGACATTGGCTTGGGCATTTTCGCCCGTTTCCAGTACAAACTGAATGAGCTCCTCAATGACCTCCAGCTCCGCCCCTTCTGGGAACCAATGCGGATGAGCGCGAACGATAAAGGTCCGTCCACCGAACGCCTCAATCTCCAAACCAAACGATTGCAAAAGCGACAGTCGCTTCTCCAGTTTGCTTGCCTCTGCAGCCGTATATTCCACCGTATGAGGAAACAGCATGATCTGGCTGGAAATGCCCTCTTCTGCAAGCTTGTCCATGAAATACTCGTAAAAAATCCGCTCCTGCGCGGCATGTTGATCGATTAAATACATGCCTTCGTCATTTTGCGCGACGATGTAGGTGCCGTGTACTTGACCAACTGGGTACATAACTGGAACAGGTGAATCCGTCTCATTTTCATTGGTAGCTTCCGAGAGTGGCGGTGATTGATCGGTACCTACTGCGGCTGAATTGTCCTGAGCAATGTCCAACTGTGACGGAAGCTTAGTCTCGTAAGGTTGGAAAGCTTCCCTCGTGTCCGTTTGATCCAACAGAGTCGCCTGCACGATTTCAAGCGGGATAGCCTCTACTTTCGCAGACTCCAGCTTTTCATAGTTGGCTGCCGACTCCTTCACCGTGCCGTTCTCAATGGATGGTGCAATATGCGGCACTACATCCACTCGCATACTTGTTGTTTCCTGCTTGGCCATCCATTCCTGTAGTCGGGGACTTGCTGCTAATAGTGACGATTGCGGTGTTTCAGGCTTGCTGATTTGCAGGTCAAACTGCGGTTGTACGACCTGGGTGACGACCTTAGCTTTTGGTTGCGTAGCCATGGGTCTGACAATTCCTAAGCCTTGTCGCAATGTCTCTTTTACCGACTGTTCAATTGCACTGCACAATTCATCTTCTTTACTGAATCTCGCCTCTAGTTTGGCAGGATGTACGTTCACATCGACCAGTGACGGATCCATCTCGATCTGCAAGGCCACAATCGGATAGCGTCCGATGGGTAACAATGTATGATAACCGCGCATAATCGCATTGTTGATTGAATAGCTGCGCACATACCGACCGTTTACCAGTGTTGAAAGGTAAGAGCGATTCGCCCTTGTCACTTCCGTCTTCGAAAGAAAACCAGACCACTTATAGTCGAGGGTCTCCCCTGCAATTGGTAGCAACAGCTTCGCTACTTGCACACCATAGATAGCCGCCATGACGTGCAGAAGCTTTCCGTCGCCAGACGTTTGCAAAAGTGTCTTGCTGTTATGAGTCAACAGGAAGGAAATCGCCGGATGCGTAAGTGCAAGCCGATTCACATAATCGGAAATGTGTCCGACTTCTGTGGCGATCGACTTCATGTATTTCAAGCGAGCAGGTGTGTTGAAAAACAAGCTGCGTACACATACTTCCGTCCCTTTTACAGCAGCTTTATCGGAAATCGTTCCGAGCTGCCCACCTTCCAGCAAGAGATGAGTACCTACCTCACTACTGGACGTACTGCTCGTCAGCTCCATGCGCGAGACTGCAGCAATACTCGGCAGTGCCTCGCCACGAAATCCCAGTGTACGAATTCGGAACAAATCACGCGCATTGCTGATTTTACTGGTGGCATGGCGCTCAAAAGCCAACTGACAATCTTCCCGATCCATCCCTTTCCCATTGTCAACGATCCGAATCATCTCCAGACCGCCTTCCTCTACGTGGATCTCGATTGTCGTTGCACTGGCATCAATTGCATTTTCGACCAGCTCTTTGACAACCGAAGCCGGCCTTTCCACTACTTCCCCTGCAGCAATCATATTGGCGAGATGCTCATCTAAAACTTGAATGGTTCCCATGAGTGCCTCCCCTCCGGACGAACCCTATCGCTTTTTCAATTGCTGTTTCCATGCATATAGCTTCATCATGGCGTCCATTGGCGTCGTTGAATTCAAATCCAGCTCGCGCAGTTCAGCCATAATCGCTTCTTCCTCGGCCAACGCAAACTGCATCGGTTCTTCACGCACCGCAGCAACTGGTGCCGTCCATAGCGATTCGAGCGACATTTGGAGGTCACTCGCTGCATTTCCATTCCCTGCACTCCCATTCGCTTCAAGTCCGGTTAAGATGCTGCGCGCCCGTTCAATAACCCAGGTCGGCATTTCAGCCAGCTCTGCCACATGAATTCCATAACTTTTATCTGCTCGTCCTTCTTCAATTTTGTGAAGGAACAAGAGCTTTCCTTCCCGTTCTTCGCATCGAGCGTTGACATTCACGACACCACTCAACGTCTCTGCTAGCCCTGTCAACTCATGGTAGTGCGTCGAGAAGAGTGTTTTGGCACCGATTTTTTGGCAAATGTACTCAATGACCGCTTGTGCAAGCGCCATTCCATCGTACGTCGAAGTCCCGCGCCCAATTTCATCGAGCAGAATCAAGCTCTTCGCTGTCGCTTTTTGTAGGGCGTGTCTGGTCTCTAGCATTTCCACCATAAACGTACTGTGCCCACCCACTAAGTCGTCAGCTGCCCCAATCCGAGTAAAGATCTGATCGACAATCGCCAGCCTGGCCTGTTTAGCCGGAACGAAGCAACCGATCTGAGCCATCACCGTAATCAAGGCGATCTGTCTCATGTACGTACTCTTACCTGCCATATTAGGACCCGTAATGAGCAAAACTTGACGGTTCGTCTGATCCATTTCCACGTCATTTGCCACGTATTTTTCGCGTTCCAGAACGGCTTCTACTACTGGATGACGCCCTTCTGTAATGACGTATTCGCCGTTTTCCACAAGCTCAGGGCGTATAAAGCCCCGCTCGTCACTTACCGTAGCAAATGCCTGTAGAACGTCCACAGATGCAATGCGCTCAGCAAGGTTCTGCAATCTTGGTATATGCTTCGCGACTTCACTTCTTACCGCCACAAACAGTTGGTATTCCAGCTCAATCATCTTTTCTTCCGCTTCAAGAATGAGCGCTTCGCGTTCCTTCAACTCTGGCGTGATGTACCGCTCTGCATTGGCCAATGTTTGCTTGCGTTCATACCGCCCGGATGGAACATTTGCGATATTGGACTTCGATATTTCGATGTAATAGCCGAACACCTTATTGAAGCCAACTTTGAGTGAACGAATCCCAGTCGCTTCGCGTTCTCCCTGCTCCAGTTGGGCAATCCATGTCTTTCCTTCACGACTTGCCGTATGGAGCTTGTCCAGGTACTCATCATATCCCGTCCGAATCATTCCGCCTTCACGAACCGATATCGGGGGATCATCTACGAGCGCATGAGCCAAATAGTTGACGATATCCGTGCACTCATCCATCCCTTGCGCCAGTTCCATTAATACCGGCGTATTCGTCTGGATCATATACTGCTTCAGCTCTGGAACAGCTTCCAAAGACATCCGCAACTGAATGAGATCTCGTGCGTTCGCATTCCCGTAGGAAATACGGCCCGCCAGACGCTCCAAATCATAGACACGATCCAAGCAAGTCCGCAAATCGGATCGGAGCAGCATGTCACCCTTCAAGGCTTCCACAGCGCTCAGACGTGCCTCCAACTGATCGCGACTGAGCAATGGACGCTCAATCCATCTGCGTAAGAGACGACCACCCATTGCGGTTTGAGTCCGATCCAACAGCCACAACAAAGAGCCTTTTTTCGTCTTATCGCGAATAGTCTCTGTCAATTCCAAATTACGTCTGGAAAAGCCGTCCATTTGTAGATACTGCTTTGCATCGTACTGCTTTAACAGCCGCATATGGGCAAGACTGCGTTTTTGCGTCGTCCCTATGTAGAACAAGAGAGCATTGACCGCCGCTCGCATGGACATATCCAGCCCTTTTGCCTGCTCCGCATATTGACTATCCACCGCAAATGCGTCCAGTTGGTGCGCATCCACGACAGTAGATGGCAGTGCTGTCTTCGGCAAAACAGCGAGGCCAAAAAAGACGAGCTCCTTGGGGCGATATTGCAAGGCTTCATCCAGAACAGACTCTGCCTGTCCCACCAAAGACGTAACGTACATCTCGCCTGTACTCATATCACACGCAGCAACACCTGTTCGCCCTTCTACTTGGGCCAACGCTGCCATGTAATTGTTTTCCTTATCCGTCAGCCATTTGCCTTCCATCATCGTTCCCGGGGTAATGACGCGTGTAACTTCCCGGCGAACGACCCCTTTGGCTTCTTTTGGATCTTCGACTTGCTCGCAAACGGCTACTTTATGTCCTTTTTTCAGTAGCTCTGCAATATAGCCATCTGCCGCATGATGTGGAACACCACACATTGGTATGCGCTCAGAACCACCACCCTCACGTCCCGTCAGTGTAATTTCCAGCTCACGGGACGCAAGAATGGCGTCATCAAAAAACAGTTCATAAAAATCGCCTAAGCGAAAAAATAAGAAAGTATCCGGATAATCTTTTTTGATAGCCAGATACTGTTGAATCATCGGGGTATATTGAGCCATGGTTTTCTTCTCCTAGCCTACTAATTCTCGTCGCTATTATATCATGATTGTACGGTAATGTTGACCCTGCATCCGATGGTAGATCTGTTTATAGTAGCTTCCATGTCTTGCGAAGGTCTTCATCCGTTTTCCACGATTGGCTTTCGATTAAAAAAGAAAAGTATCGATCCAAATGAATTCGTGACAGCGTATAACCTGGTAGCTCCTTTAATTCTTGCCAGACTTGGGCAACGTACGGCAGGAGCTTTTCTTTTTCGCCCTGGTAATACGCTTTGATGAGCGGGAGCTTTAGATGAGGCGTTGCTTGTAGCTTCTCGTGATTGGTTGCAACCAAATGGGCCAAATGAAGAATACCTCTAGTGACAAGGGGATCAACGAGCCAACTGGGGAGTGTACGATATTCGAATCCATATTCCTTCTCCCTTACATCCCCCAAAAATCCATATCGCTCTCTGCGACTCATACAGCCTGCATCCTCAATCAGAACAAGGGGAAGAGCCAAGTACGCATCCAACTTTCGCCGAAGAGAAAAAGTAGGGGTAAGCCCGCCAAAATGAATATGCCCGCCGATTGGATAACCTTGAAACGGCATTCCGCCAGCGAGCCATTCGATAGACGAATTCCCTATTTTTTTGTATGCGAGTGCCAGATTATCGTAGATATGCATAAATAATTGATCAGGGTCCTCCGATGGCGCAGGCCTCAACTCTGCAACCGGGTGCTGATGGAGACCTAATTCTTCGCGATAGCGTGTCGTATCACACCCAACCGTGCCATTTATACTCAGGAAGTCAGAAGCAAGTGCCATCTCCCCTGCAGGCTTGCGTAAAGCAAACTCGGGATCAGCCCCCATGCTTTGCAGCTTTTGCGGCTGTTTGCGTATCCGACCTTCCCACCACTCTCGAGCCCGCTGCATATATTCGTCAGCATGCTTGGCTGGCCAATTTGGTTCCACCTCGACGACCTTAAGTCGATGGGGAGAAGCCGCCATGATCGTCACTTGACCCGCATCCGCTCCAGCTGCATACAAACTACGAGCAGCCAGCCCTTGCACCACCTGAACCTCCGTTTCGGTGGAAGGCAACGAGACGGAATACCATTCGGGTTCCTCCATCCGGTGCAGCAGCCATTGTGATTGCTCCTCGCTCCTGACGATATCCAATACATAGTCTTGGTAAAGACAGATCCTATATGTCCGCCAGCCTGGTCGCGCTGCTTTTCCTGTCGTTACAGGTATTCTCCCTTGCCGGAGCAACCAGCGCCCGATTTCTGGACGATGCAAATAAGCTACGACTTCTTTAGCGTTGGCCGTCATCGGTTGTGTTGCTGGCGTTTCCTGCTTGTTAGCTCGCTGACTCGCCTTTGTGCGTAGAATCATGCCTTCCACACTCCCCCGCTATTCTCTCGTTATCTTATGACTGCGCCCAGAAAAAAGTGTGAATGGTACATATCCGAAAAAAAGAAAAAAGAGGAGATAATTTCTCCTCTTTAGTCGAGCTCGTCGAGTAGCGTAGCGGAATCAAAGTCATCAAACTCGTCACTGTTATCTTCAAAGTCGTCAACCAGATGGAATTCTTTGTCATCACAACTATTGCAGACAACAACGCACACCTTTGTTTCTCCAATGACCTCTACTGCATATTCGCTTTCAACCCTGACTGTGATTGTGCCACCACCACTTAACTCCGCTTTTATGCACTTCGGTTGCTCCACGGCGCGTGCAACGATTTCCAGATCGCCTCTGCAGTTCTTGTCGAAGAACGTAAGCGGTACGAGTACGGAGAACTGAACCGTTTCCCGCTTGACTTCGGTTTGCGTGTTATTAGCAAACGAAAACCACAGGTTGACGTCATACGTACCAGATACTTCAACGGCATCTCCGACTTTCTCTGCTTGGAAGTTCGTGTTTATAATCCAGCATCCGAGGATCGTCGAAGGAGTTTGCGACGGTATGATGGTGTGGGTGGTAATAGAAAATTTATGGCCTTTGCCGCAGACTGCTTTCGCGATAAGTTCCCGGCACTGTAGATCTTTGTCTATACCCGACATTTCGTTACCTCCTCCATACAACGTTTCTGTACATTTGTATGCAGGGCATTCGACTAGCGTGCAAACAACCACCTTATATTTGGGAAAGTTGTTGGGTATTCATCAAAACAGCGCCGGGAAGGCTTTCTATCAAGATTTAGGAGCAGCAACCGCCAGATTTTTTCTTTTCAGGCCCGCCACCCGTCTCTCCGGTCAATGGGTTTCCGCCTGTATCCAAAATAATACGCTCCGAAACGGTGTTCGTGATCACGTTCGTGACCATTTGCAAAAGATCGTTCACATCGACCTGCGATTGCTTGAATTCCGTAACGATTGGAATGGAATCCAGCTCCTCATGCAATTGGTTATACTCGCCTTCCACTTTTTTCACCAGTTCCGGCTTGTTGATCGATTCAAACATCACCATTTGCTTTTGCTTCTGCTTCAATGTATCAATTAAATCTTGCACACGTTCATTGTGCTTGATTTGCAGTTCGGCACGTTTGAAGAAATCGACTTCATTGGTACGCGCGATCATAGCTGCAAGTTCGCGAGCTTTCTCAAGAATTTCATTCTGGGTATACACGTTTGTTTGTTCCATTATGACCTACACCTCAACTTTGGATACGAGTTCTCCGTGGAGTGTCCACGTTTTCGCATCTGTAATTTTTATGTGCACATACTGTCCGATCAAGGATTTGTCGCCGGTGAAATGGACCAGCTTGTTCGTACGCGTACGTCCCGCAAGCACTTCCGCATTCGTCCTCGATTCTCCTTCCACCAGTACCTCGACAACCTGATCCTGCAGTTTTTTGTTCTGCTCCAGTGCGATGCGAGCCAACACTTCGTTGAGTCGATATAAGCGCGCTTTTTTCACTTCCATTGGTACGTTGTCTTCCATGACAGCAGCCGGTGTACCTTCACGTGGGGAGTAAATGAAGGTATACGCAAATTCATACTTGACCTCTTCCACCATCGAAATGGTATCTTCAAACTGCTCATCGGTTTCGCCTGGGAAGCCAACAATAATATCGGTAGAAAGCGAGACATTCGGGATCGCGTCCTTGATTTTGCGAACGAGCTCCAGATAATGCTCACGCGAATATTTGCGCGCCATCAGCTTGAGTACTTCTGTCGAACCGGATTGGACAGGCAAATGGATTTGCTCCACCAGGTTGCCGCCCTTTGCTAGCACCTCGATCAAGTGATCGTCAAAATCACGCGGATGACTTGTCGTGAAGCGCACACGCGGGATATCAATCTTGCGGACCTCGTCCATCAGGTCTCCAAAACCATACTCGATATCCTCAAAATCTTTCCCATACGCATTGACGTTTTGTCCAAGAAGCATGATTTCTTTAAAGCCTTGGCGAGCGAGATCACGAACTTCCGCAATCACATCTTCCGGGCGTCGACTGCGCTCTTTTCCGCGGGTATACGGCACGATACAGTACGTACAGAACTTGTCACAGCCGTACATAATGTTAACCCAGCCCTTGGTGTTTCCTTCGCGGAGCTTCGGCATATTTTCGACGATATCGCCTTCTTTGGACCAAACCTCAATCACCATTTCTTTGCTGAACATCGCATCGCGCAACAGTTCTGGCAGTCGGTGAATATTGTGCGTTCCAAAAATCAAGTCAACCTGCTGGTAGCTTTTCAGGATTTTCTTGACGACTTTCTCTTCTTGGGACATACAGCCGCAAACACCGAGGATCAGATTCGGATTGTTATTCTTGAGCCGCTTCATGTGGCCAAGCTCGCCAAATACTTTATCCTCTGCATTTTCGCGGATCGCACAGGTATTAAATAGGATGACATCCGCATCTTCGACAGAGTCAGAGGAGGTATAGCCCATTGCCTGCAAGATACCAGAAATCGTCTCCGAATCATGCTCGTTCATTTGGCAGCCATACGTACGAACATGATAACGCTTTCCTTTTCCGATGTTCTGCATGTCTTCTGGGATATTAAAATCGTAATGGACTAAAATCTCTTCCTTACCACGCTTTTTCGCATCTTTCAGAGAGGGGGCCTGGAAGTATTTCGCATAGTCTTCCGTTTTCTTTGGAGACTTATCGGATTTTAAGTCCACAGTCGCCTCTTTCGTTTCCTTCATCATGTATCACCTCAGCTAAAATCATCTACATAAGTAACCAATAAAGAATTATAGCATTTTGGGTGATACAAAAGCTAATGCATAATAACCATTATGAGGCAAAATATGTACGAAACGGCGAGTGACCGTTTCGATCATCTCTGGGTATTCCCGGAAAGAGGATGTGGTTGTTTGGTGAGATGCTCGCTATCCCTGTTGGCTGCCCAGAAGTCATAATGACGATCTTCGTATTCAAAGAAAGACATCATCGGCGCACGCAAATCGCTTAGGGCAGATTCGGTTGTTATGTTCGCCTGAACCTCCTGGTCTGTGTTTGCTGATGGCGATTCCTCTATTTTTCTCGCCACTCTCCTAGGATAGTGATCAGTTGAGGGATTTCTTCGATGATAGCGTCTGCCTCCACGTTATCCCCCCAAAACTTGTCCCGCTTCCAAACGGCCTTCATCCCTGCCCAACGCGCACCTTGTACATCGTTAACCGGGTGATCCCCCACATAAACCGCTTCACTCGCTTTCACTCCAAGCCGATCCAACGCTCTTTCAAATATGATTAACTCTGGCTTGGACACCCCTTCCCGCTCCGAAATCAAAATGGCATGAAAAAATGGTTCAATTCCAATCGCATTCAAGTTTTTCATTTGAAATTCACTGCGTCCATTCGTTATGATCCCTAGCTTCATGCCCGATTGTTGTAAGATCTGAAGTGTTTCAACTACGCCTGTAAATGCCAGACAGTCCTGCCAAAATAACTGTACGTATTCTTCTAATAAAAATGCAGAAGTCATTTCTTCGATCTTTGACTCTTCCACGATAGTCTGATAGACAACGTCTTTCCACACATACCCACGCTGGTCCAGCTCATGAAAACGGGACATGAACGCATTCAGAGACATTCTTTTCTGGAGCGGCCATGTACGCTCGTATTGTCGTGCCAAAAATGCATCCACCGCCCGTTCCCGATCCAAAAGCGTTCCATCCAAATCAAACAAGCATGCCTTTACCATTGGTACATGCTCCTCCTTTCCTGCCAAATTTTTTGAAACTCAGCCTTTTTTCCTATTTTCACCATAATATTTTTTTCTCCTGCAACAATACAAGCCCACTCGCCGTCTGAATAGCAGTCAACAAAAACTACATTGCTATTTTGAGGAGGTTAACATGAAAAGAGCACTAGCCGTATTTTTGTCGGTGTTGATGTTCTTAACGGTTATCCCTGTCGTCGGTGCCGCTTCCACTCCTTCGTTCTCAGACGTTCCACGTAGCCATTGGGCATACAAGGAAATTACGGAGATGGCGGCAAAAGGGATCATCAAAGGGTACGACAATCGGACATTTAGACCGAACAATGAAGTTACCCGCGCCGAATTTGCCAAGATTATGATCGCAGCAGCAGATGTAGATATTAACAAACGCTACGTCGACCAAACCTTTAAAGATGTACCGCGTCAGCACTGGGCATTTCTGTATGTGGAATACGCCAAGCCTTACTTGACTGGTTACAAATCAGGCTCCACCTACACGTATAAGCCAGATCAAGCGGCAGTACGTGAAGACATTGCTGTCGCATTGGTACGCCTGTTGGGCTACGATCAAAAGTACAAAGCCGACTTGAATCAATTGAAAAAATTCCGTGATTACGACGATATTTCGTCAGCTCTGCGTCCGTATATTGCGATTGCGATCCAAACCGATCTGATGAAAGGATACAATGGCAATTTCCGTCCACAAGATCCGATTACTCGTGCGGAAGCCGCTTCTTTGCTCTATCGTGCTATTTTGGATCGTGACGATGATGATGAGATCAAAATTGTATTCCCTACCCCTGGTCAACCGAAACCTCAGCCAGAACCAGAGCGAATCAATATCAGCGATTCTTTCTCTGATTCCAAATTGAAGAACTGGGATACAGACAAAGCGACTGGAAACTGGGAGGTCGCAAGCAAACAAGTGACAGCGGAATCCGATGATGATGATCTGGATCACTACTTCCTGCCACTGGATTGGAATGAGTCTGACAAAGTTAAGAAATACGAATTGAGCGTCGATGTCAATGTCGTAGGTAGTGAAGGCTTAGGAGGCCTTTACTTCAACGGTAAAGACGGAAAAGCCAATGTTGTATTCGTCCAAAAAGATCGCGTTGTTTTAGGTAAAGTGAATGATGTCGAGGAAGACGATATTGACATCATTACTTCTAGCTCCTACAAGCTGAAATCCAGTAATCGCTTAAAAGTAGAAGTTAACGAGAACACTGTTTCCATTTATCTGAACGATCAATACTTGTTCGGTCAACAGTATGTGAAACAAGAAGGCACAAAGCTCGGTCTGTACCTGCAAGAAGAGGCAACTGAAAACGCGCCTCGCAAAACGACCTATCTGGACAATTTCTCCTTCAAGGAGACCAAATAAAGAACCATATTTTGACCCGACAAGCTATTTGGCCTGTCGGGTATTTTTTCACTCTACTTGACATGTATGTTCTACCAAACGGAAAAAAGATGGCGAAAACGTAGAAATAACCGCATTTCAAATGTTATAATGGTAGCTATTCTTGTCCTGTGAAGGAGCCTTCCTATGTCATTTTCTGTTAATCAACCGTTTCGCTGGATGGACTCCGGTACCTACCAGGATAGTCCACTTGAGCCTTTAATCCGTGATGAAGCGTTGGCAGCCAGCATGCAATCTGAATCTGCAACCCCGGTGATTCATCTCTGGGTGTACGATCAGGCGCTGTATCTCGGCCGCAGAGACGCCAAGCTTCCTCATCTCCAGCAAGCCTTGCGTGAATTCGGTCAAGATGGCTTTGGTTGTGTTCTTCGCTCGTCTGGTGGAGCTTGTGTTCCGCTTGATGCTGGCGTACTCAATATGGCTTGTTTATTGCCCGATACTTCGATTTCTATTGACTCCTTCTTCTCGTTTGTAGCCCAGCTTCTTAATGTGGGCCTGCGCGATTACGGGAAGCTGGAATTTGGAGAAGTGACGGGTTCCTATTGTGCAGGGGAATACGATTTTTCTATTCACGGTAAAAAAATCGGAGGTATGGCACAAAGACGCACGCGACACGGCTCTATTTTGCAGTTATGCATTAACGTAGATGATCGGCCACGTGGGGAATGGATGGAACGCTTTTACCGTCTCGCAGGCTTGGATGAAATGCAAAGTCATAAGCCAATTCCTTCCATCGATGCTTCTACTGTTGGCAGCATTGCGAGTTTGACTGGAAAATTGGCCACTATAGATGATGTGAAAGCACGTCTATTGGAGACAATCCGTTCTGAGTGGGCTGTATCACCTACCCCCTTTTATGTGCAAAATGAATTAGTGACAGAGTCGAGGCATCATTTGTCGCAACGACTACACTTATTTTCTTATACCGCAAAAGAACTGGCCGCACCTGACTGGCACTTACCCGAATAACGGGCATTTTACTTGCTTTTGATTCTCAGGTGCTGCCGGTAAAATTCTGGAGGAATTATGAATAGCAATCGAAAGGGGACGTTTCAGGATCTGAATGCCCTTTTTGTTTTTGGGGCTCTTACTGTCTTGATGATTCACATCCTCAGTTTTTTTCTCTCAAATGAGAAGACGTATCCGTGGAATAGTGATTTACAAGCCGTTCTAATCATCTTGTTAAAATTCGGTCGCTCTTTGTTTATATTTGCAACTGGAATGCTGCTGTTTTACTGGTATCAGAACCGACAATTGGATTGGCTTGCTTTCTGGAAAAAACGCTGGCGCGCGGTTATTTTTCCTTACGTAATTTGGACGGCCATCTTCACCTATTTTAAACACCAAACCTTTGACCCGGCCGTGCTGGTAGGACCGTTTTTCGATAGTCTGTTTACGGGTAGCTCTTTCTACCACCTGTACTACATTCCGCTTTACTTGCAACTGTGCTTGTTGTTTTGCCTGATTAAACCGTGGGTGGAACGGTACTTGAACTTCCGCTGGATCATCGCCCTATTTATAGGACAAGCTGGTCTGTACGTTCTCTACCACTATTTGTTTATCAAGCCTTTATGGGCCATTGATTGGGCTGCAACCCCATTCCTGTCCCTCATACAGCACAGTTATGTTTACGGACAGCATTATGTTTTCATGTACGTATTTACTTTTGCACTCGGCGCTTATGCAGGGATGAATGTAGATAAATGGCGGACGTGGGTGAAACGCCTTCAAATACCTTCTATCCTTGTGATCGCAAGTGCAGCCGTGTGGATGGCGTACAGCTATCTTTCCGGCTCCAAAAGCTATTACGAGAGCATGAATATTTTCGAACCGCTTTACTTGGTGTACACACTCTGTGTGATCATCAGCTTTTACCCTGCATCTAGTTATCTCGGCAAACTGCCTAAACTCGGTCCTTGGCTTGCCCGGTTGGCCAAACAAAATATGGCTATCTATTTGGTTCATCCGTTGATCTTGTTCTTACTGCAGAGCTACGTCATTCATCGACTAGGCTGGTCAACACCGTCAATAGTTCTCGGCATGTTCGTGATTACACCGCCACTGTGCATTTTCCTTTATGAGTTGACGACGATGTCCTTTTGGTTCAATCGGAAAAAACGGGTGGAAGCAAAACCGATTTTCAAAAATCAAACGTATAAAGCGTAAGGGAGAACCTGGTTTCCTCCAAACTCCTAATGTAAAAAGCAACATGATCTTCCATACTAGAACTAGGGACGATTGTTCCACACCTCGATTACTTGCCTGGCGTAACTGCCGGGCTTTTTTTCATCTAATGCCCACCAAAGGGTTGGCAACCCCAAGCTTTCTAAATGTAGCCCTACCGTTTGTACCTCGCTTACGGTATCATAGAAGAGGACCACAAGCAGTGCTTACTGCTATAGACGACAGAAAGAAAAGGTGGTGGATCTGGATGAATCAAGAGATCCCTTTGTTACATATTCCGATCAAAGATCTCATAATCGCGTCCACAAAGGTCGCACATGTGCAGTTAGGTAATTCGCTTGAGCATGCCCTGCTAGTCCTAATCAAGTCCGGCTATTCAGCTGTTCCTGTACTGGATCATCAGTATCGTTTGCATGGGTTAATCAGCACGAATATGATCATGAATAAGACTCTAGGTCTGGAACGCTTCGAGACCGAACGTATGTCCGAACATATTGTCGATGATGTGATGGATACGAAGGTCCCTCGATTGCGCGACACCGATGAATTTTTGAAAGCATTGGAAATATCCATTAATCACCCTTTCGTCTGCATAGAAGACGACGAGCACTATTTCCAAGGAATCTTGACTCGAAAATCGATATTGGCTTTGGCATATCGTCACTTTCGCAATCTGCCCTTTCCTTTAGCTGACCAACAACAGCCGGCAGAATCGTAGGTCACCACATACGAAAAGACGGGGCAATAATTGCCACCGTCTTTTTCACATTCTTCTGCGTTTCTTCTTTAGAACATATAGCTTGGCGATAGCAGCTGATGCTTCCGTTTCTTTTTTTCAGCGAGTAATGTCTGCGCATATTCCAGTGGATGACGGTATGTTTGTTTAAACATCGCCTTCTCTCCAGCCTTGAAAAACGAATAGCGCTGATCACGCACATTGACTTCAATTAAATACGGATTACCTCGCTCGTCAATTCCCATATCCATGCCTAGATCTGCTAATGATGAAAAATGCCGACCGTACTGCTTCGCAATTTCCACCGCCGCTATGCCAACTCTCTCTATGACCGCTTGTTGTTGTTTCACCTCAGCAAAGATGGGTACCAAAGCTTCCGAAAACGGTACTGCTGTCCCTCCTCGAGAGAGATTGCTCAGCTTGTTTTTCTTATTGGCGACCTTGGCAACCATCCCGCTCACAGTCCACTGCTTCTCTTTGTTTTTCTGCACCGAAACACGAATATCAAACGTTTTTCCTCCATAGCGCGCCAAAGGAATTCCTCGCTGGATCAGAAATCTTTTGTTACCGACCCAGCGTCGTACCGTGGAGAGTATCTGCGAATGAGATAAAATCTGCCGTTTTTTCGATGCAATGAAGTGATAATTTCCTCCTTGCCGTTCAATACGTGCTACCCCAATTCCGACTGATCCAATCGAAGGCTTGACGTACACCACCTGGTACTTATCCAAGAACTGACGTAACTGCTCCATCGAATAAGGCACCGTATGCGGCAGATAGCTACGGATTTGTTCGTTTTTCCAGAGCATCTGGTGTACTTTTCGCTTATCCCGTACAACCAAGCCATTGAACACCGTCTTCTTTTGGCTCAATCTTCGAATCACATTCCGCGCTTTTGCATCCCCTGTCAAAACACGATTGTGGATGACTCGCGGGACTGAAACCAGTTGTGAGACGAGTCGGTTTCCGTTCCAAAAATATCCCTTGACCCTTTCATCTCCTGGCTTCACATGCCGCGGATGGAAAAAAACAGGCTCCAATCCAAGCTCTTTACCGATTTCGACATAATAAGGCAGACGCTCATATGAATTGATGCCATGAATTCCTTTCTCCATAAGGGCCCAATCCAACATTATCCCGATTCTGTCCACGTAGATCCCCCTTGCCACATTGCTCTACATAGGGTATGTGCCAGAAAGGGCAAGAGCGTGCCTATTTTTGTACACCTCTCCGTGACCTGACAAAATAATTGCTTTCCCATAGGAATGATGTCGGATGCTGCGCTTGCCCGGGAAAGGATCCCGTTTCGTTCTCTTTATTGTTCCCTGCGTTCGATGGCCAGTAAAAACGGGGCTTGGTTTTGCTGATTGATATATTGGTATTTTAAAACCAAATAATCCAATTGACTTAGCTCGTGGCAAAATGCTTCCACTGCCTCTTTTTCCGTTTCTCCCGCCGAATGTCCCCAGTAAATCATTACCGTCATGATTCCGCCTGGTCTGAGTATCCTCAACCCTGATTGAATCGCCCGAATGGTACTGCTCGCTTGTGTTGTGATTTCTTTGTCTCCACCCGGCAAATAGCCCAAATTAAACATGATCGCCGCGGCATTAATCTCCAGCTTGTCAATTTCCTCATGACTGGCGAGCTTCATTTCTACCCTGTTCGCCAGACCTTCTCTCTCGAGTCTCTCTCTCGTTTTCTCAATCGCCTGCGGCTGGATATCAAAGGCGATTACCTTCCCTTCTTCTTGCACCAATTGCGCAAGAAATAAGGTGTCATTTCCATTTCCCATCGTGGCGTCTACAACAGTTTCTCCTACTTGTACCCGTTCACGGATTAATTTACGTGCGACTTCTAATACATTTGGAAACACAGTCAACTCTCCTCTCTATGTACACAAACAACGTTATAAATCGATTTGCAGACCGATGCGCGCCGCATAAACTGGGCCTGCGACAAAGGCATTGGCCTCCGCAATTACTTGAGACTCCTCATAGCCGTAAAACAAATGCGTAACTAATAAAGAACGGCAGGATAAGGATTGTGCCAGTTCTGCCGCCTGGCGAACAGACAGGTGCCCATTTGGCTTCGCTGGTAAATTGTAATCCAGATAGGTCCCTTCGCAAATAAACAAATCCGCTTGATTTGCAAACCCTTTCCAGGTTGTACCTGGTCCACTGTCAGCTCCGTATACGAGGACACGTCCGTTTGCTTCCAAGCGCATAGCGTAGCATGGATCTCCATCACCATGGTCTGTCCGTAAAAAAGTGATCGAGACGTCCCTGATGGTAACAGACGTTTCTTCTGTGATTGGGGTAAATGTGGTCGCATCTCGATACACCAATGACTGAGCATTGGTCACTGGGAGCGCTGGTGCGAAGATCGGTAGCGGCTTGTCAGCAGGTCTTTGGCCAAATAGCTGATGAACCATCAAACCGTACTGCATCACTCCTACATCCGCAACATGATCATGATGATAGTGAGATAAGAGCATGGCATCCAGCTCATAAATGGGCAAATGCTTTCCTAACTGTGCAAGAACACCGCTGCCGCAGTCGAGAAGAATTTTGACACGGTCTGTCTCAATCAGATAACCAGGAGTAGCACCTCCAGGGCCAGGATAAGGAGATTGATAGCCTAACACGGTAACGCGCATATTCGGTTCACTCCCTCTCATAGGATGGAATAAGGTGGGACAGGAGGTCTGAGATGCAAGGAACATGGAGAGCCGCATGGCAGATCGCTTTTACGTATATTGGGACAGTCGTAGGAGCTGGTTTTGCCTCTGGCAAAGAAATTGTAGAGTTCTTTGTTCAATATGGAACACAAGGCTTAGTGGGCATCATTCTGGCGACGACGCTGTTTATTTGGGCAGGCATCCGTGTCATGCTGATTGCCTATCGGATTCAGGCCGATTCCTATCAAGAAGTCAGCACCTATTTATTTGGGCATCCGTTTGGCACTGTATTTAATACCTTGCTTCTAACCGTATTGCTAGGCACTACCTCCGTCATGCTCGCTGCTACCGGCGCGATATTTTGGGAGTCTTTTCGATTATCTCCCCAAATCGGCATTTGGTTTAGCATGATTTTGATTTTTTTCGTGACGAAAAAAGGGCTGTTTGCCATCCATCACGTGAACAGCATTTTTGTTCCGATGCTCATTGGCTTTACTGTACTTGTCTTCCTTTATACGAAGCCATGGTTAGATACGAATGTCGTAGTCGAATCGTTACGGCCTTGGGCGTGGCTTAGTTCTCCCTTTTATTATGTTGCCTTAAATGTCACGCTTACACAAGCGGTTTTGATTCCGATGGGCAGACAGAGTACGAGTGAGAAGCCTCTCATCCTGGGGGGAATCATCGGCGGGTTGGGAATAGGCCTTCTGCTCTTACTCGCCTACGCTTCTCTATCTGTAAAAATGCCGGGAATTCATCACGCGGAAATGCCCATGATTGCTGTGCTGCAAGGCTTGGGACCGACTATTCCCTTTTTGTTCTCCCTATTGGTGTATGCTGAAATTTTCTCGACTCTTGTAGCTAACGTTTTTGGTCTAGCCCAACAGATTAGACAAGTTACCCCCCTTCGAGGTCCGACTGTACTTCTCGGGATTTTGCTGATTTGTTATTTGATTAGTTTTATCGGTTTTAGCTCGCTTCTCCGCTTCCTATATCCACTCTTTGGTCAACTGGTCGTCTTTTTCCTTGTCATGCTCGTGTACAGGCAGTGGCGCGATCGTATGTAATAAAAAAACCTCTCCCATTAAGGAGAGGTTTTTCACTCTATCAAACTTAAGCAAATTCTTTAACCAATTTTTCGAAGTCTTCTTCAGACAAGCGAATGTCTTGGTTCACCAAACCTTCTTCTTTGAAGCCATTTACGAGAGCTTCGTAAGGTTTTTGCTCAGTGTTTTGGTAGATCAGACCTGTAATCAGGCCTTTGTGTTGCATAGAGGTAGACATTGCTTTGATACGGTCATGTGGATCGTATCCTTCGAGCGTGTCTACTGGTACGATGTTCTCTTTGAACCAGTCGTATGTGTTTACCTTGTTGTAGGTTACACAAGGGCTGAATACGTTGATCAAGGAGAAGCCTTCGTGTTGGATACCTTTTTCAATCAGTTCAGTCAAGCCCTTCAGATCGCTGGAGAAGGATTGAGCAACGAATGTCGCACCTACAGACAGCGCCAGTTCAACTGGAGAAATCGAGGACTCGATGGAACCTGCCGGTGTAGACTTGGTCACGAAACCAGTCGCGGAACGCGGGGAGGTTTGACCTTTTGTCAGACCGTAGATTTGGTTATCCATTACGATGTACGTAACGTTCATATTACGACGGATAGCGTGTACAGTATGGCCCATACCGATCGCGAAACCATCCCCGTCACCACCTGCTGCGATAACTGTCAGCTCGCGGTTCGCCATTTTCACACCTTGTGCGATTGGCAGGGAACGTCCGTGAATACCGTGGAAACCATAACAGTTGATGTAGCCGGAAATACGACCAGAGCAACCGATACCGGAAACAACCGCCAGATTTTCAGGTTCCAGACCTACGTTCGCTGCAGCGCGTTGAATAGCCGCTTGGATGGAGAAGTCTCCACAGCCTGGGCACCAGTTTGGCTTTACGTTATTTCGAAACTCTTTCATAGTCGCCATGTTTTACCAGCTCCTTCACTTCAGCATAGATTTCCTTCGGCAGGAATGGGTTACCGTCATATTTAAGCACGGATTCGATTTTTTCAGCGTTTCCAACGTGTTGTTTGAGCAAGCTTGTTACTTGCGCTTGAGCGTTGTGCTCAACAACAACAACTTTCTTCGCTTTATCTACGAGTGCTTTGATTTCTTCAGTTGGGAACGGATGCAGCAAACGGATTTGTGCATGGTTTACTTTCATTCCCTCTTGTTCCAGACGGCCTTTTGCTTCTTGAATAGTACCAATTGTGGAGTTGATACCCACAACCAGAACATCCGCATCAGCGTGAGGAGCATCTGCTGTTACAGCGCCTTTGAAGCTTTTCAGGACGCCTTCCATTTTGCGCATACGTTTATCCATTTGTTGAATACGGTTAGCAGCATTCTCAGATGGACGACCAGTTTGATCATGCTCAACACCAGTTACGTGGTGCAGACCGTATTTTTGACCAGGAATAACACGAGGAGAAACGCCGTCTTCTGTTACTTCATAACGTTTGAACAGGTCGTTTTGCTCTTTTTCTGGCAATTCTTGTCCAGCAAGCAGTTTTCCGCGGCGGATTTCTACTTTGCTGTAGTCAAATGGAACAACGGTTTGTTTACCCAAGGACAGCGTCAAGTCTGTCATCAGGATAACAGGCAATTGGTATTCTTCCGCAATGTTAAACGCTTCAATTGCATCGTAGAAGCACTCTTCTACTGTGCTTGGCGCGATAACTACTTTTGGAATGTCACCATGCGTACCGTAGATCATAGCATTCACATCGGATTGCTCGATTTTGGTAGGCATACCAGTAGATGGGCCACCACGCTGTGTGTTCACGATAACAACTGGTTGTTCCGTGATACCAGCCAGACCAATTGCTTCCATCATCAGGGACAGACCAGGACCTGCAGAAGCAGTCAAGGAACGCGCACCCGCGAAGTTAGCACCGATTGCCATCGTAATTGCAGCAATCTCGTCTTCTGTTTGGATAACAGTACCGCCCAATTTAGGCAGCTTTTTAATCAAGTATTCCATTACCTCGGAAGCAGGTGTGATCGGGTAAGCTGGCATGAAACGGCAGCCTGCTGCTACAGCACCCAGAGCGATCGCATCGTTACCGATGAGGAACAGTTGTTTTTGTGGATCAGCCTTTTCCATTTGGAACTCAGGCAGTTGACCACCAGTCAATTCATTTACAAAATCAAAACCGCGGCGAATGGCATCCATGTTCTTTTCAACCACTTTTTCGCCCTTGCGGAGGAACATATCTTCAACAATGGGACGGAAGCTTTCCACTGAAATGCCGAGGATGGCACTGGACGCACCAATCGACACCATGTTTTTCATCAGGGAAGTTCCCAGCTCATCAGCGATCTCAGTCAGTGGTACAGTGAAGAAGCGAACTGGCTTCAAGCCGTCCGGCAACTTTGGATTAAATTTCGCGTCCGCGATAATGATACCGCCTTCACGCAGCTCATGCGCATTGAAATCGATCGTCTCTTGGTCAAACGCTACGAGAATGTCCAGATCGTCAGAGATCGCACGCATTGGCGTTGTGCTCACGCGAATTTTATTGTTCGTGTGTCCACCCTTAATACGGGAAGAGAAGTGACGGTAGCTATACAGATGGTACCCCATCCGGTTCATTGCCATCGAGAAAATCTCACCAGTACTCTCGATGCCCTCCCCTTGCTGTCCTCCAACTTTCCAGGAAAGTTGACTAATCATTCAGATTCCACCCTTTCAGTGACTGTGAGAAAAGCTGCCCTATCACACCTTGAAAATACTGATAAGATGTGACATTTCTGTGCATAGACAGTAACAATTGTAGTCCTGTCCATGTCAAATTGCAAGTGCTTTTACTCAACTTACTTTTGACCTGAATTTTAATGTTGAACTTGGTACATTAATATCCTCATGCTTTATTGTAGCACGTTTCCGAAAACACGCAACCAATTTCCTTGCACAAATTTCAATACTTCCGCCTCTTTATATCGTTTTAACAAAG
The DNA here is from genome assembly GCF_000282075.1 of Brevibacillus sp. BC25. Taxonomy (NCBI): domain Bacteria; kingdom Bacillati; phylum Bacillota; class Bacilli; order Caryophanales; family Paenibacillaceae; genus Brevibacillus; species Brevibacillus sp. BC25. Next base: position 138,336 of record NZ_AKIX01000028.1, read on the forward strand.
CTTCTAGTAACTGGGAGTAATCTGCCGCGGATGCCATGTCCCCAAACGTCTCGGTAATACCATCGAAATCAGAGCCAAAACCTACGTGGTTTACGCCACCCAACGCGCAGATGTGATCCAAGTGGCGCAGCAAGTCATCGATCCAAACCGTGCGCTTGTCCGTCACGGTAAAGAAGTCTACAAACGTCAAGCCAATCGCGCCATCTTTGGCGATTAACGCTCGAATTTGCTCATCCGTCAAATTGCGAGAGTGATTGCATAGGCTTCTCACGTTCGAGTGGGATGCGATCACTGGTGCTTTCGAGCATTCTAGTACATCCCAGAATCCAGGATCGGCCAAATGCGAAACATCAATGATCATCCCCAGCCGATTCATTTCATCTATGACTTCTCGTCCAAAGGAAGTAAGTCCACCTGGATTCGGCTCTCCATTTCCACTTGCTAGGGCATTGCCATGATTCCAGGTGAGCGTCATTCCTCGTACACCAAGCCGGAACCACGTACGTAGCTGAACCAGACTCTCTTCTAATGCATGCGCACCTTCTACAAACAGAATAGCCCCTTTCTGTCCCTTTAATACGCATTCAGTCAAATCTGCCTTTGTGAAAATCGGCCGGAATTTATCATTGGCCACCTTTTGATAAAAAATATCGATCATTTCTAGTACAGAATGAAAGCGACGTCCAAACGGCACTTGAGAAGGGACGAAACAGGCAAGCACTTGTATGTCTACATTCCCTTTTTCAAGAGCGGTAAAACCAGCTTGCAAGAGCTTGTCTTCTTTATAAAAGTCCAGCTCGGGGTTCTGCCATAGCTTGCATAATACATCGCTATGCGCATCAAAGATTTTCATATGGAAACGCTCCTTCTCTTCGATCACTTCGGAGGTCATACTTCTGGAAAAACGAAAAAACCTGTTCATTCTTCGAACAAACAGGCAGGTGAAGCATTTGCAGTTGTATCATCTGGGTTCTACGATTAATTTGATTGCAGTTCGCTCTTCTCCATCAATCACGATGTCGGTAAAGGCTGGAATACAAATGAGGTCAACTCCACTCGGCGCTACGAACCCTCGTGCGATTGCTACTGCCTTCACAGCTTGATTAAGCGCCCCAGCGCCAATGGCTTGGATCTCAGCCGCGCCTCGTTCACGAAGAACTCCGGCAAGGGCACCAGCTACGGAATTGGGGTTAGACTTTGCTGAAACTTTTAATACTTCCATCCTTTTTGAACCTCCCGTCTGATAGGAATCCTGTCATCATTAGAATGATATTCGCATAACCCCTAAAAATTCCTGCTAACTTGCTTGAAAGATTCAAAAAATTCTAATCTTATTCCCATTATTCCATAAACGGATGGTCAGAGTCAATTCTGATTCGTTCCATTTTTTTCGCGTGCCCAGTCGTTTTATCTAGAGTAATCAGCACCGCATTCAACTGCGCAGGATCTGGCGCTACCTCAAAGCGAACAGGGAGCTGTGTCAAAAATTTCTTAATAACAGCTTCTCGCTCCATCCCCAAAATGCCATTACTCGGGCCACACATTCCTACATCACACAAAAATCCGGTTCCTTGAGGCAAAATACGTTCATCAGCGGTTTGCACATGGGTATGTGTCCCCACGACCGCCGTAACCTTCCCATCGAGATACCATGACATTGCTTGCTTTTCCGATGTGGCTTCCGCATGAAAGTCTACAAAAATGAGCTTCGTACGCTTCCGAGCTTGCTCTACTAGCTTGTCAGCCATTTGGAACGGACAATCGAGCGGCGGCAAGAACGTACGCCCCATCAAATTAATGACGGCTAGTTCCCCTTCATGTTGTTTGATATATGTAATCCCTTTTCCAGGAGCCCCTTCTGGGAAGTTCGCGGGTCTAATCATCCGCGGCTCATCATCAATAAAATCGAAAATTTCTCTTTGGTCCCACGTATGATTCCCGAGCGTAATCGCTTGAACGCCCCACGCGAAAAGCTCCTTGGTAATTTTCTCTGTAATACCGCGACCATGCGCAGCGTTCTCTCCATTCGCTACGATAAAGGTAGGGTTGTATTTTCGTTTCAGTAACGGCAGATATGTTTTCACGATCTCTCTGCCAGGCGAGCCCATAATATCTCCAATGAATAACAACTTCATTACCAAATCACCTCATTGCTAGTATACACAATTCCTCTGCTCATTAGAAAACTTGACTTCGTCAAGCATTTGGGTGTGCTACAAAAAAAGTAAAGTGGCACGCAGCCACTTTACTTTGCATACTCAACTGCCCGTGTTTCACGGATAACCGTTACTTTAATATGACCTGGGTAGTCAAGTTCATTTTCAATTCGTTTCGTGATATCCCGTGCCAGACGGGTAGCTTCCGCATCGTCAATCTTATCAGGTTGAACCATCACGCGAATTTCGCGTCCTGCTTGAATTGCATAAGACTTTTCTACGCCATCGAACGACTCAGAGATTTCTTCCAGTTTCTCCAAACGTCTGATATATGTTTCCAATGTCTCACGGCGTGCACCTGGGCGTGCGGCAGACAGAGCGTCAGCAGCTCCCACGAGCATAGCAATGACGGAAGTTGGTTCGGTATCACCGTGATGAGATGCAATACTGTTCACTACTACGTGATGTTCATTGTACTTCTTAGCCAGTTCTACACCGATTTCAACGTGTGAACCTTCTACTTCATGGTCAATCGCTTTTCCGATATCATGCAGCAAACCTGCACGTTTGGCCAGCTTCACATCTTCTTTCAGTTCTGCCGCCATTAAACCGGCGAGATGTGCCACTTCCATAGAGTGCTTCAGTACGTTTTGACCGTAGCTTGTACGATAACGCAAACGTCCAAGAATCTTGATCAGATCTGGATGCAAGCCGTGAACGCCTGTTTCGAACGTTGCTTGCTCACCGTATTCACGGATTCGCTCGTCTACTTCGCGACGCGCTTTTTCCACCATTTCCTCGATGCGAGCTGGGTGAATGCGACCGTCTGCGACCAGTTTATCCAACGCTGTCTTGGCAATTTCCCGACGAATCGGATCGAAGCCAGACAGGATGACTGCTTCTGGAGTATCGTCAATAATCAGATCGATACCAGTCAACGTCTCCAGGGCACGAATGTTACGTCCTTCGCGTCCGATAATACGTCCCTTCATCTCATCATTTGGCAGCGTAACCACAGAAACGGTTGTTTCTGCTACGTGGTCTGCTGCACAACGTTGAATGGAGGTCGTAATGATCTCACGAGCACGCTTGTCCGCTTCTTCCTTGGCCTGAGTCTCAATCTCCTTGATCATCACAGCCATTTCGTGACGGACGGTATTCTCCACATCCGTGAGAATGATCGTCTTCGCCTCATCCTGCGTCAAGCCGGAGATTCGTTCTAGCTCTGATACTTGCTCTTTATATAAGTGCTCTACCTTGCTTTGCAGTTCTGCGATGGCACGGTCACGCTCAGACAATTCTTCTTCTTTGCGCTCCAACTGTTCCATCTTGCGGTCCAACGATTCTTCTTTTTGTAGAATTCGTCGTTCCTGACGCTGGATCTCATTGCGTCTCTCACGCAATTCGGTTTCCGCTTCGGATCGAAGCTTGAACACTTCATCCTTTGCCTCCAGCACCTTCTCCTTCTTAACGGCTTCAGCGTCCCGCTTGGCTTCCTCCACGATCTGTCGTGCAGCTTCTTCTGCACTGGAGATCTTTGCTTCCGCAATCGATTTACGAGTGAAGTAGCCAGCACCCAAGCCGATCAGCAGGGCAACGAGCACAATGACAACAGTAATTATAGGATCCATAGGCTTTTTCGTTTCACCTCCTTATTGTAAGACATCTCCCCGCTTTCCAAGCATTTGTTTTTCATGGAGTGCTCTCACATTTGAACATTCGGCTAAAAAACAAGACCGATTTTACTCGGTCCGCTGAATCCGTACAGTTATCGTACGGTTTTTCAGTTGTTCCATAGGCAACGAGTGAGCAAATCGCAAAAAGATATGATACACCAAGTAAATACAAACCTATTTTATTATTTGTGAACAAGAATTGTCAAGATCATGCAAATAGAGTTGCGTCTAACTATCGCTTCTCTGACGCAATTCTTCACGCATTTGTTGAATGATAGCATGAGAGAATCCCTTGCGCATCAGCATAGACAGCAGCTTGCGTTCTTCATCTGGGTTCGGTGCGCCCTCTATGCGTCGCGCCTTCTTCTCTATCAATGCGCGGGCAGCATCTAGTTCAGCCTGCCTAGACACGCCACGTACTGCATCCTCTACAATCGTTCTGTCCACTCCACGCTGGGTAAGCTCCATACGCAGCATAAACGGGCTCCTCGGCTTCAAACGCAATCGCTCGTCTACCCATTGCTTCGCAAATGCTTCGTCATCGATGTAGCCGTGATCCTTGCAGCGCTGGCATATCTCTTCGGCAATCTGCGTAGAAAACCCCTTCTCTACCAAATAAGAATGCAGCTGACTACTTGTCCGTGGGCGTATGCCGAGGTATCGCAAAGCACCTAAATACGCTTTATGCTTTTCTTCTGCGATCAGGACTTCTCGGCAAAAAGCTTCATCTAATTCTGTTCCCTTAAATAGGTTGTACTTTACCAGTATGTCTTCGTGTACGGTAATGGCATACTCGCCTTCTACATCGATATGATAGCGTTGCTTTTGTTTGATATCTCGATGAACGGCAGTGATCAGGCCGCTCTTCATGATGATTCACTCCTTCGCAAAGCTAAAATAACAGCCTGTCTCATCGACAGGCTGCTCTTCTACACTTCATTACTCCAGATCAAATGCAGGCTCTTCATCTTGCTCTGGGTCATTTACTGCTTCACCTTCTGGAACAGAACCAGGGTTTAGGCTGAAGTATTCGCGCACTTTTGTTTCAATCTGCGATGCAATGTGCGGATTTTCTTTCAGGAAGACTTTCGAATTCTCTCTACCTTGGCCGAGACGCTCCTCATTGAAGGAGTACCATGCGCCACTCTTTTGTACCACATCGATCTCGGAACCGATGTCGAGAATGCTACCTTCTCTGGAAATACCTTCGCCGTACATGATATCCACTTCAGCAACCTTGAATGGTGGTGCTACTTTATTTTTCACGACCTTGATCTTCGTCTTGCTACCCAAAATGTCGTTGCCGACTTTGATAGATTCCGCTTTACGAACGTCCAAACGAACACTCGCGTAGAACTTCAAAGCGCGTCCACCTGGAGTTGTTTCCGGGTTACCGAACATGACTCCCACTTTTTCACGAAGCTGGTTGATGAAGATGGCAATCGTTTTGGACTTGTTGATGGCACCAGAAAGCTTGCGGAGTGCTTGGGACATCAAGCGTGCTTGCAAACCTACGTGGGAATCTCCCATCTCGCCTTCGATCTCTGCTTTTGGCACGAGTGCCGCAACGGAGTCGACTACGATAATGTCTACCGCACCAGAACGCACCAGTGCTTCCGCGATCTCCAAAGCTTGCTCACCAGTGTCTGGTTGGGACAACAGCAATTCATCGATGTTCACACCCAGCTTAGCAGCGTAAACCGGATCCAATGCATGCTCAGCATCGATAAACGCAGCTTGTCCACCCTGTCTTTGCACTTCTGCGATGGCATGAAGCGCTACCGTTGTTTTACCAGAAGACTCTGGTCCGTAAATCTCAACAATCCGTCCGCGTGGGAACCCACCCACACCAAGTGCGATATCTAGAGCAAGTGCACCGCTAGAAGCTGTAGAAATTTGGATGTTGGATACTTCCCCCAACTTCATAATGGAACCTTTTCCGAATTGCTTTTCTATTTGACGCAATGCACTCTCCAAAGCTGCGCGACGATCTGACAAATGGTACACACCCTTTCAATTTTCGCATCTCTTTTGCTTGTCTTCATCATACCTCGAGACAGAAGTGTTTGCCAAGTATTTTTTACGAACAAATATTCGCATCGTAAAAAAGCAGTCATTTCCTGGTTGTTCCCAGAGAAATGACTGCTTTGTGTAATACTCTCTAATTAGGAACGCTTCGCTCCGCGAGGCTTTGCAGGCTCCAGATTGATTCGTTTTCCGTTGATACGGGTTTGACGCAGTGACTCATATACGAATGCCGCTACCTCTTCTGGAACCTCAACAAACGTGAAGTTCTCGAAAATGTCGATACGACCTACTGATTTTCCTGGGATACCAACAGATTCAGAGATCTCTCGTACCAGATCCTGTGGCTTCATATTCGCATTGCGACCTACGTTCAGGAAGAAGCGAACCATGCCTTTTGCTGCACCCGTCTCACCAAAGTTGTACGCTTCTGCTTCCTGCCCTTGTCCTGCTTCTGTATGGAATGCCAGGTGCAATGCAGCAGCTGCTACTTTCTCAGCCGGGTATTGACCTACGAGAGCATCCGCTACTTTTTGATACATATCCGCGATTGCATCGCTTTCCAAAAGGCTAGTCAACTGTTCACGCAATTGTTCTTGTTTGCGCTCAGCCACTTCCTCCAAAGAAGGAACATTGCGAGAGAGCACTTGTGCTTTTGTCTGCTTTTGGATAAACATCATTTGTCTTACTTCACGAGGCGTAACCAACGTCATCGCAATTCCTTTGCGACCTGCACGACCAGTACGGCCAATACGGTGTACGTAGCTCTCAGAGTCTTGTGGAATATCGTAGTTGATTACGTGAGAGACGTTTCCTACGTCGATACCACGTGCTGCTACATCCGTCGCGATCAGGAATTCAATCGAGCCCTCACGGAACGCATTCATGACCTTGTCACGTTGTGCCTGGGACAAATCGCCATGCAAGCCGTCCGCAAGGTATCCGCGGGATTGCAGCACTTCGGACAACTCATCTACACCGCGCTTAGTACGACAGAAAATGATACCCAGCTCAACATCCTCACTGTCCAAGATGCGGCAGAGGCTCTCTACTTTATTCCGGTCAAACACTTTGTAGTATACCTGTTCGATCAATGGCGCCGTTACTTCTTCACGGCTCACCGCAATCGTTTGCGGCTGTTTCATGTACCGGGTAGCCAAACGCTTGATTTCTGGCGGCATCGTCGCAGAGAACAGCAAGGTTTGACGCTCATCTGGCATATGATTGATGATTGTCTCGATATCTTCGATGAAGCCCATATCCAGCATTTCATCCGCTTCATCCAAAACGAGTGTATGTACGTTGTCCAGCTTCAATGTTTTGCGGCGCAAGTGGTCCATGACACGGCCAGGAGTACCTACAACGATTTGTACACCTTGACGCAGTGCACGAATTTGATGTCCGATCGATTGTCCGCCATAGATTGGCAGCGTACGAACTTTGTTGTATTTCGAGATACGTAAGAGCTCTCCAGCAACCTGGATAGCCAGCTCACGAGTTGGGGTCAGCACGATCGCTTGTACACGATTGGCAGGCGTAATCTTTTCTACAAGTGGAATCCCGAATGCAGCAGTCTTACCAGTACCTGTCTGTGCTTGACCAATCAAGTCTCCGCCATCCAGAACTTTTGGAATGCAAGCTGCCTGAATCGGTGATGGCTCCTCGAAGCCCATATCGTGAATCGCTTGCAGAATAGATTTATGTAAAGGAAAATCGGAAAAAATCGTCATGAAAAAATCACCTTTCTTTTTGCATTTGCAGCGCATAAAACAACGCGTATTTAGCGGCACGACCAACGATTGCATGCCTTCTTCCGGCAAGTCGCAGCTCTTTTACAACTGTGGGCATTCCTTCTGCCGCGATCCCTACATAAACAAGACCAACAGGCTTGCCCTCGGAAGGATCGGGTCCAGCCACTCCCGTAACAGAAATCCCGTAAGTAGCTCCCAGCTTTTCTCGTACATGTTCAGCCAGCAATTGAGCTGTTTTCTCACTGACTGCCCCATCTGTTTGCAACATGGAATCAGGTACTTCGAGCAGCTGATTCTTCACTTCATTGGTGTAGCAGACTACCCCGCCGCGAAACACTTGCGAGCTTCCAGGTACAGAGGTAATCAACGAGGCAATTGCTCCTCCTGTGCAGCTTTCTGCACAAGCAATCGTCTCATTTCTCTTTTTCAGCTCAGAAACCAGCACATCATGCAGCGACGAGTTCTCGCCCATCCCGTACATATACTGGCCAACACGGCTGAGAATTTCTTTTTCTACAGGCAAGATTAGGGCTTCCCCTTCTTCGACTGTAGCAGCTCTTGCCGTAATCCGCAGCGTTACTTCGAATTCTTTGGCGTATGGCGCGATCGTTGGATTTTCCTGCTTTTCGATCAGATCGAGCAGTTTTTCCTCCAAAGCGGATTCGCCTATTCCGTAGAACCGGAGTACATGAGAATGAAACACTTGTTTTTCGGGAAGCAAATCGGTCAAGTAAGGCATCACGTAATTCTCCACCATTGGATACAACTCGCTTGGTGGTCCAGGCAACAGCACGAACGTACTACTGTCATGACGGATCGCCATCCCCGGCGCCATCCCGAAGTCGTTGGAGAATACATGGCTGCCAGAAAGCACCAGCGCTTGCTTACGATTGTTCTCCGTCATGACAATCCCACGTTGCGAAAAGAATTTTTCAATTCTCTCCATGGCCTCTGGATTCGTTTCTAATCCAATGCCTACATGCTCCGCTATGGTTTCTTTCGTCAAATCATCTTGAGTCGGCCCTAGCCCACCCGTGAAAATGACGAGATCAGATCGCCCTGATGCCAATCGAATCACTTGTAGCAATCGCTCCGTGTTGTCTCCCACAACGGTATGAAAGTAAACTCCCACGCCAATTTCCGCCAGCTTCTGAGAAAGAAACTGTGCGTTGGTGTTAGCGATCTGGCCTAACAAAAGCTCAGTACCTACCGCGATAATCTCCGCTCTCATCTTCCTCATCCATTCTCTTTGAGAGTAGAAAAGCCTCTAAACTAATAGTTTATCACTTGCAATCGCTCAAGAGAAGAGTCTTGTGAAAAAAGAGACCAATACCCGCATTACGAGTATTGGATCACGTTACGATTTTTCGCAAAGTAGTCGTACCCGGAGTAAATCGTGATGATCACCATCGCCCAAGTAGCTACTTCGTCGAACGGAATACCGAAGAACCCAAATGGGAAGTTGCGAATCATGACAGCCGTAATTGCTACGATCTGCACCCATGTTTTCAGTTTACCCAATGCACTCGCAGCAATTACCTGTCCTTCTGCCGCAGCAACTAGCCGTAGACCCGTTACCGCAAACTCCCGGCTGATAATGACAATCGCAATCCACGCTTCCAGACGCTGCATCTCTACGAGTGAAATGAGTGCTGCAGATATCAACAGCTTATCAGCAAGCGGGTCCAGAAACTTCCCCAAGTTCGTCACGATTTTATTTTTCCGTGCAATATAACCGTCGAGTCCGTCCGTACTGGCTGCTAGGATAAACACCAAAGCCGCAATCAGCTCGTTATACGTCATCGTCAGGCTGCCAATCGTAAATGTCCCGATGTTGTAACGCACCAGCATAAAAAACATTACTACCGGCACCAGAAAAATCCTGGCGAGGGTGATGCGGTTGGCGAGATTCACCTAGACTACCTCCCCGGCTAAATCGTATTCATAGGAGTGTGTAATTTTTACTTTTACAATGGTGCCTAGTTCGCCTTTAAAACCAGTGACGAATACTTCACCATCGATTTCCGGAGCGTCATACTGTGTTCGACCTACATAAATATCGTTACGTCCTTCGTAACGTTCAATCAAAACTTCCAAGACTTGACCAACAAAGCGTCCGTTGCGATCTCCGGCTACTTCACGCTGAATTTCCATCAGCATGTTCGCACGTTTTTCCTTAACCTCTTCATCTACGTGGTCAGGCAGACGGGAAGCTGGAGTGTCATCCTCGTTGGAGTAAGTAAACACACCCAGTCGATCAAAGCGAATATCCTTCACAAACTCGCTCAGACGCTCGAAGTCTTCCTCTGTTTCCCCCGGGAATCCTACGATCAAAGAGGTACGCAGTGCCACATCTGGGACCTGCGCGCGAATTTTTGCTACCAGCGCACGAATGTCCGTCTGTCTTCCAGGGCGACGCATTCTTTTCAGAATATGGTCTTCGGAGTGCTGCAAAGGCATATCTACGTATTTGCACACTTTTGGATTGGTAGCAAAGGTGTGGATCAATTCATCGGTGAAAAATCCAGGGTATGCATAGTGAAGACGAATCCACTCGATGCCCTCGACTTCTGCCAGACGGTTTAAAAGTTCAGGAAGCATCAGTTTTCCATCGTAAATATCCGTACCGTAGTTCGTAGAATCTTGTGCGATCAGACTTACTTCTACGATACCTTGAGCAGCCAAATGACGCGCTTCTTCTACGATGGACTCGATTGTACGACTGCGGAATCCCCCACGCATCAAAGGAATCGAGCAAAACGTACAGGCGTTGTCGCAACCCTCGGCAATTTTAATATATGCGGTGTATGTGCCTTGTTTTACTTTCCGCTTCACTACATCTTCGTACGTAAAAATGGGATTTCCTACAAAAATCGGTCGCTTTCCCTCTAGAGATTCTTCGATAATACCTGTAATCGACATAAAATCGCCTGTTCCGACAATGCCGTCCACCTCAGGAATCTCATTCAAGATATCCTCTTTGTAACGTTGTGTGAGACAGCCTGCCACCACAAGCGATTTCAGTTTGCCGGATTCCTTCAATTCACCCATTTCCAGAATCTTGTTTACGGATTCTTCCTTGGCTGCATCGATGAAACCGCAGGTATTGACGATGACCACAGTTGCTTCTTCCGGGTTATCAACCAGTTCATAACCTTTTTCATCTATCAGATGGGCCATCATGTCCGAATCAACGAGATTCTTTTCACAGCCCAGCGTAACAATCGCTACTTTTTCACGCGTGCCTACCTTCTCTGTCATCTTTTTTCCTCCAATTGGTCACACCAACCCATATTACACCTATCCAGTATAATATAAGCCTAAAGGAAGTGTCAAAACAGAGAAAAGTAAGAAAGGCAAGCATATGCTTGCCTACTGGGTGACCGCCTCTTTTACTTTCATCGTAATATTGGACGGCATTGACTTCATTTTAGACGTGTCTACCAAGACTCCGTTAACCTTCAATTCCACTACAGTCGGTTTGCCCAAACGAATATAAGCGGATTTCCCCAGCTCAATCGTTTTTTCCTGATCCTTCTTAAGCGTGCCCTGCTCAACATAAGTTTTGCCTTTTCCTTCCGAAATACCAAACCAGCTTGTTTCTTCTTTCACCTTCAGATAAACCGTGATTTTTTCTCCACCTTGCAAGGAATAGTTATACATCGATCCTTGCTGCGATTCGAATGTGATGGTTGCCTGAGGAGTTTCCGTACCGGTCTCAGGTGGGTTAGTTCCTGTTTCAGGAGTCGGTGTGGTAATAGAAGGAGGCTTCGGTTGTTGAGCAATCGGGGATGTTGCCGCTCCACCACCATTGCCAGGCGTGACAATTTCAGCTCCAGGGTTAACTGCTCCACCCGGCACTGGCTGAGTCAACTGACCTCCGTTGTTGTTGACGACAGCGAAATAAATAACCCCAATAATCAAGGCAATAAATAATACGAGCAAGGTTTTGGTAACCCATCGCCCCGCTTGTAATGGATTGTTCGCTGAAGCAACTCGTCTGCGACGCAGTCGTTCTACTTGCTCTGTAGGTGGCTGGGCCGGCAAATCGGACTGAAAGTGATTCAGGATGTGGTTCGGGTCTAGACCGACAGCTTCCGCATAACTCTTTATAAATGCACGCGCGTAAAAGTGGCCAGGAAGTACGTGAAAATGACCCCTTTCAATGGCTTCCAAATATCGCCGCTGTATCTTGGTGATACGTTGGATGTCGTCGAGCGTGATTCCTTTTTCTTCGCGGGCCCTTTGTAGGACTTGACCTAGCTCAGACACAGCTGCCCCTCCTTAATTCATTTCGAAATTATCAAAGCCGCGATTGTTGATAAGCTCATATGTAATCTCTTCATCCGGATAATGACGCAGCTCAATAATGTAATGGAAATCATCAAGTTGGTACTCTGATTCCCTTACGAATATATCCGGATGCTCAATGATTTTTGCGGCAGGAAAGTTCATAATCTCCCGAAGCAAGGTGAAGTGCTTTTCTGTCGATCGCAGCGTTGAGACAATTCCATCTATCAAATATACATGATCAGTAGACATTTCATCAATGGCTAAGGAGCTACGCACCGTTTGACGCAACAACGTAGAGGAAATGAATGTCCAACGTTTATTGGCGGATACGCTGGCAGCAATCATGGATTCAGTCTTCCCTACGCGAGGCATGCCACGAATCCCGATGAGCTGGTGACCTTCCTTCTTCAGGATTTCTGCCATGAAATCGACCAGCAAGCCCAGCTCCTCACGAACAAAGCGAAACGTTTTTTTGTCCTCGCTATCCCGTTCAATATAGCGACCGTGGCGTACAGCCAATCGATCCAGCATGGTCGGGGGACGTAACCTCGTTATGGTTATGTTGTCCATTTTTTGCACAACGTTGCGCAAAACCTCCATTTTTTCATCATCATCGGTCAAGAGCAGCATACCTCGACGCATGGTATCCACACCATTGATCGTCACGATATTGATGTTCAACATCCCCAGAATAGAAGATACGTCCCCTAAGAGACCGGGACGGTTACGGGCAATCTCATACTCCATGTACCATTCTTTCTTCGCTTCCATATGCAATCCTCTCCGCCAACCAGAATTCTCTTCTTATGTAGTATATCACGTTCGTTTCATTCGACAATCGCGAAAAGAAAAATCCCCAAAAGTAGGGGATTTGAATGGCTAGCTGCCAGCGTTCGCGTTATTGCTATTCTGAACAAGCTTCACCATGAGTGATGCCAGCGCTTGTTGCTGCTGTTGATCACCTGCGTCCCACAGCTGTTTCAACAGACGCTCCTGATCGTTTTTCGGGTCTACTTGCTCAGACAGATAGCTACCAATTTGATAAGCTACATTTTGAAGCGTTTCGCTTTCCATCCCGGCTTGTTTCGCTTGGTCTACCCTATCTCCGAGAAACGCTTTCCAGTCGCTGAAATTGTCAAGAATCGACATAGGGAAATTCCCTCCTTTTGTACGTTGCGAACAGATTTGCTGCCCACACAAAAGGTAGAATTCCATCATTTCTCGTATTTTATTCATGCATACTTCTCTTCTATGTGTACCATCCACCGTTTGGACTAATTACTTGCCCCGTCACATAACTGGAGTCCGCCGAAAGCAAGAAGCGCACGACTGCGGCTACCTCATATGGTTGTCCGAGACGGTTGGCAGGTATTTCTTCCGCGATCATTTCCATTTCATCTGGAGCAAAGCGCTCCATCATTCCACCAGCAATAGCTCCAGGAGCAACTGCATTTACCGTAATTCCGTTTGGGGCCATTTCCTTTGCCAAGGCTTTGGTGAACGTATTGACTGCTCCTTTGGTCATGGAATACAACACCTCACATGAACCGCCTGTCAGTCCCCAAATGGAAGAAATGTTGACGATACGCCCATATCTTGCGCGCAGCATGGCCGGAACAGCCGCTTGGCAGACCAAAAAAGCGGATCGAACATTGAGTGCCATGAGCTCATCGAATTTCTCGACAGTCACATCCGTAAATAAGCCGACATCGTCCACTGATGCGTTGTTTACGATCAATAGTGGTGCAACCTGCATCTGAGCAAACATCCCTGCAATTTGCTGTGGATCCCGTAGATCAGCTTGGAGGATGCCGTACGGAACTCCCTGCTCTTGGCATTTTTGCACTAACGGCTCCATTTTTTCTATATTTCGATTGTAATGCAGATAAAGGGGAACCCCCGCATCAATCAGGTAGGCAGCGATCGCCTGCCCGATCTCTCCGGAAGCTCCCGTAATTAACGCCCACGGCGTCTCTTGCTTGAACATGAATACATTACTCCTGTGGCGAAGCGGAACGAACGATGGAAACAGCCATCTGCTCGATTAAAAAATGTTCCTTCAAACGTTTTTCCACATCTTCGCGTGTGATCGACTCCAAGGTCGGCACTACGGAAAACAGATCATTTCCGTTAAATTTGAAGCTGGTAAACTGGTTAGCGATAAACTCCACGGAGTTAAGAGAACGCAAGAAGTTTCCGATTTTTTTACGCTTCGCACGCTCAAAATCATCCTGGGCTATACCGTTTTGCTTCAACTGTTCGATTTCTGCTTTGATCGTTTCCACTAAACGCTCCGGATCAGGTGTATCTCCACCAATAATCGTATACGCATAATCCTGCTCGCTGCTGTAGTCAAAATCAAAGCTTTCCGTAATCAGCTCGCTGTCATACAAACGCTCATAGACACCGGAGCTTGTGCCGAACGCGATGTCCAATACCAGTTTAGTAGTCAACTCGCGTTTTAACAAGGCTTCCTTGGTTAGACCGTTTTCCTTTTCTTTGATTCCGATCAAGCATTTGGGCAGACCAACTGTTAGAAACGCTTCTACTTTCGCTTCCGCTGGAGCTGATGGCTCTTCTGGAAACACGCGCGTGATTTGAGGCGCAGGAGAAACCTCCTTTGCTCCCTGATTTTCACGAATGAGCTTCATGATCGCTTCTGGCTCGAAGGAACCCACGACCAATAGGAGCATATTGGCAGGATGGTAAAACGTTTCATAGCACTGGTACAAATATTCTTTTGTAATATGAGAGATCGTCTCGATCGTACCCGCAATCTCAATGTTAATCGGATACTTCTGGTACATGGCCTTAAGGAGGTTCATGTACACCTTCCAGTCAGGATTATCATCGTACATGGTGATTTCCTGGCCGATGATTCCTTTTTCCTTTTCTACACTGGCATCTGTAAAATACGGGTCCTGCACATAGTCGAGCAGCAGATTCAGATTGTCATCTAACTTATCTGTGCACGAGAACAAATATGCCGTACGATTGAAGCTCGTGAACGCGTTGCAGCTAGCCCCATTTTTACTGAATTCGTGCATGACATCCCGATCTTTTTTCTCAAACATTTTGTGCTCCAGAAAATGCGCAATGCCGTCGGGAACATTGATTTCTTCCCCGCTTCGAGTCCTGAAATGGCTATCTATGGAGCCATAGCGCGTAGTGAACACAGCGTATGTTTTGCTGAAGCCTTGTTTGGGAACCAAATAGACTTGCAATCCATTTTGGAGAGTTTCATGATATACCGTTTCATTCACTTGTTCAAAGACAGTGGTCTGCATCTTATGCCTCTCCCTTCTTGTCCCGTAGCAGATAAACCGTGTCGATCGTTACCTTGCTCGCTACTTTCTTGATATCCTCAATGGTCGCTTGGTTGATCCCCGCCAAAAGCTCTTCGATTTTTCGAGGACGTCCGCTAATCACACCGTTGTACGTAAATTCAATCATGCCGCGAGCACTGTCCAATAGTTCACGGAACTGGTTAGACAAAGTCGCGCGCGTCTGGCTCATTTCCTCATCCGATATGGTTCCTTGTTGCATCAGATCAAGCTGCTGCTTAATAATCTCAACTGCACGCTGATATTTGCTAACATCAATCCCGGACATAATCATGAGAATCCCTTTGTGGCTCTCTAGTCTGGATACGGCATAGTAAGCGAGACTCTCCTTTTCACGGACGTTGACAAACAGCTTGGAGTGAGGAAAACCGCCTAAAATCCCGTTGAATAGCAACAGCGTCGGGTAATCGTCATCCTTATAAGTGATCTGTGTGCGGCAGCCGATGTTGAGCTTTGCTTGGTTGACATCAAGTCGATCGATCACTTCGCGTTCAGCTGATACATCCTTCGCCGTCGATTCGATCTGCAGTTCTCCTGCTTGGGAGCGCTCCAACGGGATATGCTTGCGAATAGCCTCGCTTACTTCCTTCTGATCAACATCTCCCACCACGAACATATCGATCGGATTGGTCGTCGTTACTTCTTTAAAGTATTGATACAGCTCCTGACCGGTGATCTTCGGTAAATCCGCCACACGTCCTTGGACGAGAAGAGCGAATGGTTCTCCTTTACACATTTCTTCTGTAACGCGTTGGTTCGCATACTTCATTTTGTCGTCGATCAAACTCTCCATCCGTTTACGAAGCGTCTCTTTTTCCTGTGCCATGTACTTTTCGGAAAAAGCGTTGTCCTGTACATACGGTCTGACGAGCATATCTCCAACGAATTCGATTGCCTGCTCCAAAAGTGAGGCTTCATTGGACAAATATTTTTCATTCGGTACTTCCATGTAAATTTGCAGAATTTGCCGCTCGCCTTTTTTGGTGACATCTACATCAAAAATAGCACCATACAGAAAATCCAAATGCGCTCGCAACAGCTTCGTTTCCGGAAAACGTGCGCTGGCACGTTTCATGACCATCGCAAGCAATGCTGTTTTCGTTACGTGCTCCTCCGATAACGCCTGTTCAATCATCGTCACGATCGTCGTTGTCTTGAACTTTTCTGTTGGAAGGATATGTACGTTCATCCCATTGATTTGGGAGCTTTGAAATGCAATTTCGGTTGTAGAAGCAGTCATAGTTCAATCTCCCTTCTCCATCAGCTTACTCATACTCTTCTCTATTGTAACCAATTGTCAGGGCATCAAGCATCAGAATCTTCCATTATATATCCCAGTGCTTCATCCTATGCGCTCACGCAAGTCCTATAATACGCAAATCACAGCGCTTCCATTGTATAAAAAAAGAGCGAACGCCACCTTTTTACGAAGGGCGTTCACTCTTTTCCTTACATATCCATTGCATCCCAGTCTCGAGGATCATCCGAAGTGCTATGCTCTTCAACAAATCGACCGCAATCAGACGAGAGACAGAGCATGCCATCCAACTGCTCATCGTGAAAGGGTAAGCCGTGGCTTCCCCCACAGTACGGACAAGTCCACATACGAAGGGCCTCCTTTTATGCGTGAAGGTACTCCGTAGTAGTTTGTCCCAATATTAGAGGGGACTCTCCACTTTATTTTGCTCCCAAATCCGCAAGTAATCATACGGATCGATTGCATTTCCCGTGTTGTTACGATAGAGGCCAAAATGCAGGTGAGGTTCAAACATTCCCACTGTACCAGTTCCACCGTAGCCTGTATCTCCAACAAAACCGATCAGCTGTCCAGCTTTTATCGTTTTTCCTACATGCAATCCTGGTGCATACGCCTGCAAATGAGCGTAATACATCCGATATTGGCCATTCTCATCCGTAATGTTCACTCTCCAGCCACCATACGTATTCCAGCCCACTTTGTTGATCGTCCCATCGGATACCGAGTAAATCGGGGTTCCTTTCGGTGCCATAATGTCGATCCCCTCGTGACTACGGACACTGCCGTTATTCGTCTCGGTCCACTCTCGATCGGACCCGAAGCTATCCCCATACGGCTCATACCAACTATTATCGTGGAAAGGAAAACGAAATTGTTTCCCAACCAATTGGTCATCCGCAACTTTTGTGGCAATGGAATGCTCAGCTCTTTGTGCACCTTCTGGCAAAAATAAAATTTGGCCCACCAGTAACTCATCAGAAGAGAGATGGTTATTTTTCTGAATGGCACTCATGTTCGTGTCGTGGCGAGCTGCAATTTTTGATAAAGTATCACCCTGTTGAACTACATATGGATTCAAGGAGTATTTCACACTCGCAGCCTTGTCTTCCACAGGTTTGGATTGTATGTATGCAACGGCCGACGTCTCATCCCATTGAACTTGATAGCCAAATGCTTCGGAGATAAATCGGATCGGAACAAGCGTCCGCTTATTCACAATGATTGGAGAAACATCCATCTTCAAACGTTTTCCATCTACGTACGCTATCTGGCTGCCGATCGTAAGAGTTATATGCTTGCCTTTTTTGTTGAGTAATACTTTTTGCGTATTGGCATCGTAGCTTACTTCTGATCCTGTTGCCTCCGCTACTACCCGTATCGGAACGAGCATGCGCCCATTTTGATGGATTGGCGATACATCTGATTGGACTCCCATTCCATCAACAACGACAGAAATGACCGGTCCTGGCTCTTTTGCGGAAACCATTCCATCGGATCCTGCTATCATCAGGCAAAAAACAAAAGCGCCTAGAAGCCTGTTCCATCGATAACTGCTGTACTTATGTAGACAGCGGTTCATCTTTTTCCCTCCCCACAGACAATTTGCAAAAACGGATAGGACCGTTTTATGCGGACCGCAAGCAGTCACAAAAATTATCGCACAGGGGAAGTGACAGGTTCTAGACGCTAAATTTTGTCAACGAATGATTAACGCGATCCCGTATCGTAAGGTTTGCCGAGGGCCGCTGGAGCACTGGATCGTCCTACCAGACCAGCCATCACAAGAATCGTCAGTACGTACGGAAGCATGAAGATAAATTCAGTAGGAATGTAATTGGTCAATCCGAAGATTTGCACCAAAGACTTGATCGCTTGAGCGACACCAAAGAACAATGCTGCTCCCATCGCACCCATTGGATGCCATTTACCAAAGATCAAGGCCGCAATCGCGATAAACCCTTGTCCGGAAACCGTGTTATGGGAAAAGTTACTGGTTGTCGTCAAAGAAATGGTAGCTCCACCTAATGCAGCCAGCATACCACTGATCATAACAGCCGTGTAGCGCATTTTCTTAACATTGATCCCTACTGTATCAGCAGCACGCGGATGCTCACCAACTGAACGCAAGCGCAATCCGAATGGTGTCTTAAATACAACATACCAAGTAAGGAAAACGGCAATAAAAGCTAGATAGCTAGTAGGATACGCCTCAAAAATAGCATGTCCGATATACGGAATTTCACTCAATCCAGGAATACTGAATTTGTTAAACACATTGTTCAATGTTGTTGTCTGACCTGCTCCGTCGAAAATAATTTTGGTCAGGTAGATGGAAAGTCCAGCTGCCAAGAAGTTCAGGGCCACACCACTGACGGTCTGGTCCGCTTTAAATGTAACCGAAGCAACGGCATGCGGAAGTGCAAAAATAGAACCGGCAATCCCTGCTGCAATAAATCCAACCCACGGTGCCCAAGCACCCAGTGAATCTTGGAAAGCATAGGTCATTACGGCACCGGTAAAAGCACCGATAATCATCATACCTTCTAGCGCAATGTTCACGACACCAGAACGCTCAGAGTACAGTCCACCCAATGCGGCAAAAATCAAGGCAGTGGAAAACACGATGGTATCATGAACGAGGTTGCTAAGAATTAATCCCCAATCCATCAGTTTCCACCTTCCTTTTTCTTCATCAAGATCGGCTTAACGAAAATTTTCACGATGCCATGTGCAGCAACGAAGAAAATAACAGAAGCAATCACGACACGAATCAACTCAAACGGTACACCCGCACTAAACTGCATGCCGCTCGCACCGAAAGTGAGCACCCCAAACAATATGGCAGCAAGGATAACCCCGAATGGTGAATTTCCGCCAATCAATGCTACCGCGATTCCATCAAAGCCATAGCCCGTATGCTGCGTCATAATCGCTTGATAGTGGAATACGCCCAAAATCTCAGTAGCTCCACCAATCCCTGCAAACATACCACCAATGAACATAGCCTTTACAACATTACGATTCACGTTCATACCGGCATACTCAGAAGCATGCGGGTTCAAACCAACAGAACGCAATTCAAAACCAGATTTTGTTTTCCAAAGGATGATATAGAAGAAAATAGCTGCGAGTACGGCAATCAGTGTACCCCAGTGCAAACGAGCATTGTCAAACATTTCAGCGAGCCATCCAATAGTAATGATCGCAGAATCCTTTACCTCTTCAGATGTTTGTTTGCCTGCTGGAATAAAGAAAGCATTCATGACCCAGTTTGCAAAGTAAAGAGCTACCCAGTTCAACATGATGCTGGTAATAACCTCATTGACACCACGCGCTGCTTTCAAATAACCGGCAATGGCACCCCACAAACCACCTGCTACAGCACCTGCAAGGATAGCAAGTGGAGCATGAATGATAGCTGGAAGATCAAAAGAAACACCTACGACAGTAGAAGCAATCATCCCTACGATAAATTGACCTTCTGCCCCGATGTTAAAGAGACCTGTACGGAAAGCAAACGCTACAGCCAAACCTGTAAAGATCAAAGGCGTAATTTGACGAATCGTTTCACCAAAGTTATACGCGCTTCCAAATACTTTTTTAATCAAAGCCATATAGGCATCGATTGGATTAAATCCACCTGCCAGCATTGCAATTGCTCCAGTCAAAAGACCAAGAATGATCGCAACGGCAGGAACGAGAAACGATTCTTTCGTGAAGACCGCAATAATTCTATTCATCGTTTCCCCCTCCTTGCATTACTTTTCCGCCGGACATCATCAAGCCGAGCTCTTGCTCCGTTGTCGATTTTGCATCGACAATCCCCACAATAGCTCCCTCATAAATAACTGCAATCCGGTCGGACACATTGATGACCTCATCCAGCTCTAAGGAAAGCAAGAGAACCGCTTTTCCTTGATCTCGTTGATCAATCAGTCTGCGATGAATGAATTCGATAGCCCCTACGTCCAAGCCACGAGTAGGTTGAGCCGCAATCAGCAGATCCGGGTTCTTGTCCACTTCGCGGGCAATAATTGCCTTCTGTTGGTTTCCTCCCGAGAGCGCTCGTGCTGGCGTGTAAATACTCGGAGTCCGAACGTCGAATTCTTCGATAAGCTTGGCCGCATGCTTGTCAATGGCGCCATAATCAAGAAAACCGCCTTTGCAAAACGTTGGATGGAAATATGTTTCCAATACCATATTTTCACTCATGGTGAAATCAAGAACCAATCCACGTTTATGTCGGTCTTCTGGAATATGAGACAATCCTGATTCCGAGATGTTGCGCGGACTTTGATTCGTAATTTCTTTGCCATTAAGAAGGACACGCCCATTTGTTGCTTTACGCAAGCCAGTTAATACTTCAATCAGTTCACTTTGACCGTTTCCGTCGACTCCAGCAATTCCGAGAATTTCACCGGCCCGAACCTCTAAACTGAGATTGTTCAGTGCATTGACACCTCGGTTACCCATCGCAGTCAATTTTTCTACAGCCAAGATCGTTTCTTTTGGTTTTGCTTCCGTTTTATCCACGTGGAAGTTCACTTCACGACCAACCATTTTTGCAGCCAAGTCGTCTGGATTCGTATCTTTTACCAATACGGAGTCAATGACTTTTCCTCGACGAATGATCGTAACCGCGTCACATACAGCCATAATTTCTTTCAGCTTGTGTGTGATCAGAATAATCGTCTTACCTTCTTTTACCAAGTTATGCATAATCTCGATAAGTTCATGGATTTCCTGCGGCGTCAATACAGCCGTAGGTTCATCAAAAATCAAGATGTCCGCACCGCGATAAAGCGTTTTCAAAATCTCTACACGCTGTTGCATCCCTACTGAGATATCCTGAATCTTTGCTCTCGGATCAACTTTGAGCCCGTATTGATTCGACAGTTTTTCTACCGCTTTCTCAGCGCTTTGAATATCTATCTTCAACCCGTTTTTCGGTTCATTTCCTAGCACAATGTTTTCCGTGACTGTAAATGTTTCTACGAGCATAAAATGTTGGTGAACCATTCCGATACCAAGTTCGTTTGCAATCCTTGGACTGGTGATCTGTACAACTTTCTCGTTAATCAGAATTTCGCCTTCATCCGGCTGATATAGACCGAACAAGATATTCATGAGTGTGGACTTACCCGCGCCATTCTCTCCGAGCAGCGCATGAATTTCACCTTTACCTACGGACAGTGTAATACTGTCATTCGCAACAATGCCTGGGAACCGTTTTGTGATCCCTCTCATTTCAACCACTTTTTTTACCGAGTTCATGCATGCTCACCCCATTTTTTGGGTCTATTGTGAAGGTAAAGGACAAGGCCAGTAGCTCGAACCAGCCTTGTCCTTTTGCAGCTTCCCTAGTTTTTACTTGTCAGGTACTGTGATTTCGCCTTTAACGATTTTTTGCTTGTATTCTTCAACCAGCTTCAGTACGTCTTCAGGAACGTTTTTCGTGGAAGTGTCAGCCAGACCTACACCGTTTTCAGCCAGTCCGAGCCATTGTACTCCGCCTTTGAATTTATCCTCAGACAGGTCTTTCGCTACACGAATAACTGCTTCGTCAACACGTTTTACCATGGAAGTCAATGTGATCTCGTCGCCGAAAGTCAGGGATTGGTCTTTGTCAACACCGATTACCCATACGTTTTCGCCTTTAGCTTTACGATCTTTTGCTTCGTTGAACACACCGTCGCCTGTACCGCCGGAAGCGTGGAAGATGATGTCCACACCTTGACCGTACATGGAGGAAGCCGTAGATTTACCCATGTCTGGTTTATCAAAAGCACCCGTGTAAACTTTAACTACTTGAATGCTTGGATCAACAGCTTTTACACCCGCTTCGAAACCAAGATCAAAACGTTTGATTACCGGGATGTCAACGCCACCCACGAAACCAACCTTTTTCGTTTTGGTCATTTTCGCTGCAACTACCCCAGCGAGGAAGGAGCCTTCATGCTCTTTAAAGAGTACAGATGCTACGTTAGGAGCATCAACTTCAGCGTCGATGATCGCCAATTTTGCGTTTTTGTTTTCATCTGCTACTTTTTTCAGGTGGTCACCCATCAGGAAGCCGATACCCCAAGTCAGATCCCAACCGTCTTTTACGAATTGAGTCAGGTTTGGTACATAGTCAGCATCTGATTTTGATTGCAGATAGTTTACGTTTTCTTTCGGGAGATTCAAATCGGTTTGGAGTTTTTGCAGCCCTTCCCAAGCACTCTGGTTAAAGGAGTTGTCGTTTACACCGCCAACGTCTGTAACCATACCTACTTTGATAGCTTTAGCGGCTGGAGCGCCTCCATTGCTACCAGTTTGGCCTTGAGGCTGTGCTTCTGGTTTGCTTCCGCACCCAGCGAGAACGAGCGACAGGCTGAGTGTTGCCACAGAAAGCACGGATAGAACTTTCTTCATCTGAGATTACCCCCTGTTTTTAGTTGATGAAATTGTTGAGTGAGGTCGCCCCCACAGTTACAACCGTCTCCGTACGACATGAAAGTGAATTTTGTCAGCCCTGAAGTAATTATGGGAGTATAGCACTGGCTTTTCACTTTCGTCGTAATGAATCTGTTTGAGCAAGAGCATGGGAGCAGATTTATCGCAATGCAGCAGGTTGGAAACCTTTTCATTGTAGCCCATGGGTTCAATATCAGCTACTGCGTATGCGATCCTTACCCCTGTTACGCTCTCCAGCCATTTGAAGATAGACTCTCCACTTGCCGCATAGCCCCCGGGCACCAGATGTGCAGGAATGCGGTCCACACAATAAACCACAGGCTCACCGTCAGCCGTTCGAATTCGCTCTACTATGAGAACGCCTTCACCCGGATTTAAGGCCAGCCGCTTCCTCTCTTCTTCAGCAGATTCGCCAAAGGATGTTTTCAGGATCAAGGTTCCTGCCGTATATCCTTGACGCTCGATTGCATCCGTCACACTAAAGAGTTCCCCAATCCCGCCTGAAAAAACAGGCTTTGAATTAATAAAGGTACCTACACCGTGTCTACGAATGACAATCTTCTCTTCCTCAAGAAGTCGGAGTGCCTCGCGAAGCGTCGCCCTACTTACACCAAGCTGTTTGGATAGTTCGGCTTCAGAAGGGAGGCGTTCACCAGGACGAAGAAGTCCGGTTTCGATATCACTCTTGATCTTGTCCATTACCAAGAGAAACAGTGATCGAACATTCCCTTTGATGCTCATCATCATTCACTCCTGCTGTCCTTCAGCCATCCCAACAGGTAGGACGTCAGACCTCTGATTCGTATGAGACTTAATAACAACAATTTCCGTCAATCTCTTAAAAAGTTTACATGAGGGGCGAGTATCATGCAAGCCAAATATTTATGAATAATAATGCAAAATGATTAATTTCGACAGGGATTTTTCTACTAAAATAGGAAAAAAGACCCTGCCAATACAAAAGGTGGCAAGGTCTCTCTCTATGAAATATTACTTTCTATGGACGGACGTGGCAGACGAACCTCACGAGGCTTGCTTCCCTCATAAGGACCGACTATTCCTTGGGCTTCCATCATATCAATCAATCGTGCCGCTCGCGTATAACCGACACGGAGACGACGCTGCAACAAGGATGCCGATGCCGTCTGGGCTTCTGAAACGATTTGAACAGCTTGATCGTACAGTTCATCATCCACGACTGGCTGCTGTTCCTCCTGCACGTCACCCGGGATCATTTCTTCATTGTAGCGAACTTCTTGCTGTTCTTTCACAAAACGAACGACCTCTTCTACTTCCTTGTCAGATACAAAGGCTCCTTGAACACGAGTCGGCTTGGATGCCCCCATCGGAAGCGAAAGCATGTCCCCTCTTCCGAGAAGCTTTTCTGCTCCTCCCATATCCAGAATCGTTCTGGAGTCAGCCATCGAAGATACCCCAAAGGCAATGCGGGAAGGGATATTTGCCTTGATCACTCCCGTAATGACATCTACGGAAGGACGCTGCGTCGCGATGATTAGATGAATACCGGAAGCACGAGCCATTTGCGCAAGTCGACAAATCGCATCCTCCACTTCTCCCGGCGCTACCATCATCAAGTCCGCAAGCTCATCGACGATGACAACAATATAGGGAAGTGGCGTCCCTTCCACTTGCGCATTGTACATTTCTATATTGCGGCTCCCTGTTTTGGCAAACAAATTATAACGCCGCTCCATCTCGGACACGACCTTTTTCAATGCAACAGAAGCTCTTCTCGGGTCAGTAACAACAGGAGCCAACAAATGTGGAATTCCGTTGTACACATTCAGTTCCACCATTTTCGGGTCAACCATCATCAGCTTGACCTCTTCTGGTTTGGCCTTGAACAAAATACTCATGATCAATCCGTTAATGCATACTGATTTTCCGCTTCCCGTCGCACCCGCTACGAGCAAGTGGGGCATTTTGGTCAGATCTGCTACGATCGGCTCTCCGGAAATATCCCGGCCAAGAGCAACGGTGAGCTTCCCTGACGCATCTTGATACTCGGGAGCTTCCAATACTTCTCGCAGTGATACGACCGCTACCTCCGAGTTCGGAACCTCGATGCCGATGGCTGATTTTCCTGGGATTGGTGCCTCAATCCGGATATCTTTTGCCGCTAATGCCAAAGCAAGGTCATCCGTCAAGCTGACAATCCTGCTTACTTTTACTCCTGTAGCAGGCTGAACTTCATAGCGTGTAACAGCTGGTCCGCGATGTACTTCGGAAACCGTTGCATTGACCCCAAAGCTCTTCAGTGTCTGCACTAATTTTGCCGCATTTGAGGTATGATCGACGTCTTTACCTGTTGAACTCGCTTTTGGCCTTGCGAGCATTTGCAGACTTGGGAGCTCATACGGTATAGTGTTCTGTTCTTCTTCAGTATCTAGTGTACCGAAGATTTCCTCTTCTCCTTCGAGCGCAAACGTAATTTCCTGATTCGTTTTCGGTTGTGCAGCTCTCGCTTGATGACTAGGATCAACCTTTTCCTCATCCTCATCCAATGCAATGCGATCCGTAAAATCACGTATTAACGGGGCGTTTGGTTTCTGGACTTCTTCCTCCTGAATAGCAGGCTGTGGATGAGATTTTTGCTCTTTCAACGCAGTAACTGCAATGGCCTCGTTCTCTGCTTCCGATTGCTTTTGCTTGCGAGCCTCTTCGGCTTCCTTTGCATCTTTCTTTCGCTTCTCGTTCTCTTCCTGCAAAAGCTGTACAGAGTCCTTCACTGTATCTTTCGCCTTTCCGTAAAACATAGCGAGCTTGTCCTTGGCAAACATCAAAATGTTTACATAAGAAAGATTGAACAGAAACATCAGTCCCACAAGGAAAAGGAAAACAATCACGAGACCAGTACCAATTGTTCCAACAAGACCATTGGTTATGGCAAAAAACAGGGCACCGATCATTCCTCCGCCTACCCCGGTGGTGGACACTTTCTGACCATGATCGAGCCAAATTCTGTCCCATGTAACCTTAATGATGCTTTGCTCTGCAAATTTTCCATCTGCGGTAATTTGTTTGTATAGAATCATGTGATCCCAGGTCAAAATCGCCACACCAATGAGAGCTATCCCTAAGACGCGGTAAGTAAGCTTCGGTGACTTTCTCGTAAACATCATATGTATGGCCATACCGATTAGCAGAACAGGAATAATGAAATCCCATGAACCCGCAATAAACCGAAATAGTAGCGCCAGTACATTTTTGCCCAGCCATCCACTCTCCAAAAGCCCGATCAAGGACAGCACGATGATGAGAAGTCCCAGCAGCTCTATTTTGACAACTGAGGCCAATGCCGCTTGTGAACGCTCTTTTTTTCTCCTACTCAATGGCACGCCTCCTCCTCGTTATTACACTCGTTATGTACCGTAATGGTAAGAAAACCTCTATCGAGGCCTTTTCAACGTAGAGCGACCGCGTTTTAGCGGAAAGTTTCCATGCGCTCCGGAATTTATTTTATAAATTCCTATTCGTTAAAAAGGCAGCCGTCGCGTGTTCGGCTGCTGTTCGTACATCACTAGTATAACACAGGAAATTCATAGAAATACAGGACTTCTTAGGCGAGCCACTCAGGATGAAACTGAATTTTTTGTCCGGGTGCGTACTGCTCCTTCAGGTAGTCTTGCGGATCTGGACTAATCAGCCTGACGATTTTTCCTTCAAACGGTCCGGTTAGCTCAATGAGCATCGTGGCATGCCCCACCGCGATCTCTTTCAGCTCTTGTTTCTCCACTTGCTCCATGTTCTCAAAAACCGTTTCCATTGGAATGATGGAGTATAAGATCATTGGAGTACACTCTCCTCGCCCTTTTGCGCTTTGATCAGTTCGTTCAGCTTTTTCAGCGCACTTCCAAGGCCGCCGACTTCATCAATCAAACCGTATTTAACCGCATCCACGCCAATCACATTGGTTCCGATGTCTCGTGTCAATTCACCGGTTCGGGTCATGAGCTCACGGAACTTTTTTTCTGTGACATTGGAGTGTCGGGAAATGAAGCTAACTACACGATCTTGCATTTTATCCAAGTACTCAAACGTTTGTGGCACACCAATCACAAGACCCGTCAAGCGGATCGGGTGGATCGTCATTGTAGCGGTTTCTGCAATAAACGAGTACGAACCCGCTACAGCGATTGGCACACCAATACTATGACCACCGCCGAGTACGAGTGTAACTACCGGTTTGGATAAGGACGATACCATTTCTGCAATCGCCAAGCCCGCTTCCACATCCCCACCAACCGTATTCAAAATAACGAGCACGCCCTCTATTTTGCTGTTTTGTTCTGCCGCAACCAATTGAGGGATGAGGTGCTCGTATTTGGTCGTCTTATTTTGAGGAGGAAGCTGAATATGCCCTTCTACTTGTCCGATAATGGTCATACAATAAATATTGCTTTCGAGCTGTGGGACGTTTGTCTGACCCAATTGCGTAATGGAATCGAGCAGTTTTTTCTTCGGATCTTCTTGTGCAGGTGCTTCAGATGGCGGCGAAGCAGCAGGCTCCTGATCATCAGTTGGCGATTGTGGCTGGGATTCCTTACTATTTACCTCTGTGTTTGCAAACGGCGGCCTATTTAAAAAATCGTTAAATTGTTGATTCGGCATGGATGATCCTCCCTCACTTTCCTCTGTAGTATGGATAAGGGGAAGAAAAATCATGCGCCCACAAAGCCAAAAAAAGCCAGAAACCCTTCTTCGAAAGGGTTTCCAGCTCTTTATCAAGTGATCCTACACTTCCATGATAATCGGCAAGATCATTGGACGTCTGCGCGTTTGCTCGTACAGATAACGGCCTAATGACTCTTTTACGTTATTTTTCAGTGAAGACCATTCATTCACATTTTCTTCCATGCATTTGACAAGTGTTTGGGTCACTATGCGATTTGCCTCATCCAGCAACTCTTCGGATTCACGCACGTAGACGAAACCGCGAGAAATGATATCTGGACCTGACAAAATCGTGCCATTTTGTTTGCTGAGTGTAACGACAACTACCAGTATGCCATCTTGTGACAGTAATTTGCGATCTCTAAGCACGATGTTTCCTACATCACCAACGCCCAAGCCGTCAATCAAAACGTTGCCAGCATGGACTTTTCCACCGTAACGGGCCTTGCCCCCTGAGAATTCAACTGTATCGCCGTTATCCAGCAAGAACGTGTTTTCTTCAGGAATGCCAACCTGTTCAGCAAGTAAGGCATGCGTTTTCAACATGCGATATTCACCGTGAACAGGAATAAAGTACTTAGGCTTCATTAGGTTGAGCATCAGGCGCAATTCTTCTTGGCTACCATGACCGGAGACGTGGACGGTTCCGTTAGGTCCATGGCCACCATAAATGACATCTGCACCAATGCGCGATAATTGATCAATTGTACGCGCCACGTATTTTTCATTCCCTGGAATGGGAGTCGCTGCAATAATAACTGTATCTCCTGGAAGGATGTCAATTTTCCGATGGGCGGATCGGGCCATCCGAGTAAGCGCGGACATAGGCTCTCCTTGGCTTCCAGTTGATAAAATAGCGACTTGTTCAGCAGGCAATTTGTTGATTTCATCGATCTCAACAATCAAGCCCTCAGGGACCAACAAGTACCCTAAGTCTCTGCTGATATTAATAACATTTTGCATGCTCCGGCCGACAACCGTCAATTTACGGTTGAACTGTGCTGCAGCGTCCACCACTTGTTGAATGCGGTGAACATTTGATGCAAACGTAGAAACAACAATACGTCCAGATGCTTTGCTGAACACATCCATAAGTGCTTTGCCCACTGAGCGTTCCGATCCGGTAAATCCAGGCCGTTCTGCATTCGTACTGTCAGAGAGCAAGCACAAAACGCCTCTGTCACCGATCATCGCCATTTTTGCCAAATCAGCTACCTGATTGTTAACAGGTGTTTGATCGAACTTGAAGTCTCCTGTATGAACGATGTAACCTTCTGGCGTATCCAGGCATACCCCTACACAATCCGGAATGCTGTGGTTTACGCGGAAAAAGGTCGCCTTCATCTTTCCGAGAACGACTTCCGAGTCGCTGTTGATCAATACGCGTTTTGTTTCGTTTAGGATGCCCGCTTCTTTTAACTTTGCATCAATTAAACCAAGGGTAAGTTTTGTCGCATAAACCGGGACTTTCAAATGCTTCAGCACGTAGCTGAGGCCGCCGATGTGGTCTTCATGTCCATGCGTAATAATAATACCCCGAACCTTGTCGCGATGTTCCTCCAAGTAGGTGATATCCGGAATAACCATATCAATCCCCAGCATTTCCTCTTCTGGGAACTTCAAACCGGCATCAATCACTACGATGTCGTCACCGCTTTGTACCACGTACATATTCTTCCCAATTTCGCCGACTCCGCCCAAGGCGAAAACGAGAACAGAGTGATTCGATTTTGCCAAAACGTGTAACCTCCTATATTTAGTTGTCATGTCCACTCAAAAAAACCGCCCCAAATCACTTGTTCTTATTATACCCGAAGTGAAATCATGAACACAAGGAAAAAGAGCCATCCCAGGCAGGAATGGCTCTTTTTCTTCTATGGAGTTAAACAAGCAGGGAATACACAAATGCTTTTTCTTGTTCGTTCAGCTCGACTAAAGGCAGTCGAACGCCCCCAACTTGAACGCCGAGCTTTTCTAAAGCGACCTTGGTCGGTCCTGGGCTCGGGTAGGCAAACAGGCCTTCAAAAATCGGCAACAGCTTGCGATGGAGTCTTGCGGCCTCCGTAAAGTTACCGGCAAAAAAGGCGTCCATCATGTCTGTCATTGGGCGACCAGCTACGTGACTCGCCACACTGACAATGCCCACTCCCCCGATAGACAGGATCGGCAAGGTTAAGCCATCATCACCACTGTACAGCTCAAAGCCTTCCGGAGCATGTTCAATGATTTGCGACATCTGCGACAAATTGCCGGAGGCTTCCTTGATGCAGACTACATTAGGCAGCTCCGCCAAACGAAGTGTCGTTTCAGCAGTCATATTGACAACGGATCTTCCTGGCACATTATATAGCATCACGGGTAGCTCGGTCGCTTCCGATAATGCCTTGAAGTGTGCGTAAAGCCCTTCCTGTGATGGCTTGCTGTAATAAGGAGCAACCACCATGACAGCGTCTACCCCAGTGGATTGTGCAGCTTGGGTGAACTCAATGCTTGATGCTGTATCATTACTGCCTGTTCCTGCAATGATGTGGCATCTTCCTTTTGCGTAGGAAACCACATGACGGAAAAGATCGAGCTTCTCCTTACGGGATAAAGTCGGTGATTCACCCGTGGTACCACTTAGTACGATTCCAGTTGTACCATTTGCAATCAAATGGTCAATCAGTCGCTCTGTTTTATCGTAATCGACCTGTAGCTGCTCATTAAAAGGCGTTACCATAGCGGTAACCAGTCGACCAAAACGTGCCACTACCTTTCCAACTCCTCTTATCGTGATCAGTAGGTATTAAAGTCAGGATATGTTCTTACATATGTTGAACATGCAGGTTGAACTGCTGATGCAGCGCACGAACAGCCTTCACCATATCCATTTCATGCACGAGTACCCAGATGGTTGTATGGGAGTCTGCCGATTGAAGAATTTGAATGTCTTCTTGCGTAAGTGCCTCCACGATCCGCGCCATTACGCCCGGCACGCCCGTCATCCCTGCACCAATCACGGACACTTTTGCACAATGTGGCAAAAGCTGCGGCTCGTATCCCATTTCCGTTAACAGACGAGCAGCTTTTTCTCCCATTTCATCATGGACCGTGTAAGCAACACCCATTGGGTTCACATTGATGAAATCTACACTGATGTTATTGGTTGCCATCGTTTTGAAGACTTGAAGCTGTGTATCGTAAGACCCTTCTTTGTTCGCGACCTTGATCTGGGTGATGTTCGGTACATGAGCAATTCCCATGACGACTCTGTCGTGTACAGTGTAGCCCAGTTTCCCGATCTCCAGCATAGTCGTAACAAGTGTACCGGGGTCGTCCGAAAACGTAGAGCGAACACGAATCGGCACGTTTGCGTGCATCGCGATCTCCACCGCTCTAGGATGAATAACTTTTGCACCCAGGTGAGCCATGTTGCAAATCTCCGTGTAGGTCACCATACCAAGCCGCTGCGCTTCTTCGACGATACGCGGGTCTGCCGTCATGATGCCTTCCACGTCGGTGAAAATATCCACCGTTTCAGCCTTCAAGGCGACACCGAGAGCGGTTGCAGTCGTATCGCTTCCGCCCCGCCCCAGTGTCGTAATTTCCCACTCGGCTGTACGTCCCTGAAATCCTGGAACGATCACAACTTGACTTCCCTGCAAGTCCTGCAAAATACGACTAGGATCGATCGACATGATTTGTGCATTCGTAAAGTCGTCGCTCGTCACAATATTTGCCTGACCGCCTGTCAAAATCTTTGCTTTAATTCCTCGTGCATTCAGCATGCTGCACATGACTGTTGCAGAGATGATTTCTCCGGTATGCATCAGCATATCCGTTTCTCGACTTGGCAGTTGGTTCCCATTACCACGAACCAACTGCAAGAGTGTATCAGTTGCGTATGGATCACCTTTGCGACCCATCGCTGATACGACAACGACGAGGGCATAGCCCTCATCAATTGCTTTTTCCATATGGTAGATTGCCCGCATCCGGCAATCCTCCGTCGTCAAGGAAGAACCACCGAACTTCTGGACGAGAATCTTCACTAACCTCTCCCCTATACTCTTGCTTTTATGAGTTCTTCAGCGATTTGTACTGTATTCCATGCTGCACCCTTGAGAAGATTGTCAGAAACGATCCACATATGCAGTCCACGAGGATGATGGAGATCACGACGCACCCGGCCCACGAATACTTCCAGTTTGCCTGTTGCATCAGTAGCGAGTGGATACTGCTGTTCCTCCGGTACATCTACTAACACGATACCAGGAGCGTTTTTCAGCAGGGCCTTTACTTCTGCCAGATCGTAATCCTGTTTCAGCTCTACATATACCGACTCGCTATGGCCGTAGACCACTGGAATACGTACGCAAGTAGCTGAAACAAGTACAGTGTCATCACCGAAGATTTTTTTGGTCTCATTGATCATTTTCATTTCTTCATAAGTAAAACCATTGTCGGTGAACACATCAATCTGCGGAATCGCGTTGTACGCAATCTGATGATGTACAGGCAATTTGCCTACGGGAAGTACGTTACACTGCGGTTCTTTACCATCCAAAATGTCTCGACTCTGGTCGAGCAATTCATTGATCGCAGATTGACCTGCACCAGATACTGCCTGGTAAGTAGAAACGATGATTCGGTCTATACCAAAACGATCATACAGGGGTTTTAGAGCGGCAACCATCTGAATCGTAGAGCAATTCGGATTCGCAATGATTCCATTATGAGCGAGCGCAGCATCCATGTTTACTTCTGGCACAACGAGAGGAACATCCGGGTCCATCCGGAATGCGCTGGTATTGTCAATGACAACTGCACCATGACGCACTGCGTGATGAGCCAGTTCCTTGCTGACCGATCCACCAGCACTAAACAAGGCAAAATCAACCCCTGCAAAACTGTCTGGAGTCGCCTCTTCCAGTACAATTTCTTGCCCCTTGAAGGTGACTGTTTTTCCTGCAGAACGTCCAGAAGCAAGCAGCTTAAGCTGTTTGATTGGGAAGTTGCGCTTTTCTAATAGTTGAATCATCTGCTGTCCGACTGCACCAGTCGCACCGACTACAGCAACATTGAAAGTCAGTTGGTTTGCCATCTCTTACTCTCCTCCTAATCGCGAAAAAGCAGGTTAATTGTTTATTCTGTAGTCTTATTAGTAGTTAAATCTTTCGATGAGCAAGGGTTGCAATTGTCGACCTTCCAAAGCTGCTTCGCATGTTTCCAATAGGAGATCCATACGAGCTACAAGCGAGTTCGGTTTTTTATCCGGGGCATCCTGCCCGAACGGCACGAAATACATATTTTTCGCGGCCAATAGCTTGGCAATATTGGCTGCATTTAATCCCAGACCATCATTGGTGGAAATGGCAATCACAATGGGTCGCAGATTACGCATCGTCGCTTTAGCTGCCATCAGTACGGCACTATCCGTAATGGCATTCGCCAGTCGACTCGTCGTACTGCCTGTGCAAGGCGCAATGAGCATGACATCCAACAACTTGGAAGGTCCCAACGGCTCAGCCTGAGGAATCGTCGAAATAAGCTCTTCCCCCGTCAGTTCCTTGATTTGTTGCTGCCAGCTTTGAGAAGTACCGAAGCGTGTATCCGTGGTCATAATCGTATTCGATACGATCGGTACCACCCGTGCTCCAGCATCCACAAATCGCTTAATTTGCGGCATGGTTTCCTCAAAGGTGCAATGCGATCCAGACAATCCAAATCCAATGGTCTTTCCCTGGAGCTTACTCATGTTGCATCCCCTCCTGGCGCTTTCCTTTGATCCGCAATAAGACGAGACAATGTTTGGGCTAAAATTTGTCCAGCGGTTTTCGGTGCAACGATTCCAGGTAATCCGGGAGCAAGAAGAGCTTTGATACCTCGTCTTTCAGCGTAACGAAAATCCGTTCCCCCTGGCTTGGAGGCAAGATCAAGAATAAACGCCGACTGAGGCATTTGAGCAATCACTTCTGCCGTGAGTAATAATTGCGGGATGGTATTAAAAATGAAATCAGCATTCGTAACCTGTTGCCTTACTTCGCTTATATGGAAGGGAGTCATTCCCATCTCATAAATGCGTGCCAAGTGTTCCTGACGTCTGGCCCCAACTCTTACGCGGGCCCCCAACGCATGCAATGCTCGAGCCATGGACAAACCTGTTCGGCCCAATCCCAAAACAATTGACTGTGATCCATGAATCGTAATATCCGTATGTTGAATCGCCATCATTAACGCTCCCTCTACAGTAGGGATAGAGTTATAGATAGCTACGTCATCACGATCCAAGAGCTCCACGAGAGGAAGCTGTGTGGAAGCCAACAGCTTTTTCAGATAAGGCTTTGCCATTCCTGTGTAAACCACGCAATGACTCGGCAGACTCGCCACATGTTCGTCTAGCAACTGCATTTGTTTGGAGCAGAAAATACTTTCCACGTATCCTTGGTCATCGGTCCCTACGATGGGTAGGATGAGGGCGTCCACGTCTTTCAACACATCGCATGTTAATGGTTTCTTCGTTGCCCCTGTAAAATTACTTTCCAGGTTATCGAAGCCAACTAACGTGACGCTAGCATCCAGTTGTATGCATCGCTTAATGACTTCCAACTGGCGAGCGTCTCCGCCGATGAAGGCAACATGTATGCCCGTTAGCATGCTGCGTTCCCCTTTCCACACATTTTACTGCATTAAATGATCGGAACGCAAAGGTTTTCCATTTGGAAAAGTTGACGGAAATCCATGCGGTCTACCCCCATCCTATTCCGCTCCTGCTACTTCGGTGACAGAAGCGCCTACTTTTGCGAAGCTTGTGCCTCAGGCGCTTGAAGCTGGATGATGACCGTATCTGGCCCAATTTTTACGATGGAGCTCCATGGGATCACGAGGTCCTCTCGCTTCTTGCCGAAACCAAAGAAACTGCCTCCTGGCAAGATGATGGATTGAATCGTACCGTTTTCGGGATGGATGACTAAATCGGAATCACTGATGACCCCCATTTTCTCCCCGTTGTCCAGTCCGATAATCTCCTTCCCACCCAACTCGCTTAAGCGCATGGAGAAGCCCCCTTTGTCCTTTCATTTACTGTTGATATACGCAAAAAAATCCGGGCTATGCCGGATTTTTGCTTACAACAATATATCGTTCTTTACGTTTTCAGGGAAGCCGTCGAGTGGACTCACCATCGCCATAGACATCTTGGAGCGGAACAGCTGCTGCGCCACAGCCAAAACAGATTCATGGGAAACACGGTCAATTTTGGCGATGATCTCGTCTAGACTAAGGTGACGGCCTAGCAGGAGTTCATTTTTGCCAAGTCGACTCATACGGCTATTCGTGCTTTCCAAGCTGAGCATTAGGCTGCCTTTCAGCTGCTCTTTTCCTTTGTTCAGCTCTTTATCCGTAATGCCATGATCAGCGACATCACGCAGGACGCGCGAGACGATGTCAAATACCTGTCCTACTTGCTCTGGTGCCGTTCCTGTATACACGTGGAACGTACCCGCTTCTTTATAGGACGAATGATAGGAATAAACAGAGTATGCCAAGCCACGCTCTTCGCGAATTTCTTGGAATAGACGCGAGCTCATGCTGCCACCCAGCACGTTGTTCAGCAAAATCAAGGAATATACTTCAGGATGCCCTACCTTAAAGCCAGGTAGTGACAGGCACAGATGCGCTTGCTCTGTCGCCTTATGATGCGCGATCACATTTCCAGCAAAATCAGGAGTAGACAAGCTAGGCATACTGCCTGGACGCGAGAAAGTCTGAAAGCGCTTTTGAATGTCTTCAATCAAACTGTCTTCAAAATTACCTGCTACTGTAATCACCGTATTCGTTGGCAGGTAATGCTGATCAATATAAGCCAGCAAATCGTCACGTTTCAAGCTGCGCAGGACATCTTCCGTGCCCAAAATCGAATACCCAAGTGGGTGTGTGCTATACGAAGCGCGTGCAATCAAATCATGCACCAAATCATCCGGTGCGTCTTCATACATGCTAATCTCTTCAATGACGACGTTCTTTTCCTTTTCCAACTCATCTGCATCAAACACCGAGTTGAAATACATATCAGAAAGGACATCTAGGGCAATTGGCGCGTGTTGATCGAGCACCCTTGCGTAATAGCAGGTATACTCCTTCGAGGTAAAGGCGTTCACGTTCCCGCCAATCTCATCAAAGGTTTCCGCAATTTCCTTTGCAGAACGAGTAGTCGTGCCTTTGAAAAACATATGCTCGAGAAAATGGGAAATCCCGTTGTTTTTCTCGTTTTCATATTTCGAACCAGTCCCTACCCAGATGCCTAAGGCAACGGAGCGAACGGACGGAATCCGTTCCGTCACGATTCGAAGACCGTTATCACACGTATGACGTTGTATCACGTAAATCCTCCTCGGTTGTTCATCTTTCTCTACCCGAAACCTCGGGGAATTTCTTGTAAACACGTCTAACTATAGCAAACTTCCTTTGTCTCCACAATAAATGAACATGTATTTACGGTGATGGGAGTCTACGACTCGATATAACCTCTGAAACAGTCGTCGGCTGTAGCCCCTTCTTTTTGGCGATCGTCAGAAGTTGATCTAAACTCGCCTCGGAGGTAGACGTTGGGTGCATGAGTACGAGGACACCGTTCTCCATTTTCCGGCTTATTTTATTGATCACATAAGCAGGCGAAGGTTTCTGCCAGTCAATCGTATCTGCCGTCCATAGAATCGTCTTCATTTGATAAGACGAATGCGCGATTTGTACAACGCGTTGGTTAAAAGCACCAGATGGCGGTGCAAACAACGACGGCTTCACTTCCATCGTTTTATAAATAACATCTTGCGTACGGCTTATCTCTTGATGAATCCTCTGTGTCCCCAGTGTGTTCATATCGGGATGAGAATACGCATGATTACCAATCTCATGGCCACGTGCCAAGATCTTTTTTGCTTCTTCTGGGTAACGTTTTACCCAAGAGCCATCCAGAAAGAAAGTTGTCTTTACCTTGTGTTTATCAAGTGTATTGAGCATCGAATCGAGATACTCATTTCCCCAAGCCACATTGATCATGAAAGAAATCGCTGGTTTATTCGGATTTCCTCGATAGATGGGATGTGCTCCCAATTGCTCAACCGAAACCGCTGGAGGTACTTCCTTGTATACCAGCAAATCTGGACTGGACACTCCCGCAGCCAGCATTTTATTGATTGATTCTTCTACATCCACTACACGGCCATTATATCCCGGAATCGCCTTCCACGTCTGATCGACGACGGCATCTATCGGCTGTTCCTCTCTGCCCTCTTTCCACTTTTCAATCTGCGCCCGTAAACGCGCTTTTTCGTTCTCGTTACGATCTTCACTCACTACTTGGACATTTTTGATCGTACTGATGTAATGATGAATAGGCTGATAATTCAAGAGAACGATCAGCGCTGCTCCATATATAAATATGAACAAAAGTCTCCTGGTCCTATTCGTCATTAGGGCGTCGCCCTCCTCTATCGATCGTACGAGTCTCTCTTGTCCAATGTATGAGTGGAAGGAACGACTTAGACATACGAAACGGGAGCATCTGCCACATAAAAGAAAAAAGCTTCCGTACACGAATTTCTTCGAGTGACGAAGCCTTTTGTTTTTCTTTATTCTGCTTTTGGTGGTGTTTCAGCAGCTTGTGCCGCAGCAGCTTGCTCTTTCAAAACTGCTTTGCGAGAGAGATTCACACGACCTTGGTCGTCGATCTCGGTCACTTTCACTTCTACCTTATCACCAACTGCGACAACATCTTCTGTTTTGGCTACACGCTCTTCAGCCAGTTGAGAGATGTGGCACAAGCCCTCTTTACCTGCGAACAACTCGATGAACGCACCGTACTTCTCTACGCGTTTTACTGTTCCCAGGTACACCTGGCCAACAGCTACCTCACGAACCAGATCTTCAATAATTTGTTTCGCGCGCAGATTCGCTTCGTGGTTGATGGATGCGATGAAGACTCGTCCATCTTGTTCGATGTCGATTTTTACGCCGGTTTCTTCGATAATCTTATTAATGACACGGCCTTGTGGACCGATTACATCGCGGATTTTCTCCGGATTGATCGTCATGGTCATGATTTTTGGTGCATAAGGAGACAGTTCTTTACGCGGTTCGGAAATCGTGCTCATCATATGTTTCAAGATGTGCAAACGACCTTCACGTGCTTGCTCCAAGGCCAGCTCTAAAATCTCACGGTTAATACCGGAAATTTTGATGTCCATTTGGATTGCCGTTACGCCTGCTTCCGTACCAGCTACTTTGAAATCCATGTCCCCCAAATGATCTTCCATACCTTGAATGTCAGTCAGGATCGAGAAAGATTGCTCATCTTTACTCATGATCAAGCCCATCGCAATTCCGGCTACTGGTGCTTTAATCGGTACCCCTGCATCCATCAAGGCAAGTACGCTCGCGCAAATCGACGCTTGTGATGTGGAACCATTGGATTCAATAACTTCTGATACGAGACGAATCGTATAAGGGAATTCGACCTCAGAAGGAATGATCGGCTCGATTGCACGCTCACCCAACGCACCGTGTCCGATTTCTCGACGCCCTGGAGGACGCAACGGACGGGCTTCACCTACGCTATATGGCGGGAAGTTGTAGTGATGCATGAAACGTTTCGATTCTTCCAGACCGAGACCATCCAGAATTTGAACATCTCCCAGCGCGCCCAATGTGCAAACGCTCAGCGCTTGTGTTTGACCACGAGTAAACATAGCGGAACCATGTGTACGAGAGAGTATGGTTGTCTCGCTGGACAGCGGACGAATTTCGCCAAGTGCTCGTCCATCTGGACGGACCTTTTCATCTGTAATCAGACGGCGAACTTCATCTTTGACAATATTTCCAAGTACTTCGCTAATCATTTTTTCCTGCGCGGTGTAAGCTTCAGGATCTTTGGCTGCGAAATGTTCCTTGGTTTCGGCCTTGATGTCGTCGATCGCATCGTAGCGCGCTTGCTTTTCTTCAATACGGACAGCTTCTTTCAAACGAGCTTCCGCAAATTCGCGCACTGCTTGATCGATTTCAGGATCAACCTCATGGAGGATGACTTCCATCTTCGGTTTGCCGATCTCTGCTACGATCATGTTTTGGAATTCTACCAGTTGCTGAATAACCTCATGACCTGCCATGATGGCTTCAAGCATAACTGCTTCCGGTACTTGATCTGCGGCAGCTTCTACCATGTTAATCGCTTTGTGCGTACCAGCGACAGTCAGGTGAATATCGCTTTTCTCCGCTTGAGCTACAGTAGGGTTAATGACGAACTCACCGTCAATTCGTCCTACGATTACTCCTGCAATCGGACCTTCAAAAGGAATCTCCGAAACGCATAGCGCTGCGGAAGTACCGATCATTGCAGCGATTTCAGGTGAGCAGTCTTGATCCACAGACAGAACAGTATTTACGATTTGTACATCGTTACGGAATCCGTCTGCAAAAAGAGGGCGGACAGGGCGGTCAATCAAGCGGCTAGCCAAAATTGCTTTTTCACTTGGTCGTCCTTCTCTTTTAATAAAACCGCCAGGAATTTTCCCAACCGCATAGAGACGTTCCTCATAGTTAACAGTCAACGGGAAGAAGTCAAGGGGTTTTGGCTCCTTCGAGACTGTAACTGCGGATAGGATTGCTGTATCGCCGTAACGAACCAAGACCGAACCATGCGCCTGTTTAGCCATTTTGCCAAATTCCAGGGTCAGTTTACGGCCTGCCAGTTCGAAGTCATATGTACGGTATTGTTGCTCCATGATGCTAGCAGTCCTCCTTCACAACAATGTGCATTTCACACTTTGTTTTCTACCTATATGTATTATTTCCTGCCATCATAAAAATTAAATGGGTACCTTTGGCAGTCGTTCTAGATAATAAAAAAAGCTTCTTTTGTGAAGCTAATTTAATCAGACAAATTTGTTCCAACTCTTTTTACTCGTTTCGGATGGGCTTAGCGCATTTCTACGCTAAACCCTCCTACACGATAGAAAAAGCGGGCAGAACCCGCTTTTTACAAAACGCTGATTAGCGGCGCAGACCCAGACGGTCTACTACCGAACGATAGCGTTGAACATCTGCTTCACGCAGGTATGTCAACAGGTTACGACGTTGACCAACCATTTTCAAGAGACCACGACGGCTGTGGTGATCTTTCTTGTGCGTACGCAAGTGTCCGTTCAGATTGTTAATGTTTTCGGTCAAGATAGCGATTTGCACTTCCGGTGAACCGGTGTCGTTCTCATGAGTACGGAACTCTTGAATCAGTTGAGTTTTACGTTCTTGAGTCAATGCCATCATGACTCACCTCCTCATTTTTTATACCGTTCGCCGAGTCTGCCGTCGGTGAGCA
The DNA here is from genome assembly GCF_000282075.1 of Brevibacillus sp. BC25. Lineage (NCBI taxonomy): Bacteria > Bacillati > Bacillota > Bacilli > Caryophanales > Paenibacillaceae > Brevibacillus > Brevibacillus sp. BC25. The sequence goes on from NZ_AKIX01000028.1 coordinate 178,339, forward strand.
TCGGACAGCCAAGCTACGGTTATCTGTACAACGTTTTGAATTATAGCATACCATTTTGTGAAAAGCAAAGAGAATCCTTTACGAGATTCCCTCTGCGAATTTTTGCTTCGCCGTCTGCACATCTCGTCCAATTTGAGCGATAAGTGCATCCACACCAGCGAACTTCTGTTCTTCACGAATGTAGAAAAGGAACTCTACTTCTACTTCTTTGTCATAGATTTCACCAGAGAACTCAAAAATGTGCACTTCTAGTGACTTTTCTTTTTTCTCCAGTTCAAATGTAGGCTTGATCCCTACGTTCATGACACCATAGTAGCTTTGTTCATCCACAGTAAAGCGAACACCGTAGACCCCATTCTTTCCGATCAAGTACGGCTGATTCACTTGGACATTCGCTGTAGGAAAGCCAATGGTTCGACCGCGTTTGTCGCCATGCACGACTGTCCCACGCACTTTGTAGGCACGGCCTAGCAAATGGCGAACCTGCTCGACATCCCCATGATGAAGATATTCACGGATGATTGTACTGCTCACTTTTTCACCCAAGCGATTTACCGGACCCACTATGTCGAGCCCATAGCGACCTTTGCTCATTTCTTGCAAGGTATGGGCAGTCCCCATCCCTCGATAACCAAAGGTGTAGTCGAAGCCAACAACAATATGGCGGTATTCCAATGGGAGAAGGCACTCCGCGATGAAATCTTCTGGATAAATAGCCGCAAAGCTAATATCGAACTTCATCACATACGTGGTGTCTACGCCCATCTTTTCGAATTGCTCGAGCTTGTCTGCAAGTGGTGTCAAATAGCGGGTATAACCGCTTTGCCCCAATACTTCTCGAGGATGCGGATCAAAGGTCACTACCGTACTTTGCCATCCGTTTGCTTTCGCTGTATCAATCGCCTTTTGGATTACACGGCGATGCCCAATATGTACACCATCAAAGTACCCCAGTGCAATCGCACAAGGATTCGCTTGCAGGTCAGACGGAAACGGGTATGTCAGGTAGATCGTTTTCACGGATTACACCTCGGCTGGAAAGACTTTTTCTGGTTTGGCGAAAAGTCCTTTGTCTCCACGGCATACGCGATGGATGCCAAGTAATTCTTCCCCCGCAAACAAGCAAATCAAACTTCCTTCCTCCGTAGTGACACCCGGAAGCGCGGTCGCAAGTCCATTACGTACTGCTTTGATCCGTTCTGGCTTGACCTGAAACGATGGTAAGAACGAGATTGCCTGAGGGATGGAGACCAAGTGACGGGAAATGTCTTCCCCGTTTGCTGCCTGTTCCTCAATTTGCTGGAGAGGGATTGCCTCTTGCTCCTGGAACGGGCCACTTTTTATTCGCCGCAACAGCTTCATATGGGCAGGATAACCCAGAGCGCGTCCGAGGTCAACACATAAGGTGCGCATGTATGTGCCTTTTGAGCACGTACACGTGAATGCAACATCGACAGTGTCTCCATCCACGCTAATCTTATGAAGTGTCAACTCATACAGCGTCACTTTCCGAGCCTGCCGCTCAATCACGGTACCTTCACGAGCCAGGTCGTACAGCCGCTTGCCGTTTACCTTTACCGCTGAGAACATTGGAGGTACCTGCTCCATTTCACCCAAAAAGGATTCGAACAGGGCTTGAATACGCTCCGTCGTAATCGATGCTGCATCTACTCCAGCTTGCTCCACCACTTCTCCGGAAGCATCTTCCGTCGTGGTCGTAGAGCCGAGGCGCATGACTACATCATATCGCTTAGGCAGCTCTTGCAAATATTCAACTAGCCTCGTTGCGTGTCCCACACAAATGGGGAGTACACCCGTCACATCTGGATCCAGTGTACCCGTATGCCCCACTTTTTTCGTTCCATACAGTCGACGAATACGTGCTACACAATCATGGGAGGTCATACCAGCTGGCTTGTCGATAACCAGCACACCGTTCACGTTACTCATCGAATTTCACTCCTACTGCATCGTCCAGCACAGTCCATACTTTTTGCTGTACTTCTGAAAGTGGTCCTTTGATCGTGCATCCTGCTGCTTTTGCGTGTCCACCGCCACCGAGCTGCTTCGCAATGACAGCTACGTCAACCCGATCGCGAGCGCGCATGCTCACCTTGACCACTCCCAGTTCCGCTTCCACAAAAGAAACGCCAACCTCGACTCCTTCAATGTTGCGACAGTAATTCACCAATCCACCAGCATCTTCTCGCTCGGCACCCACTTCGGCAAAATCTGCGGCTGAAACAGTGATGGAAGCAACCAAATTTTGATGGGACAGTTGCAAGGTTTGGAGCGCGCGTCGCAAAACTTTCACATGGGCAAAAGTGATTTCCTCCAGGCAGCGCTCTGCTACGTCTCCTGGCTTCACACCGTATCCGAGTAATCGAGCAGCGATCTCCATGACGCGCGGCGATGTATTGGAATAGCGGAAACCGCCTGTATCCGTCAGAAGACCGGTATAGATGCACAGCGCAAGCTCTTCATTGAAAGAAACCCCTGCTGCTTCTGCCACATCAAACAAAATCTCTGCTGTTGCGGCTGCATCCGGACGAACCAGATTTACCGTTCCAAAATGATCGTTGGTCGGATGGTGATCGATATTCAGCAAAGCAGCGCCAGACGCAAATAAAGACCGTACATCGCCCATCCGCGACTCATCCGCGCAGTCTACAGCGATTACGGCCCCGAACGTCTCGTTCAGTGATTGTTTGCGCAGGTTATAAAGACGGTCAAACCGCGGCAAGAAGTTAAACTTGATCGGTGTTTCCCCTTCGTTTACAACCACATACTCTTTTCCCAACTGCTCTAGCATGAGCACGACTCCCAAAGCAGATCCAGTAGCATCTCCATCAGGACTTACATGAGAGAGAACCAGGAAGCGGTCGTGCTCCTGCATAAACCGCGCCGCTTCCTGTACTGCCATTTGATTAGGATTCATCCTGTTTCTCTCCCTCTGTGGAGATTTCCCGCAGGATTGATTCAATTTTGCTGCCGTAGTCAATGGACTCGTCCAGCTTGAATACAAAATCAGGAATGTGACGCAGCTTTACGCGTTTCCCGATCTCCGTACGCAAGTAACCTTTTGCTTTTGTCAAACCAGCAAGGGAAGCTTTACGCTCTTCCTCACTGCCAAAAATGCTGACAAAAACCTTCGCCAATTGCAGGTCACTGCTTACCTCTACATCTGTTACCGTTACGAAACCGACACGAGGATCTTTCAGTCCACGCTGCAATACGAGGCTCAGCTCTTTTTTGATTTCTTCACCTACGCGGCTAATCCGTGTTTTATTCATCGATTTTTCACCTCCGCTGACTGTTCATTAATCGTAGTATTCCGTATCCACGCGAATCAACTCTACATCTGGATGGTTCTCTACAAATCGAACGACAGTCTGCATTTCTTGTTGTAAAAAAGAGATCTCATTAGCAACGGCAGCGATACCCAACACGGTACGCTGCCATTGCTCGAGATAAGCCACCTCTGCCGCGGAGACGTTAAATCGGCTCCGCAGCTTGCCGATCAGACTTTTGACGATGGCTCGTTTTTCTTTCAGGTTTTGGCTAGCGGGCAGAAACAGTTCAATCTGCACACCTGCTATCATTATTGTTTCACTTCAACCATGACGAATGCTTCGATTACGTCGCCGATTTTGAGGTCATTGAAGCGTTCCAAAGTCAGACCGCACTCATAGCCTGCTGCAACGTCTTTCGCATCATCTTTGAAGCGTTTGAGGGTATCGAGCTTACCTTCATAAATCACAATACCTTCACGGATCAAACGTGCACCAGCATCGCGGCTCAATTTACCTTCAGTCACATAGCAACCTGCAATGTTTCCGACTTTGGATACTTTGAACACTTCACGAATCTCAGCTTGGCCGATGATATTTTCTTTGAAGACTGGATCAAGCATCCCTTTGAGAGCAGACTCGATCTCTTCGATTACAGTATAGATGACACGGTGCAGGCGAATGTCGATCTTCTCTTGTTCAGCCATGCTGCGTGCATTTGGCTCAGGACGTACGTTGAAACCAATGATGATGGCATTCGAAGCATTTGCCAGCGTAACGTCGGATTCCGTAATCGCCCCAGCACCTGTATGAATAATTTTCACACGAGTACCGTTGACATCAATTTTCTCCAAAGAACCACGCAGAGCTTCTACAGAACCTTGTACGTCACCTTTTACGATCAGGTTCAGCTCTTTGATGTCGCCTTCTTGGATGTGCTGGAACAAGTCATCCAAAGAAACGCGGGAGCTCTCACGACGCTCGGATTCACGCTGCTTGGATGCACGTGCTTCCCCAATTGCGCGGGCCTTTTTCTCGTCTTCAAAGACACGGAATTGGTCACCTGCTTGTGGTACATCATTCAGACCAGTGATTTCAACTGGCGTAGATGGACCAGCTTCCTTCAGACGGCGTCCTTTGTCGTTCACCATTGCACGTACACGTCCGAAAGCGGAACCTACTACAATTGGGTCACCAATGCGTAGGGTACCTTGTTGAACCAGAATGGTTGCAACTGGACCGCGTCCCTTGTCAAGCTCAGCTTCTACAACAGTACCGCGAGCACGCTTGTCTGGGTTTGCTTTCAGTTCTTGTACCTCGGATACGAGCAAGATGTACTCAAGCAGTTCTTCGATACCTGTACGCTGCTTAGCGGACAATGGGGAGAAGATAGTTTCGCCGCCCCACTCTTCGGCAACCAGTTCATACTCGGTCAATTCTTGCTTAATACGGTCCATATTTGCTTCTGGTTTGTCAATCTTGTTGACCGCTACGATGATTGGCACATTTGCTGCCTTCGCATGGCTAATCGCTTCAACCGTTTGCGGCATGACACCATCATCTGCAGCAACAACCAGAATAGTAATGTCTGTAATTTGCGCACCGCGAGCACGCATGGTTGTGAAGGCCGCGTGACCTGGCGTATCGAGGAAAGTAATTTTCTTTCCTTTAATCTCTACTTGATACGCACCAATGTGCTGGGTAATTCCGCCTGCTTCGCCTGCTACAACGTTTGTAGAGCGGATCGCATCCAGCAAAGTCGTTTTCCCGTGGTCAACGTGACCCATGATGGTCACAACTGCCGGGCGCTCCAGAAGGCTCTCTGGTGCATCTACTTCTTCCAACGTTTCGAAGTTAGTCTCATCAATGATGATTTTTTCTTCGACTTCAATGCCATAATCTGCGCAAATGAGTTCGATGGCTTCACGGTCAAGGTACTGGTTAATCGTTGCCATGATCCCCAAATTAAACAGCTTTTTGATGACTTCTGCTGGTTCTTTGCGTAGTTTTACAGCCAATTCGTTAACGGTCAAAGACTCGGTAAAGGTAATTTTTGTTGGTGGGTCAAATACTGGACGTGGAGCCTTTTGGCCACCACGATTGTTATTGCCACGGCGATTATTTTGGTTATAGCGGTTATTACCACCGCCACGGAAAGGCTGACTCTTCTTGTTATCTTCAAATGTCTTTTGGGTCTGTGGACCCTTTTTGATTTTCTCACGTTTTTCTGTACCAACATTGGATGGAAGATTTACTTTATCTTCAAATTCTTCTCCTGTACGTCCCTCTGTTTGATTAGCAACAGGTTGTTGTGCAGGACGCTGTTGGTTTTGTGGTCGTTGCTGATTGTTCTGTGGTCTTTGTTGTCCTTGACCCTGTGGTCTTTGTTGTCCTTGGCCTTGTGGTCTTTGTTGTCCTTGGCCTTGTGGTCTTTGTTGTCCTTGACCTTGTGGTCTTTGTTGTCCTTGGCCTTGTGGTCTTTGTTGTCCTTGGCCTTGTGGCTTGCGGTCATTCGGCTTTGCGGGTTGACTTCTCATATTGTTTGGTTTTCTCTCCTGATTCTTCCCCTGATTTTTTCCATGCTGAGGACTTTGCTGATCGGAATTGGCACTCGCACTGTTGTTAACTGGACGATTGATGTTTGATGTGCTTCCTCCACGATCGCTGTTTGGTCTGTCATTACTAACCAGTTGAGCTTGCCCCGCTTGTTGTTGGGGTTTGTTCTGTTGTCCTCTGGAGTCGTTGGGGCGTCGTTGATCTTCCACTTGTTTGGGTCTTGCATCACTTGACGTATTACGTTGCTCCGGTTTGGCACCAGAACGCAATTTGGCCATGTGATCCTCGATCCTTTTGATCGTCCCTTCTTCCATGATACTCATATGATTTGCTACTTCTATATTCAATCGTTTTAGCAAATTGAGGATTTCCTTACTGCTCATGTTGTGCTGTTTGGCATACTCATACACACGTGTCTTCAAATATACTTCACCCTTTCTAAGTTAGGTGAGCAGACGCTGAATGCTTTCGGCCAATTTCCCATCGGTTACCGCCACGGTAACGCGCCCATCTTTTCCGATTGCGTGTCCCAATGAATGTCGGTCGCCAGTGGTTACACATGAGACACCGTAATAGGAACATTTATCCTTTACTTTCTTGGCGGTATTGTCTGATGCATCTGATGCGAGCAAAACCAGGCGGGCCTGCCCATTACGAATAGCGGTAATGACCAGTTCCTCCCCGGTAACGATCTTTCTCGCACGCATCGCCAATCCGAGTAGTTGTGCTGCTTTTGGGATCATTTTCCCATCATCTCCAACCATTTTTCACGGAAAGCATCATACTTTTCTTGGGAGATGGACATATTGAGGGCACGTTCCAGCACTTTTTTCCATTTTCCCGATGCGAACGCATCCGGCTTCAGACAGCTTTCCTGCCGACACACATAGGTACCGCGTCCCGCCGTCCTTCCAGTAAGATCAATGACGATCTCTTCTTCTGGCGTCCGGACGACGCGGATTAATTCCTTTTTCGGAAACATTCCTTGGCAAACAATGCACTTACGCAACGGGATCTTTTTTTGCTTCATGATTATTCGTTGTCCGTCCCTTCATCGCTCTCTACTTCTTTTGGATAAGCGATGCCTTCTTGGTCGGCTTGGGACTCGCTCTTGATATCGATCTTCCAGCCAGTCAGCTTGGCTGCAAGGCGTGCGTTTTGGCCACGCTTACCAATTGCCAGAGACAATTGATAATCAGGAACGATCACACGTGTAACCTTCTCCGCTACGTTAACCTCAACATGCAGCACCTTTGCAGGGCTGAGAGCGTTAGCTACGTACTCGGCAGGATCTTCAGACCAACGAACGATGTCGATCTTCTCGCCTTTGAGCTCTGTGACGATCGTTTGGACGCGCATGCCCTTTGGACCGACACAAGCCCCTACTGGATCAACATCTGCGTTGATGGAATGCACAGCGATCTTTGAACGATCACCTGCTTCACGTGCAACAGACTTGATTTCAACCACACCGTCATATATTTCTGGCACTTCTAATTCGAAGAGGCGCTTCAAGAGCCCCGGGTGAGTACGGGAAACGACGATTTGCGGTCCTTTAGTGGTTTTCTCTACTTTGATGATGTATGCCTTCACGCGATCTTGTGATTTAAAATCTTCGGATGGCATTTTTTCTGTGATCGGCATAACAGCTTCAGCCTTACCCAGATCAATGTAATAATTGCGAGCGTCCATACGTTGAACGACGCCAGTTACGATATCGTCTTCACGCTCAATAAACTCGCTGTAGATCAAACCGCGCTCCGCTTCGCGAATGCGCTGTGTAACCACTTGCTTCGCAGTCTGAGCGGCAATACGACCGAAATCACGAGGCGTTACCTCGATTTCGACGATATCCTCCAGACGGAAGTTAGGATCGATTTCTTGTGCTGCTTCTTGAGAGATCTCAAGCCGCACGTCCAAAACCTCTTCGACTACGCTCTTCCGCGCAAACACCCGCACCATACCTGAATGACGATTTACATCCACCCGCACATTTTGGGCCGAGTTGAAGTTACGTTTGTATCCAGAGATAAGAGCCGCTTCGATGGCCTCGATCAGTACGTCTTTGGTGATGCCTTTCTCTCTCTCAATGGCTTCTAAAGCCTCGATAAAATCGCCGTTCATGACTTTCGTTGCCTCCTCCTTTACTTACCACGGGCTAACACTGGCCGCGACAACTAAAAAATAATTGCCATTCTAGCCGTGTCAATTTGCTCTTGGGAAATTACATACGTTTTCTTTGCTTCTTTTACTGTCAGCTTGCCATCCTCATAGGATACCAGTTCGCCTTCGAACGTGGTTGCACCTTCTATTGGCTCTTTTGTTGTGATATGCACATTTCTGCCGACAGCTTTCGTGAAATCCTTATCCTTGCGTAATGGGCGCTCAGCACCCGGCGAAGATACTTCTAAAAAGTATGCTGTAGGGATGGGATCTACTTCGTCTAGTTTTTCGCTCAGCTTCTCGCTGACAAGGCGGCAGTCATCGATGTCGATGTTGCCAGTTTCATTGTCGATAAACACGCGCAGAAACCAGTTGCTGCCTTCCTTTTTGTACTCGATGTCAACTAGCTCCAGGCCCACTTCTTCAACAATGGGCGTGACGAGTTCAGTGACGATGCCTGTTACCTTGCTCAAGCAAGTACCTCCTTCTCATTTGAACCATGAGGTGTAGCCAGAAAGAAAGAGTGGGTTTCCCCACTCTCGATCAGCCATGCGTATAAAACCAGTATTTCCAAAAAAATTATAGCATAACAGCCCTCCGCTGACAACCTTTGGATGACTGTGAGCCTTGACTGCACGCCTTAGAACAAGGACAGCTGGTTGGATTCTGGCAATCCTTTCAAAGCACCTTGCTCGTCCAAGAACTCCAAAATGGTCTTGGAGATGCGGGAACGGGATAAGAGGTCTTCCTTGGACAAAAACTCTCCATGCTCTCTCGCAGCTACAATGCTGATCGCCGCGTTCGTCCCTAAGCCAGGCAGGGCGTTAAATGGAGCGATCAGCGAATCTCCCTCGATCAAGAAGCGCGTGGCGTCTGATTTGTACAAATCAACGTTGGTAAAGCGGAAGCCCCGCTCTATCATTTCCAACGCCATCTCCAAAACAGTCAGCAATGCCTTTTCTTTTGGTTGTGCATCGTGTCCCTTGCCCTCGATCTCTTCAATCTTTTGCTTGATCGCCGCTGAACCTTTGACCATCAGCGGAATGTCAAAGTCGTCGGCGCGAACAGTGAAATATGTTGCGTAAAACTCCAATGGACGATGTACCTTGAAGTATGCGATCCGCACAGCCATCATGACGTAAGCAGTCGCGTGCGCCTTCGGGAACATGTACTTAATCCGCTGGCACGACTGAATATACCACTCTGGCACATTGTTATTGCGCATTTCTTCCTGATCGTCCTCTGGAACCCCTTTACCCTTACGCACGGACTCCATGATCTTAAAGGCGCGTGAAGGCTCTAGCCCTTTATAGATCAAATAGACCATGATATCGTCACGACAACCAATTACGTCTGGTAGCTTGCAGGTACCGTTGCGGATCAAGTCTTGTGCGTTGTTCAACCAAACGTCCGTACCGTGCGAGAGTCCAGAAATCTGAACAAGCTCGGCAAACGTTGTCGGTTTGGTGTCTTCTAGCATCTGACGTACAAATTTGGTTCCGAACTCAGGAATGCCGAGTGTCCCCATGTTCGTACCGATTTGCTCCGGTGTAACCCCCAAGGCTTCCGTCGTACTGAAGATGGACATCGTCTTTTTATCATCCAGTGGAATCGTCTTTGGGTCCATTCCCGTCAAGTCTTGCAGCATACGAATGACGGTCGGATCATCGTGTCCCAGAATATCGAGTTTTAGCAGGTTGTCATGAATGGAGTGGAAGTCGAAATGGGTTGTGCGCCATTCTGACTCATTATCATCAGCCGGGAACTGAATCGGACAAAAGTCTTCAATCTCCATGTAGTCAGGAACTACGATAATACCGCCCGGATGCTGTCCTGTTGTCCTTTTTACACCTGTACAGCCGTTGACGATCCTGGATATCTCCGCATTGCGCAACGTCATGCCACGCTCATCGGCATACTTTCGCACATAGCCATACGCTGTTTTTTCCGCAACGGTACCAATCGTTCCTGCACGATATACGTAATCCGCTCCGAACAGCTCCTGTGTGTACTTATGTGCACGCGGCTGATAGTCACCGGAGAAGTTCAAGTCAATATCCGGTACCTTGTCTCCTTTAAAACCGAGGAACGTTTCGAAAGGGATGTCCTGGCCGTCCTTGGCATACATGGTTCCACATTGCGTACATTCTTTATCCTCCAAGTCAAACCCAGAGGCGATTGAACCATCTGTAATAAACTCACTGTGCTTGCAATTTGGGCAACGATAGTGAGGAGGCAATGGGTTTACCTCTGTAATCTCAGACATCGTGGCAACAAAGGACGAGCCTACAGATCCCCGGGAACCTACCAGGTAACCATCATTCAACGATTTCGTTACCAAACGCTGCGAAATCAAATAAATCACACCGAAGCCGTGCTTGATGATACTGTTCAATTCTTTTTCCAAGCGATGCTCGACCAGTTCGGGCAATGGGTCACCATACAACGACCTTGCTTTGTCATAGCACATTTGACGAAGCTCTTCGTCCGCCCCTTCAATGATCGGCGTGTACAGCTTGTCTGGAATCGGACTAATATCCTCAATCATATCGGCAATGGCATTCGTATTTGTTACGACAATTTCTTTTGCGGTCTCTTCCCCCAAAAAGGAAAACGCCTCTAGCATCTCTTCCGTTGTATGAAAGTAAAGCGGCGGCTGATTGCCTGCGGTTGGATCCCCTTTTGACAATAAGAAAACATCGCGGAAGATTTCATCTTGGGGATTCAGGAAGTGCACATCCCCTGTAGCAACGACCAGCTTGCCGAGCTCTTTTCCCATTTCGACGATCTTTTCATGGTAGCCTTTCATCGTCTCCAGCGAAGGAATTTCTTCATTACGCAACAGTGGTGAGTAATGAGCGACCGGCTGTAATTCCAAATAGTCGTAAAAAGCAGCAACTTCCTTTAACTCTTCAGGTGACTTACCGCGAAGAATCGATTGCATGAGTTCTCCGTCTTTACACGCCGTACCAATTAGTAAGCCTTCGCGGTATTTGGTCAGCTGGCTTCGCTGAATTCGGGGCCAACGGAAGAATGTTTCCACATGAGAACGGGTTACGAGCTTGTACAGGTTTTTGAGGCCTTCTTTATTTTGAACGAGAATCGTCGCATGGAATGGACGTCCACTCTTGTAATCCGCCTCTTCGTTGCTTTTTTCATTCAGTTCAGCAAGCGATTTGATTTCCGCTTCTTTTATGTCCTTCAACATTTGCTGGAACACCTGAGCAAGGGCCACAGTATCGTCTAACGCACGGTGGGCATTGATGAGCTCAACGTTGAACTTTTTCGCTAATGATCCCAAACGATAATTACGCATTCCTTTGTACATCAAACGAGCCAAAGGCAGCGTATCTAAAAATGAATTGCTCCATGGTTCCATGCCAATCCGTTTGGCGCAGGCGTTAATAAACGCTTTGTCAAACTCAGCATTATGCGCAACCAGGATGGCGTCACCAGTAAAGTCCTTGAACTTGCGGAGTACCACATCGAGTGTCTCTTGCCCGCGGAGCATTTCGTTGGTAATCCCCGTAATCTCAGTTGTCTTTGGCCCAATTTCCAATTGCGGGTCGATCAGCTCCGTCCATTGGTCGACAATTTCTGAGCCTTTCATTTTGACAGCAGCGATCTCGATGATAGTATGCTCTGACGCGTTTAAGCCCGTCGTCTCCGTATCAAACACAACGTATTCGGTATTCTCATCAATGGAAAGATTATTGTCTGCATGCAGGTTATAAACGATATCGATACCATCCTCGACTACGTATGCTTCCATACCGAGAATGCACTTGATGTTGTTCTTTTTGGCGATGGAATACGCCTCTGGAAAAGCCTGCACGACACCATGGTCAGTGACAGCAATTGCTTTATGACCCCACTTCGCTGCCGTCGAGACCAGTGATTTTACCGATGCAACGGCATCCAGCGCACTCATCGGCGTATGGCAATGGAGCTCAACACGCTTTTCTTCCGCATGATCTTTGCGAATGACCTGCTCAATCTGGTTCAAATCATTGGCATTCATCACGAGATCGCGTACAAATGTGTCATGCTGTACACTTCCCCGTGCTTTCACCCACATACCGTCTTTCAGCAATTCAAGCATTTTCACGTCTTCTTTATCGCGAGAGAACATCTTCACTGTAAGAGAATCCGTATAGTCTGATACGTTGAACGTGAGCAAATGACGTCCACTGCGAAGCTCTTTGACTTCTACGTTAAATACGGTTCCTTGGATGACGATACGGCGTTCCTCATCTTGAATCTCGCAAATCGGGATCGGCGCATCTTTAATTTCATAGCCCATCATGAGCGTAGTGACAGCATCAGCTTTATCAGACGATTTGCTCTCCTGTTGAACAGCCGTCATCACAACTTCGACGAGAGCACGCTCTTCCTCTTTACGTTGCTCCTCAAAGGCCTTATACGCATCATCGCTTTCTTCCCCATGGAAAGTAAAGCGCATCGAGCAATCGGTAGCTTTCTGGAAAGCAGCCAAAAGCTCATTATCCGCTCGTTTACGCTTGGCAACCTCAACGGACATCTCCGTTGGCAAGTATACCTTGACTTCCTGCTGGTCGACTTGCTTACGTGCTTGACGCATCGTAACTGCCAAGGAGTTCAGAGTCGACTCCAGCCCCGCCAGCAAGATATCCCAATACTCTTCGACTACTTGATCGAGAGACGGCTTTTGCAGATAGCGAAATCGGGTATCAACTTTGGCTAGATGTGAAAATGTATGCGTCAATCGCTTGGTAAAAGCTGCATAAACATCCGCAGGTATCATTCTCGGAAGGGCAAAGTGAAAAACCCATTCTTTGTTCTGCTTATACAGCTCTAACTTTTCAATCTGAGCATCAAGAAAAAAACGCTCCACCCATTCGTCAGGAACTTCCATTTGCTTGACCAATAGGGAGAAGCGATGTTTTTGCTCTTGTAAACGGTCCACGGTTTTCCCACCTTCCCTATAAGTGAGCGTTCAAACAAGAAAAAGAGGTACTCCCCATTAATCTAGGGGAGTACCCCGTAAAAATTCGACAAAATCCTTCTTATTCCTGCATGCAACTAGTTACCGAACAAGGCAGCTCCAGTTTGGTCAACACGAGATAAGAAACCTTTTACTTCATCGACCAATTGATCCAGCTTCACATCATGTGTTTCACCGTTTTTGCGGATACGCACTTCCACTGTTCCTTCTTGTGCCGCTTTATCGGAAACCGTAATACGCAGAGGCAGCCCAATCAAATCAGCGTCTTTAAACTTCACACCAGCACGCTCAGGACGATCGTCAAACAAAACTTCTACGCCAGCCTTGCGCAATGCTTCTGTAATTTGTTCACTAACTTGACGTTGCTCTTCTACTTTAACATTGACCGGAATCACATGCACATGGAAAGGTGCAACAGATACTGGCCAAATGATACCATTTTCATCATTGTTCTGCTCGATCACTGCCGCAATTGTACGAGATACACCGATTCCGTAGCAACCCATGATCATTGGTTGACTGCGACCGTTCTCATCCAAGTACGTAGCACCCATTGCTGTGGAGTATTTCGTACCCAGTTTGAATACGTGACCGACTTCTACACCACGTGCAAACTTGATAACACCACCTGTACGAGGGCACTCGTCACCTTCTGTAATGTTGCGCAAGTCAGCGTACTGGGAAACCGTGAAATCACGGCCAGCAACTACGTGAGTCAGATGATAGTCTGTTTCATTGGCACCGACGACACCATCATAAACATCTTGAACAAAATTGTCCGCAATGATTTCCACTTTTTCAGGATCAATGCCAACTGGACCAACAAATCCTGCAGGCGCTCCTGTTACCGAAACGATATCCGCTTCAGAAGCCAGCCCTACGATCGTTGCATCATACAAGTTTTTCAGCTTCACTTCATTGATCTCATGATCACCGCGTACCAGCACCATAACCAGCTTGTCGTCTAGGCGATAAATGAGGCTCTTGATGATCTGCTTTGCTTCGATTTGCAGTGCTTGTACCAATTGGTCGATCGTTTTGGTACCAGGCGTATGCAATTTTTCTCGTGCTGGCGCTTCTGTTGCTGGCTTTGCAGATCGCTTGTACACGACTTCTGCCTTTTCCAAGTTGGCTGCATAATCGCCTTCTTCAGAATAAGCAATCGTGTCTTCCCCAATGTCGCACAACGCCATGAATTCGTAAGTGCCTTTTCCGCCGATTGCACCTGCATCCGCTTCTACTGCACGGAAGTTCAGGCCTACACGGGTAAAGATGTTCGTGTACGCATCATACATCGCCTGGAAGTTGCGATCCAGACCTTCCTGTGACGAATCGAAAGAGTACGCATCCTTCATAATAAACTCGCGGCAACGAATCAAACCGAAGCGTGGACGAACTTCATCACGGAACTTGGTTTGAATTTGATAAAGGTTGATCGGGAGTTTTTTGTAAGAGTTAATCTCATCACGCACGAGACTCGTAATGACTTCTTCGTGGGTTGGACCCAAGGCAAAAGGACGATCATGACGATCACGCAGGCGAACGAGCTCGGGACCGTATACATCCCAGCGACCCGTTTGATGCCACAACTCAGCAGGTTGCATCGCTGGCATCAACAGCTCTTGTCCCCCAGCATTGTTCATTTCTTCACGCACAATCGCTTGGATTTTGTGCAGGGAACGGAGCGCCAGGGGCAGGTACGTATAAATACCGGAAGCCAGTTGGCGGGCCATACCTGCGCGGAGCAGCAGCTTGTGGCTGGCAATCTCCGCGTCGGATGGCACTTCCCGCAGGGTAGGGATCAACATTTGACTTTGCTTCAACACGTGCGTGTCCTCCTTATGCCTTATCAGCAATCAACGTGCATTATCCTACAGTTGTAGGTTTTTGCTCGTTTACTATTTCGTTAATTTCTTTCATCAGCTCTTCAAACAACTCGGTTTCTTTTACTTTCCGAACAATTTCACCATTACGGAAAATCAAGCCCTCGCCATTTCCGCCGGCAACGCCTACATCTGCTTCACGAGCTTCACCAGGGCCATTTACCGCGCAACCCATTACCGCTACTTTTAACGGTACTTTCAGCGTGGAAATGGCATCCTCGACTTTTGTTGCCAAGCCGATTAGGTCAATTGCGCATCGACCGCAAGATGGGCATGCAATGACCACTGGATCGTTGTTCACGATATCCAAGCTGCGAAGGATTTGTTTTGCTACTTTAATTTCTTCAACAGGATCAGCCGTCAGGGATACGCGAATGGTGTCACCGATTCCCATCGACAATACCGTTCCGATTCCAACTGAAGACTTAATGCTGCCGGAGAACTGTGTACCTGCTTCTGTTACACCGACGTGCAGCGGATAGTTGCGTTTCTGTGCCATCAACGAATATGTTTGGATCATCGTTGGAACATCGGAAGACTTCAAGGAAATGACGATGTTGTCGTAGTTCAAGTCTTCGAGAATTTGCACGTGGTCTATCGCACTTTCTACGATCGCTTCCGGAGAAGGGTAACCGTATTTTTCCAAAAGTCTTCTCTCTACTGAACCGGAGTTGACCCCGATACGGATCGGAACATTGCGCTCGCGGCACGCTTCCACTACACGTTGCGTTTTTTCTTTTGAACCGATGTTTCCTGGGTTAATACGAATTTTATCAATCCCGCTCTCCAGCGCAATCAATGCCAGCTTGTGGTCGAAATGAATGTCGGCAACGAGCGGCAACGGGGAGCGTTCTTTAATTTTTTTGATGGCACGGGCTGCATCTTCATTGATGACGGCCAAGCGAACAATTTGGCAACCGACATCGTGCAGTCTCTGAATCTCAGCCAGAGTTTTCTCAACATCACGCGTGTCTGCTGTCGTCATCGACTGGATGACTACGCTTTTTTGGCCCCCGATTTGCACTCCACCTACAAAAACCGGTTTCGTCTCCTCGCGCTTGAACATTTTGCACCATCCTTTTAGGTATGTCTGTTTTTCTCTCTATCGTGTTAGTACGTGATTAGGAGAACAATCGTTGCAAATCATTCCACGTCACTACCAAAATCAGCAACATCAAAAATGCAAAGCCCAAGAAATGAACCATTCCTTCTTTATGCGGGTCAACAGGTCGACCACGCAGCGCCTCTACTCCCAAGAATGCGAGACGTCCGCCATCCAAGGCTGGCAGCGGCAACAGATTGAACAATCCGAGGTTAATGCTCAATACTGCAGCCCATTTCAAAAGAATCGCCATACCTTGTTGAGCAACCTCTCCAGTCATCTTGAAAATACCGACTGGACCACTCAAGTCCTTCAGTCCGTATTCACCCGTTACGAGCATTCCCAAGCTTTTCAGGATCATCATCGTAAACTCGTAAGTGGAGGTTGCACCGTATTTGAGAACTTCTCCTGGGGCAAACGTGAGTGCATTGGTTACCATGATTTTGCCCACGTTGTTTTCGTCTTTCCCTACTTTAACTGGCACAGTCATACGCTGGCCATTGCGCTCGTACTCAAATGTTAATTGTTGTTCCGGCGCTTTGCTAATCTTCTCTACAACGTCTTTCCACGAGGATACAGGCTGACCTTGAATCGCGATCACCTTATCACCTGGCAATAATCCAGCTTGAGCAGCAGGTCCTCCCGGGATCACATTCCCCAGATAGCTGCCATTCGGTACGCCGTACAAGAAGCCGATCGCGATAAACAAAACAAACGCCAGCAAAAAGTTGGCTGCAGGTCCTGCAAAAATCGCCCAAAAACGTTGTGAAACTGTCTTGCCTTTGAACTGTCTGTTCAGAGGGGCAATCTGTACTTCTTGTCCATCCTTGACCAGCTGAGCTTGTGGATGAACAGCAAACGTCTTCTGCTCTCCATCTAGTTCAAGCACGATATTTAAATTTTGCTCCAGATCAAATTGTACCACCGTACCAGTGATCGCACGAGTAGAACCAGAACTTGGCCCATCGAGCAAAATATGTGTGACCTTTCCTAACGCATCTCGCTCCACGCTTACTTCCATGTGCGGTTTCAACATATCCATCTCCGGGTCTTCCCCCGCCATGCGAACAAGACCACCGATGGGTAACAGGCGTAAGGTGTATTCCGTTTCTCCCCGCTTCACGCGAAAAATTTTTGGCCCCATTCCCAGTGCAAATTCACGACATAAGATCCCTGCCTTCTTGGCCAGAAGGAAGTGTCCTAGTTCGTGCACAAAGACAAGTACCCCAAATACAACTACAATCGCGAGAATTGATTCAACGGAATCCAGGTTGGGCAAAGGCAAGTGAACAGCCACCTTTCTGTCAAGTATCTAACACTCATATTCCTTAGATGGAGACGAGCGCATAAGAGCGTGCCCATTCATCAGCTGCAAAAATATCTGCAAGCTCCGGACTCGCTACACCAGGGTGAGCTTCGCATGTTTTTCGGACGACCTTTTCGATGTCTAAAAAACGGATCGCTCCCTTCAAGAACCTATCAACTGCGACTTCATTGGCTGCATTCAGTACTGCAGTATGCGTACCTCCTGCCATGCCGCACTCATACGCTAATTTTAACAGAGGATAACGCTCATAATCCATGGCTGCAAAATGAAGCGTGGCGATCTTGACCAAATCAAGCGGTTCCGTAGGTAGTTCTTTTCTGATGGGATAGCTCATGGCGTACTGAATCGGAACCTTCATATCCGGCGTACCGAGTTGGGCCATGACCGCTCTGTCTTTGTATTCTACCATAGAGTGTATGATACTTTCATAATGCAATACGCATTCGATTTGCTCATAAGGTAAATCGAACAGCCAATGAGCCTCGATCACTTCAAAACCTTTGTTCATCATGGTAGCAGAATCGATGGTAATTTTTGCACCCATGCTCCAATTCGGATGAGCCAATGCCTGCTCTACTGTCACTTGCTGTAGATCCTCGCGAGAGAGGTGACGAAAGGAACCGCCTGAAGCGGTCAAAATAACCCGCGCCACATCTTCCTTGCGTTCGCCTTGCAGACATTGATAGACAGCTGAATGCTCGCTGTCTACTGGAATAATCGATACACCTTTTTCTTTCGCTCGTTTCATGACGACAGGGCCAGCGCTCACTAGTGTCTCTTTGTTGGCCAGTCCAATTGTTTTTCCCGCCTCAATCGCGGCGAGTGTAGGTGCGACCCCTACACTGCCGACAACAGCGGTCATAACGAAATTGGCAGCTTCATGACGGGCAACCAGTTCCAATCCTTCCGCCCCGTAAACGATTTCTGGATGAGACTTGCCCGCCAATCTTTCTCGCAGTTCAACGGCAGCCTTCTCATTTCCTACAGACACGAGCTCGGGCTTGAACTTTTCCACCTGGCGCGTCAATAGATCGACGTTTGTTCCAGCAGCCATAGCCACCACCGAAAAATCCTCGGGATGCAGGTCTACGACTTCAAGCGTGCTCGTTCCAACTGACCCCGTTGAACCTAAGAGCGCTATTTTTTTCACGGATTTCACCCTCTATATCTCTTTCTATATGCAAAAGGTTTTAGACAATACCTAATAGATGTAGAACCGGAAAGACGAGCAAAAAACTATCAAAGCGATCCAAAACGCCCCCGTGACCCGGAATGAGCTGTCCTGAATCTTTTACATGGAAATGTCTCTTGAAAGCCGACTCAACCAGATCCCCCAATTGCCCGACGATCCCCGCAACAAGTGCGATTGTCAAAGCTTGATCAATCGCAAAATGTCCAAAGCTTGCATTGATGGAAAGAACAATCAAGACAGAAGCGACGAGACCTCCTAAGGCCCCTTCCACCGTCTTGTTTGGACTTATTTCTGGCCACAGTTTACGCTTACCTATTGCTTTTCCGACAAAATAGGCGCCCGAATCAGTCGACCAGATTCCCATAATGACCATGACCGTAAGCATGAATCCTTCAGGTAGGTTTCGGGTAGCGGCCATATAAGTAAAACCGTAGCCTATGTATAACGCCCCCACCAACGTAAGGGCGACGTGTTCAATGTGAAACTGATTTTTCCGTAAAACGGAGTAAATCAACAAGAGCAGGATGACGGGCAGCATCAGATCCGGCATGCTGATACTGAGCCAATCCGAAAATAATAGAGACGGCCACAAAATGCTTAACATCAATACATATCCGAGCAATCCTGCCAAATAAAATGACTGAATGCCAGCCATTCTCATAAATTCAAAATAGCCAATGACAGCCAGTAAAAACACCAATAGTGAGTACCAAACTCCACCAGCATACATCAATAATAGAAAACCAGCCCCACCAATCAGGCCTGTTATTATACGTTGCTTCAACTGATTCCACCTCTCGGCTATACCGCCCCGTAGCGACGAGCTCGGCCTTGGTATTCCACGATTGCTTGATAAAAATGTTCACGGGTAAAATCAGGCCATAGCACATCCGTAAACCATAATTCTGTATATGCCAATTGCCACAGCATAAAGTTACTCAAGCGAATCTCCCCACTTGTGCGAATCAAGAGGTCTGGATCGGGAATTTCGCTTGTATACAGGTGGCTCGATATCAATTCCTCAGTCAGTTGCTCTGGTTGAAGCTCACCTGCTTTTACTTGTGCAGCCATCACTGAAAATGCTTTTGCAAGTTCATCACGCCCACCATAATTCAAGGCAAAATTCAATTGCAAACCGCTATTGTCCTTCGTTTTTTCTTCTGCTTCCAGCAGCGCTTTCAACGTATGAGAAGGCAGCTCGTTTTTACTGCCCAACATGCGTATGCGGACACCACGTTCTATTAATTCATCCAATTCTGTCGACAAAAATTCCTGCGGAAGTTTCATGAGAAAATCCACTTCATCGCGTGGACGCTTCCAGTTTTCGGTAGAGAATGCGTACATCGTCATATAACGAACGCCGATCTCGTCTGCAACCTTCACGACTTCTTTTACTGCTTTCATACCTGCTCGGTGCCCGGCAACCCGGGGTAAACTGCGCTTACTGGCCCAACGACCGTTGCCATCCATAATAATTGCCACATGCTCCGGAATTTTACCGGAACGATCGAACTCGGCTGGCTCCGATTGTTTTTCTTTGCGGCCCCATTTGCGCGCCAGATGTTCTAACATAAAGTGTTCCCCCGTAATGAGAGATATAGACGTACATCCCCCTCAAACGAGGGGGATTACCATTACCTATACTTCCAAAATGTCTTTCTCTTTGTCCTTGACGACCTTGTCAACTTCAGCAATGAATTTATCCGTTGTTTTTTGGATAGTTTCTTGGTGACGACGGGAATCGTCTTCAGAAATGGTAGCAGCCTTTTCCAGCTTTTTAATTTCATCGTTTGCATCACGACGGATGTTACGAATGGCTACCTTTGCTTCTTCTCCACCTTTTCCAGCCAGCTTCACGAGCTCTTTGCGACGCTCTTCTGTGAGTGGAGGAATCATCAGGCGGATAATCACGCCATCGTTGGATGGAGAAATTCCCAAATCCGATTGCTGCAGCGCACGGTCAATTTCTTTGAGCGCTGTTTTATCCCATGGCTGGATAGTCAACATACGTGGTTCTGGTACGCTGATGTTAGCCAATTGGCTAATCGGCGTTGGAGTGCCGTAGTAGTCTACTGTTACGCGGTCCAGCATAGCTGGGTTCGCACGTCCTGCACGCAGGCTGGACATGTCTTTTTTCAAAGCATTGATCGCTTTATTCATGCGATCTTCCATGTCTTTTAGCACAGATTGTGGCATAATTATTCCCCTTTCACTAGAGTACCGATTTTGTCGCCCATTACTGCCCGACGAATATTGCCTTCTTCAGAAATGTTAAAGACGATCAATGGGATACTGTTATCCATGCACAGGCTGGATGCTGTTGAATCCATGACACCTAAACCTTTGTTCAGCACTTCCAGGAATGTCAACTGATCGTACTTCTTGGCGTTCGGGTCAAGGCTTGGGTCTGCAGAGTACACACCGTCTACCTTATTTTTCGCCATCAGGATTACTTCAGCTTCAATCTCAGCTGCACGCAGAGCAGCAGTCGTATCCGTTGAAAAGTAAGGGTTACCAGTACCTGCAGCGAAGATGACCACGCGCATTTTTTCTAAATGACGAATGGCACGACGCCGTATGTATGGTTCTGCTACCTGTCTCATCTCAATCGAAGTTTGAACACGAGTCGGGACGTTCACTTTTTCTAACCCATCCTGCAAGGCGAGTGAGTTCATAATTGTGGCCAGCATCCCCATGTAATCGGCTGTTGCCCGATCCATTCCTTTAGAGCTGCCGGAAAGTCCGCGCCAGATGTTACCTCCTCCGACGACTACTGCGACTTGTACACCCAATTCTACGATTTCCTTGATCTGGTTAGCGACGGAGAAAATAACCTTTGGGTCAATACCATACCCTAAGTCCCCCGCCAAAGCTTCCCCACTCAACTTTAACACAACCCGTTTATAGGCAGGAAGTGGCATGTGAAACGGCCTCCATTCATGAATCATTCTCTGTGCCCAGTCTTCATTCCTTCTAATTGGGAACAGGTACACACTTGCTATTTACATGCAGAAAGTTTCACACAAAGTGAAACTCTCGCTTTGAAAATAGGGAACACGAAGGTGTTCCCTATAACATTTATTATTGCTTATTAACTTGAGCCATTACTTCAGCTGCGAAGTCTTCTTGTTTCTTCTCGATACCTTCGCCTACTTGGAAGCGAGCGAATCCTTTCAAGGTAGCACCTGCTTCTTTCAACAGAACAGCTACTTTCTTGTCAGTATCTTTTACGAATGGTTGCTCAACCAGTACGTATTCTTCGAAGAATTTGGAGAGGCGACCTTCTACCATTTTCTCAACGATGTTAGCAGGTTTACCTTCAGCCAATGCTTGGTTTTTCAGAACTTCACGCTCGCGCTCGATCTCATCAGCGGAAACTTCATCACGGTTAGCAAAACGAGGGTTAGACGCTGCTGCGTGCATACCCAGGTCGCGAGCCAGTGTTTCGTCTTGTGTACCTTCCAAAGTAACCAGAACACCAATACGACCACCCATGTGCAGGTAAGCACCGAAAGCGCCGTTGTCGGATTTCTCGGAGAGTGCAAAACGACGGAAGGAGATGTTTTCTCCGATAGTCGCGATTTTCTCGTTGATTACATGACCCAAAGTCTCGCCAGCACCTTTGAAAGGTTGCTCCAAAGCTTCTTCAACAGATGCAGGACGTTGGGATACAACGTGCTCAGCGATATCTTTAACAAGTGTTTGGAACTCAGGGTTTTTACCAACGAAGTCAGTTTCGCAGTTTACTTCTACAACTGCTGCAACGTTTCCAGCTACTGCAGTTGCAGTCAAACCTTCTGCTGCAATACGTCCGGATTTTTTCGCTGCTTTCGCTACACCGCGCTCACGGAGCAAGTCAATTGCTTTTTCCATGTCGCCTGCTGTTTCTTCCAACGCGCGTTTGCAATCCATCATACCTGCGCCTGTACGCTCGCGCAGTTCTTTAACCGCTTGTGCACTAATTGCCATTGAGTGAAACCTCCTCGGAAAGTTACGATCCTATTATAGTCGAAAAGCAAGCCGCCTGCTAACACCTCAGCGACGCTAATCAGCAAAAAAGGATGGACGGGGGTTCTGACACCCTCAGTCCACCCTTTAACACACATGCTTACGCAGTTGTTGTTGCTTGTTGCTCTGTACCTTGGTTTCCTTCTTGCAGAGCGTCTGCCATTTTAGCAGTGAGCAATTTCACAGCGCGAATTGCGTCATCGTTACCTGGGATCACATAATCGATTTCATCTGGATCGCAGTTAGTGTCTACGATCGCTACGATTGGGATACCCAATTTACGAGCTTCTGCTACAGCGATGCGCTCTTTACGAGGATCGATAACGAACAGAGCGTCAGGCAGTTTATCCATGTGAGCGATACCGCCCAAGAATTTTTCCAGACGATCCATTTCTTTGCGCAGAACGATAACTTCTTTCTTAGGCAACACTTCGAAAGTACCATCGTTTTCCATACGCTTCAGCTCAGCCAAGCGAGAAGTACGTTTTTTGATAGTAGAGAAGTTTGTCAAAGTACCACCCAACCAACGTTGGTTGATGAAGTAGTGACCTGTGCGTTCTGCTTCTTCTTTAACGGATTCTTGTGCTTGTTTCTTCGTACCAACGAAGAGCACTTTACCGCCGTCTTGAGCGAGTTCACGTACGAAGTTGTACGCTTCCTCTACTTTTTTAACGGTTTTTTGTAGGTCGATAATGTAGATTCCGTTACGTTCGGTGAAGATATAGCGAGCCATTTTCGGGTTCCAACGACGAGTTTGGTGACCGAAGTGTACACCAGCCTCGAGCAATTGTTTCATCGAAATTACTGCCATATTTCACACCTCCTTCAAAAATGGTTTTTGTGATGCCTACCTCCGTCTCACCGCATTTTCCAAGCAATTCTGCCATAGGCAGCACCGTTGCCGGAATTGGTGGACGTGCGATTTCAACACCGTAAATGAATATATCATATGGGAGTTTCAATTGCAACAAACGAATTCCATTTATTTCGTAAAAAAAGTTTTGACCCTTCTTGGCAGACGACAAATGGACATATTTGCTTACATTGAAAAAACCGCCTATTTTTTAGGCGGAGTTGTTATCAACTTGACGATATCTGCTTCCTTAGCGGCGGTCGACACTTCATAGGTACCGACACGAATACGATTTAGCTTGTCGCTTGCACGTAGCTGGGCCACAAATTGATTGTCGGCAGGAAGAATTCCTTCCTTGACTAGAACCTGCGCTACATCCTCTGCAGTTGCTTTGTAAGGAACAGTGAAAGATACCTTCTTGTCTGCTACTGGTGCTTCCACTGTCGGAGCTTTAGGAGCTACCGTATTGGGTGACGTTAGTGTCTGCGTATTCGGTACGGTTGGAGTAGGCTGGCCGTCCTTACTCACTGGATTCGTTGGCGAAATCACCTTTTGCTCTGATGAAGTTGCAGGTGTCGTAGGCTGTACAGCTGGCGTCTGCGGTTGCTTTGTCACAGGCGCCACTGTTTGACTTACCTTTGGCGCAACTGGCGCCTTAGGCACTCCAGGAGCTGGCTTTACGTTCACTTTCTTTTCTTCCTGCCACTGTTTGTACTCTTCTGCAGTAAGTACGACCATTTCCAGCTCTTGTGCAGCTACTTTCATTTGATCGACAGTCATGGCTGGGGCTTGCGCAGTTTGCTTAGGCGCTAACAGTCCGATAATGGAGGTAGCCACAATAAGTCCTGCTCCAAATCCAAATAATAGCTCTTGTTTACGCATCGGCAAGACCTCGTTCATGCCTGTCAGCCAAGGAAAAGATCAAATCGATTTCCCCTCTGCCGGCACTGAGCCGTTTTGCGATCTCATCCCGAGACAAACCTTCTTTACTCAGCTCAAAGGCACGGCGATAACGTTCTCGCAGTGCCAGCATATCCACCTCTTGAGCTTGAGGTGCTGGTTCTATCCTATTCGTATCCTTTGGAGCTTCTTGCTTATGAGTTTCACTCTTTTGCCATTGTTCTTCCACATTGTCTAATCGCTTGCTCAAACTAGCGATATCCTCGAGAAGATCCGCTCTCATTTCCTGCCATTCTGCAGCAAGAAGATTGGTTTCTTGCTTTACCTGTTTTTGAAGACGCTGAACGCTTTTTTCGAGCTCGTCCTTGTCCGTCGTGCGTTGTGTCGGTATTGAGGAAAAGGAGTCAACAGGCTGCTTCTTTTTAATGACAAAAGCAAGAAGCATGCTGATCATTCCTGCTCCAATCAGGATGGGATACACTACGTCCATGTTGTCCACCTTTATTTCTGGCTTGACTTCGTTTATAAAGAAATATCTATAATACGTCCACGCAATGGATCTCTCATGAGATCAGCATTCGTAGATACACCTTCGCTCGATTCGGACAATTGACTTCCAGCGGATTCTTTTTTGTCCTGATGCTCTTGCTGTCCTTGCTTTTTTTCTCGTTCGCGTATCTGGTTCTTTTGTGATTGCTCAAGATCGCTCGGGCGCTGGCGCATATGTTCATCCAGGTCTCTTCGCTGATCAATCATTGATTGTTGTTCATGCATGGTTCGTTGTTGCTGATGCTCCTGAATTCGGCCGACTTCTAGCGTGCGTGGTATTGCTACCTGCAATTCAACCGCTTTCAAACTCATATGGCCCCAACTCCCTCTGTCACACTAAGTATGTAAGCATCCTGGATTAGATAAGAGTTGCTGTGCTAATTTCACCGTCCAGCACAATAAATCGCGTTCTCGCATACTCGTGCTTGATAAAGTGCACCAGTTTTCCAAACGTCATTTTAATTCCTGGATACATCACATGATATGCCTCAATAGCTGCTGGTCCTTCCCCTTTCAGCTCGAGTTCAATATCATTTCTGCGTGCTTCTAATTCCTTGCTTTCTTTTTCCAGAACCAGACGAGTATTGGTTAGCTTGATTTGCATGAGACGTTTGTCTGCTGGAAGTTCTTTGCTGGCTTGAAGGATCTGATTTATAACGCCCAGGCCTTGATCTGTTTTGCGTAAATTTTCATACACATTTTGTAGTTCTTTTTGAATGTTCGCCAGTTCTTGTCTTAATTCCGGTTTTACTCCTACTTCGAGTATCGTAGGAGTGGCGCTGCTGTTCCCAAATACTCGAGCCACAATCTTTTCCCCAGCTTGCAACACGCCGCCAATGATGAAGCCTTTAGCCCCTTTGCAAATGATTTGCTTTCCGGCTCGTACGGTTGAGAACATGATGCTTTGAGAAACAATCACTTGATTGCCAGCCGTTACATTGGCGTTTTGGATAAAGGATGTCCGGACATCTTTCCCCGCAACAATGCAGCCCTTGTCCTGGGCAACAATCCCGCTTTTGATTTCAATGGAGCCTTCCGCGTACAACTCGGCCCCTTCTACACTACCAAGTACGCGTATATCTCCTGATGACTTTACGCGAAAGCCATTCAATACGTTCCCGCGAATGACCACCGTTCCCACAAAATCAATATTGCCAACACCAAAATCAACATCCCCGTTTACTTCAAATACGGGAAACACGTTCATTTTTGCCTGTTCCGTAAAGGAGACTTGTCCGTCAATAGCGGCGTATAGCATTGTCCGCTCTTGATTAAGCACAACATTTTTCCCAGGCTTTATGTTTATTTCCTTGCCGGCTTTGGGAGCGATGGGCTCTCCGGTAACTGCTGTGCCTGGTTGTCCCTGGCTTGCTGATATTTTACGTGCCAAGAGTTGCCCTTTTGCCACATTTGGGATTGTCGTCACATTATAAAAATCAACCCGGCCATCCTCTAGCTCTCTTGGACCTTCCCCTTCATTAATAGATGCCAAATAGGGGTACTCGATAGTCCCATCGGTTCCGGCCACAGGTGCAATCCCTTGAGCAACCTTTACTCTCGCGTTTGCATACTTCGCGGGTAAGGTACATAAGTTCTGAACTACATCGTGGAGAATTCCATACTTCACATTGCTTGTCTGTAATACTTTGTATACATCTGTTTCCAAGACGACAATATCGTCGATATCTTGTTCGTCCATACGGAGAAGTAACTCAGCCTCCAATTTATCAGCTGAAATTTTTACTTCTAATTTATAATTCCCGATCCCTTCCATCATTCTACCCCTCTCAAGCTTGGGTAATGTCCCCTTACATCAATTGCGATTTCCATCTGGACAACGCAGAACGAAGTCGGAAAAGAGCTTTGGAGTGCAACTGGGATATTCTTGAAGGTGACAAGCTCATGATTTCCGCAATTTCTGATAAGGTCATTTCTTCAAAATAAAACAAGGAGACTACCAAACGTTCCTTTTCAGGCAATTTGTCGATGACCGTTACAAGAACCTCTTTTAAGCTGGATACTTCCGCCACGTTTTCAGGGCGAGGTGTGAGCTCGTCGATGATATACGAATGTCTTGCCGTTTTTTGTTCGTCCTCATCCCCTACTGCCTCATCGATAGAAACCATGCTGGCAAGAGAGGTTTCCAAGAAAACCTGTTGAAGCTCCTTTTTGCTTATTCCCAGATAATCAGACACTTCTTGATCGGTTGGCATTCGCAGCATTTGCTGTTCCAAGGTGGTGTATGCTTCTTCGATTTTTTTGGCCTTGTCTCGAACAGTACGAGGGATCCAGTCGTTCTCGCGTAGTCCATCGATCATTGCACCACGAATCCGCCACATGGCGTACGTCTCAAATTGGAGACCCCGGGTATGATCGAATTTAGCCAAAGCGTCCAATAGCCCAAAGCGCCCATAACTAATCAAGTCATCCTTGTCCACATTTGCTGGCAGATTAATTGCCAACCGATTTGCCACCTTATCTACTAGTGGCAAAAACCGCGTGATCAAGTCGACCTCCGCCTCGCGACTTCCCTCTTGCTTCCACATGACCCATTTATCGAACTCTTTTGCTTTTTCTTGACTGGTTAGCCGTGCCACGAATAGTCACCAACCTTTACTCATCTGATAAGCGCCTAACGACCTCTGCAACGGTGGCTGGATCCTCAGTAGGCTGAATCCTTTCCATCTTGTTGATTGAGAGTGGTGCAAATGTTTGATCTTCCTGTTCCAAGTGTTGTCCAATTTCCAGAACGACTCCACCTTCTGCTAGAGGAGAGCTCGTCCCCTCTAGCGTGTCCGTAACCATTGGTGGAGTAGATGACTGTATGAACGTTGCGAGCAGCCAACGAATTGGAAATGCGGCGAGGAAGAATAGGACAAATGCGATACCTGCTCTCTCCAGTGATACGAGCCAGACATTACTCGCCACAGCCGTACCCAGCGTCACAAGAAATGCGAGCATTCCTAATCCAAAATTAATCCAAATGGTTCCTAACATTTGTTATACTTCCTTCACACCTTGATTTACGGTCCTGATTTGAAGAATGCCGTTTGTGGCATCTAACTCTATTGTCCGACCGCAGTTTCCCCCTGTATCTTCTGCCACGATCTTTATATGAGCATCCTTCAATGCAAGTTTGCATGCCTCTACATTCCGAGGCCCAATCCGCATGGTGTCATTATTCCCTAAAAATGCGAACATTTGTGCACCGCCAGCCAATTTCGCAACTGTGTGTCTGGTCTCCGCGCCAGCCTTCACCATCAACTGAATCAGATGGGGGATTGCTGTATCCGCATACTTGCCTATCGTTAGCTCCCCGCTTTTAGCCAAAGACGATTCTGGAAGCATAACATGTGCCATACCTGCAATTTTATGGATATGATCGTAGAGCACTACCCCTACGCAAGAACCTAAACCGGTAGTTCGGAGCTTACTCGGCGGCTTTGCCACACCAAGATCAGCCATCCCTATCTTAATAATCTCCATCGAACGGAACCCCTAATGAACGAAATAGTATTGGGAGCGATTCAGGATCAGGAATTAAGAAAAAGTTCCCTTTTACTTGCTCATTGCCTTCGAAAAAAGCGGTGTCAATCGTGAGGGCAAAGTCACCCGCTTGACCCAACGCTATTAATCCATAACTTAGAATAGCTCCAGCCATATCCACAGCGAGTGCAGGCACGGACGGCTGTAAATTTAATTGTGTAAAATCAGCTAACGATGAAAGATAAGAACCTGTTAAGATGTTGCCAATCTCATGCAACGCTGAGATCTCCAGCTCTTCCCACTCGTACACATCTTTATTAATTCCTGTAATTTGTTCGAGCAGGTGCTTGGCAGAATCCAAATCAAGGATGAAAAACATGTTCCCTGGACAATCACCTTCAACCCGGAGGAAGACGGTCACTACTACAGTTTCCGCTCCTCCTACACAATCTGCAACTTCGTCGAAGGGGATAATCTTGACTTGTGGAACTTTCATATCGATTTCTTTTTGTATGAGCTTGGAGAGAGCCGTGGCAGCGTGACCAGCACCAATATTCCCGATTTCCCGTAAAACGTCAAATTGGAAATCCCCAAACTTCGTAAAATCGCCCATTTTACTTACCCCTCAATTGCGTCCAACTGCTTGATTTCCTCAGTGCTCAATACTTTATCGAGGTTTAAGAGGATTAACAGTCGTTTATCCAGTTTAGCGACGCCTCGCAAATAAGCAGCTTCCACTCCTCCAACAACCTCTGGAGGCGGTTCAATCGCATCAACTGGTATATCGATAACATCGTTAGCAGCATCTACAATGAGACCCACTTCCAACTCACCTACGGCCACGATAATGATTCGAGTTGCTTCGGAATAGACGCTTTCTTCGAGACTAAAGCGATTGCGCAGGTCAATAATCGGTGTCACAACACCACGCAGATTTATAACCCCTTTGACGAAACTAGGCGTTCGAGGAACTCTTGTGATGTGCTCCAGCTTTTCAATGGATTTGACCTGATGAACCTCTACGCCGTACTCTTCGTCCTTCAATCGAAAGACAATCACTTTCACTTCGCTAATGACTTCTTTTTGATCGAGCATGTGGCTGCCCCTCCTTCTACTTAATCAGCGAGTTACAATCTATGATGAGCGCGACCTGACCATCTCCCAGAATCGTTGCACCTGAAATAGCAAATACATTAACCAAATATTTGCCGAGAGATTTTAGAACAATCTCTTGTTGGCCGATGAACGAATCGACGACTAGGCCTGCCATTTTCTCACCTTTACGTACGATGACGACTGCCACTTCATCTTCCATCGTTTCCCCATTATCAGGCACTTGGAAAATGTCCTGCAGCGAAACGAGCGGAACTACACGTCCCCGGAAGTCGATCACTTTTTGGCGGTGAGCCATCATGATTTGATCTTTTTTAAATACAGCCGTCTCAATGATGGAGCTCAGTGGGACAGCGTACTTCTCATCTTTCACTTGTACCAGCATCGCTGAAATGATAGAGAGCGTAAGTGGCAATTGAATGAGGAAAGTCGTGCCCTGGCCGCGCACAGAATCTACGCCGACACTACCGCCCAACGATTCAATTTTGGACTTAACGACATCCAGTCCAACACCACGACCGGAAATATCAGAAACAACTTCCGCGGTACTAAAGCCTGCTGCAAAAAGCAACTCGTGGATTTGCTTGTCGCTCATGCTATCTGCAATAGCAGGATTGACAATGCCTCTCTCAAGCGCTTTTTTGAGAACTTTATCTTTATTGATTCCAGCACCATCATCTTTTACTTCAATAAATACATGGTTCCCACTGTGGAAAGCGCGGAGCTCGATTTTACCTTCCTCTGGCTTACCCGCCTTTTTCCGATCTGCTGGAGACTCAATTCCGTGGTCAAGCGAGTTACGCAGCAAGTGATTGAGTGGGTCCCCGATTTCGTCGATGACGGTACGGTCCAATTCTGTCTCCGCACCGATAATCTCCAGGTTCACTTTTTTATTCAGATCTTTTTGCAGATCACGAATCATACGTGGGAAACGATTGAATACTTGCTCAACCGGAACCATGCGCATGGTCAGAATGATGTTTTGCAAATCGCCACTAATCCGGCTCATGTGCTCCACGGTTTCCTGCAATTCATTCTTTCCGATCTCGCGTGCCAACTGCTCCAAACGACCGCGATCAATGACTAATTCGCTAAACAGATTCATCAAGATATCCAAGCGTTCGATATCCACACGAATTGTTTTTCCACCCGCCGTCGCCTTCTTCACAGGTGCCTGAGGAGCTTCTGCTGCTCCTTTTTCAGCTGGTGCTGGTGTCTGTTGCACTACGGGAGCAGGTGGAGCTTCACTCTTCAATTGAATCGTTTCGATTGTCACATCTTGGATTTCCGAAATGTTAAGAATCGTAGTACGTACTTTTTCAATCGATTGCTCCGTCACATAGGCGATTTCAAACGATTGTTCAAATCGCTCATTCTCGATATCTTCAACAGCTGGCTTCGTTTTGATCACTTCACCCATGGATTCCAATTGATCAAAAACCATGTAAGAGCGAGCAGCCTTGAGCAAGCAGTTTTCATTCAATGTCACTTTGATCCACAAAACGTTGTTTCCGAGCTCCTGAGACTGCTTCAAGACCATCATTGCATAATCATCCAGCTCATGATCTTCAGCTGGCGTGCTTTCCTCTTGCGGTGCTTCCACTTCCATAGTAGCAGCTGCTACTTCCTGCTCGGCTGAAAAGTCTCCAGCTACAATCGCCCGCAGCTTCGTTACAATAGCGGATACATCCGCTGAACCGTCTCCACCTTCTGTGATATCGATGACCATGCCTTCAATCAAATCTACGCTCTGAAAAATAGCATCCATGATATCACTAGTAATCGTTAACTTCTGATTGCGAATCAGGTCAAGTACATTTTCCGCTTCGTGAGTCAAACTCGCCATGTCTTCAAAGCCCATGGTCGCCGACATACCCTTCAATGTATGAGCGGAACGAAAAATCTCTTTGACGTGGCCAATATTACCCGGATCACTTTCCAAGAGTAACAAGTTGGCGTTGATTGCCTGTAGGTGTTCCTTTGACTCCTCAATAAACATGTCCAAATACTGATTCATATCCATAGGTGATCCACCTCCCAAAAATCAGTGCAAGAGCTTGCACAACAGCTCTGGAATCTTTTCTAATGGGGCCACGTTGTCTGCCAAGCCTGATTGAATCGCTGCTCGTGGCATTCCGTATACGACACAACTTGACTCATCTTCGACAATGCTTGTGACACGGTCAAGCTCCTTCATGCGTTTTAGCCCTTTAGTCCCATCATTTCCCATGCCTGTCATGATGATTGCCCATTTGTCTACATTTGTCAATTGACTGACTGATTCAAACAGGATATCGACAGACGGTCTGTGACCGCCTCGTGGCTCCTCTTGATGTAAATAGGCCTGCAGTCTCCCATTTACTTGACGAACTTCGAAATGAAAGCCGCCTGGAGCTATGTAAGCTGTACCATTTTCCAAATACTCGCCATCGACAACCTCGGTTACTCGAATTTGGCATAACGAGTCTAGCCGATTTGCTAACGATTTTGTGAAACCTGCTGGCATATGTTGAACGATGGCAATTGGTGCCGGAAAATTCGCCGGAATTGCAGTCAGTACACTCTGTAATGCTTTAGGACCACCCGTGGAAGTACCTAAAACCACCAGTCTTGCCTTTCCACCCACTTGTGACCGCATCACGGCAGGCGGGCTCGGTATTTTCGTACGTATTACTGGAGAGGCCGGTGCAGCTTTTGATTCTGAAGATACCGGTTTGACTACGCGAGAGATCTGCTTTTTCAAACGTACTTTCGATGCTGCCGCAGCCTTCACGCGCTCGATAAGACGATCGCCCACTTTGTGGATGTCGAGAGAAATTGGACCAGAAGGCTTCGTTACAAAGTCAAACGCGCCTAATTCCAACGCATGAATCGTAGCTTCGGCCCCTTCTTTTGTCAGGCTGCTCAACATGACGATCGGAACCGGGCACTCATTCATCAGCTTTTCCAGAGCGTCCAAACCGTTCATAACCGGCATTTCAATGTCGAGTGTGAGAACATCCGGCGCCAGTTCTTTACATTTTTCAATACATTCGAGTCCATTCTTAGCTCGATCAATCACTTCAATCTCAGGATCCGTAGATAAAATGTCCGAAATCACTTTACGCATGAATGCAGAATCGTCCGTGACGAGAACGCGGATTTTGCTCATTCGAATGTCGCTCCCTTCCTACTTTTATGTCTCATCGTATGAAGTGCCTCAACTTCGCAAGAAACCCTTTGAGACCACTTTCAGAAGCATCTGAAGTAACTGGACCATCCAAATACCGTTCTACCAGATTTCGTATGCTTCTCGCGGCTTGCGATTGTGGATATGTAAGTAGAAAAGGACGTTGCAGTTTAACTGCTTTTGAAACATAAGGATCATCCGAAACATATCCAAGCGACTGAATATCCATATTCAAAAAACGTTTAGAAACCATCGCAAGCTTGTCCGCCGTCATCTTTCCTTCTCTCTCCGAAGACGCTCTGTTTATCACCAATCGAATAGAGACGGCGGGATTACGTGCGTGTAGCATCTTAATGACTGCATATGCATCCGTTATCGCTGGTGGTTCGGGGGTGGTAACGAGGATGACCTCGTCAGAGGAGAGCATGAATCGCATGGATTCTTTTGAAAAACCTGCTCCCGTATCAAAAATGATTGTGTCGGCATAGCCTTGCAACGGGTCCAGATGCGAGAATAAGCGATCTAGCTTCTCATCATCTAACTGCATAATCTGCGTAAATCCAGAACCACCCGCGATGAATTCTAAGCCTCCTGGCCCATGCTCGATAATGTCCCAAACAGTCGTATCTGGCTCTAACAAATGAAACAGATGCTTTTTTGGGGTAATTCCCATTAATACATCCAGATTTGCCAGACCCAGATCCAAGTCAAACAAAACCGCCTTATGACCCTTCTCAATCAAACCAAGCCCAAAATTCAAACTGAAATTGGACTTGCCGACACCACCTTTTCCACTCGTCACTGTCACCAGTCTAGTTGGTCGTGTCTTCTTGTTTTGTAGCATCCGCTCACGGAGTTGCTCTGCTTGGTCACGCATCTGTTTACTCTCCCATAATCATCGTTGAAACCATCTCGGGTGTAGCTACAACGATATCATCTGGTACATTTTGACCTGTGGTTACATACGAGAGCTGTAGATTCATCTCCTGACAAACATTCAACATCGTGCCAAAGCTGTTCGTTTCATCCGCTTTTGTAAAAATGACTTGCTTCACTTGAACTTCCGCAAAATTTTGGACGATCGCTTTCATATCGTTGAATTTGGAGCTCAAGCTAAGTACTAGGTAGTTCACGCTGTCTTTTCCATGCTCCAACAATTCACGAATGCCTTCCACGTATTCATCGTTGCGAAAATTTCGTCCAGCCGTATCGACAAAAATGAGGTCACAATCACTTAAGCGTTCCATGGCTGCCGCCATTTCTTTCGGTGAAAAGACAACTTCCAGCGGGACATTCAAAATGTTTGCGTACGTCTTCAATTGTTCTACAGCTGCCATTCGATACGTATCAGCCGTGATAAAGCCAATTTTTCGTTTTTCCTTCAACATGCTGTTCGCCGCAAGCTTCGCAATGGTTGTTGTTTTTCCAACCCCAGTCGGACCGAAAAAGAAAGCGTACCGTACGTTCTTGCCCAGCTTTGGCGAAGATGCTGTATATGGCTCGATCATCGAAGTGATGATCGTTCGGCATGCCACAAACGCTTCCTCCTCCGTCCACTTTTCACCCGGTTGCGGCATTTCCATTACTTTTCGAATGATTTCCGCTGTTAGCTCTTCAGTCACTTCTTGCTTCAATAACTTTGCACGAATAGACTGTATCGCCGGAGGAAGTTGTTCACTTAAGTCATGCACCAACAGCTTTTGAAACATTTGACGCATATCTCGCATTTCAGTGGCAATCGCGTCATGATTGCTTGCGGGTAAAACTCTTTCTTGGGATGTCGTGACAGGAGCATGCTGCTCAGTTGGCTCTCCTTGCTTTTGCACAACTCTCGTATCTGAGATCTCTTCTTTTGGAGGCGTCGCAACCGCAGTTTGTGTCATCGCGGTTACGACCTGCTCCCTACCTGTTGATTCAACTTGTTGATTCTCTGATGTTTTTGTCACAGTCGGTCTACGATACGCTTGAGCAGCCGTGTACGTACCCGTCTGCGATTTGGGCAAAACGTTGTTGGTTCGATGTTCAGCTGCTACTGTGGGATTTTCTCGCTCGGATGCCTTTTCATCGACAGCAGCGATTACTTCGATTCGTTGTTTGCCAAACATCCCGAACAATCCACCTGTTTTGATCGGCTTGGAATTAAGAATTACTGCATCCATTCCTAAGTCCGTCCTGATTTTTTCCATTGCTTCTGGCATCGAATCGACAATGTAACGTTTTACCCTCACGAAATGTTCACCATCCCTACGCTTTGCACTTCAACATGTGGTTCGAGCTCGCTGTACGACAAAACGGGAACGTCTGGCATCATGCGATCTACTAATTGACGTAAGTACATTCGGACCGCTGGTGATGAAAGAATGATCGGCTGTTGACCCGAGTTGATCATTTTGCTCACTTCAGTCGACATGTTTTGGAATATTCGCTGAGACGTTTCCGGATCCATCGCCAGATAGCTTCCTTGCTCAGACTGTTCCACACGTTCAGAGATTGCTTTTTCCAAACCTGCTCCAGCTGTTAGCACATGAAGTGGTTGCCCTGGCTCCGTAAATTGGAGTGTGATCTGTCTCGCCATCGCCTGTCTCACATATTCTGTGAGTACATCTGGATCTTTTGTATACATGGCTTGATCCGCAAGTGCTTCAAGGATGACGTGGAGATTTCGAACAGACACTTTTTCACGCAACAGCTTTTGCAATACTTTCTGTACGTCCCCAATGGCGAGCAGACTTGGAATCAGCTCGTCTACGAGAACCGGTGCTGTCTCCCGTACATTGTCGATCAGGGCCCTTGTTTCCTGGCGACCTAACAATTCGTGGGCATGTCGCTTGATGACCTCTGTCAGGTGTGTAGCCACAACAGAAGGCGGATCGACAACTGTATAGCCAGACAGCTCAGCAATCTCCTTATTCTCTTCTGTTACCCATAATGCAGGCAATCCAAACGCAGGTTCTACGGTTTCTATCCCAACAATGGAATCATCTTCGATCCCCGGGCTCATCGCCAGATAGTGATCCAGCATGATTTCCCCTTTTGCGACTTGGTTGCCTTTTATTTTGATCATGTATTCATTCGGTCGAAGCTGGATGTTGTCACGTATACGAATGACCGGTACAACGATTCCCATCTCGAGTGCGATTTGTCTTCGAATCATAATGACCCGATCTAACAGATCTCCTCCCTGCTTCACATCAGCAAGTGGGATTAAGCCATAACCGAACTCGAATTCGATCGGATCGACCTGTAACAGGTTCACGACGCTTTCTGGACTGCGTACTTCTTCCATTTGCTGCTCTTCAACCTTGTCGGCGGATTCTTGTATTTCCATCTTTTGGTTCTTCTCCATTTTCCATGCAGCAAATCCCATTATCCCGCATACCGGAAGTACAGGCAGAATTCCAATCGGTGTAAAGAGCCCCAGCAAAAGCATGCATCCGGCTACGATATAGAGAAGACGCGGAAAGCTGAACATTTGCTTGACGATATCTTCACCAAGACCTTCACCAGAAGTAGAACGCGTTACAATAATACCCGCTGCGGTCGAGATTAAGAGCGCTGGAATCTGGCTCACCAGTGCGTCACCGACAGACATGGTAGTGAATCGAGAGGCAGACTCGGCAAAGCTCATATCGTGAATGAGCATCCCGATGATAAAACCACCGATAATATTTACGATAAAAATGATAATACCCGCGATGGCGTCCCCTTTTACGAATTTGCTGGCACCATCCATTGCTCCATAAAAGTCAGCTTCGTTCTCAATCTTTTTTCTTCGGACACGTGCGTCTGCTTCTGTGATCATTCCTGCATTCAGATCGGCGTCGATACTCATCTGTTTACCAGGCATCGCGTCGAGCGTAAAACGTGCTGCTACCTCAGCGACACGCTCAGAACCTTTGGTGATTACGATAAATTGAATGATGATCAAGATCAGAAACACGACGAAACCGACGACTTGATTACCACCGACTACAAAGCTACCGAACGTTTCAATAACTTTACCGCCTTCACCGTGCGATAAAATATTTCTCGTCGTCGACACGTTCAAGGCTAGTCGAAAAAGTGTTGTAATAAGCAAAACCGTCGGAAAGATCGAGAATTCCAAAGTTTCTTTTGTATACATCGACACAAGCAAGATGGTCAATGCAAGGGAGATATTCAAAATCAACAGCAAATCAAGTAGCGCTGAAGGAAGTGGGATTACCATCATGACAACAATGCTTATGACAAAAAGGATCGTACCAATTTCTTTAAATTTGAATCCCACTGGTTATCCTCCTTCCATTTATTTCACTTTCCCTTGCAGCTTGTAGACGTACGCGAGAACTTCCGCGACCGCTTTAAACATCTCTTCGGGAATTTGTTGCCCAACATCAACTTGACTATAGAGAGCCCGGGCCAAGGGCTTGTTTTCCATGGTAACGATACGATGCTTTTTCGCTACTTCCCTTATTTTTAATGCTAGATAATCTTGCCCTTTGGCGATTACCGTCGGTGCACTCATCGCACTTGCGTCATAGCGAACGGCAACGGCAAAGTGAGTCGGGTTCGTAATAATGACATCCGCTTTGGGAAGTTCCTGCATCATACGGCGAATGGCCATACTTCTTTGCCGTTCACGAATCTTCCCTTTAATGAGCGGATCACCTTCCGCTTGCTTATGCTCGTCCTTGAGATCCTGCTTGGACATCCGCAGATTCTTTTCATGCTCATAACGCTGATAGGCGTAGTCCAGAATCGAGAGAATGAAAAGTAATAACCCGAGATAGATTCCCAGCTTTGTCACCTCTTCGGCAGTGAACGATAGAACTGCTCCGATAGACAATAAGGAAAGCTGTACAACTTGTTCCTTTGCATTCCACAAAATGACATACGCGACATATATGCCTGCGCTTATTTTTAATAAAGATTTCAGTAGCTCTACGAGCGAGCGTAAAGAAAAAATTCGTTTTGCCCCTTTAATCGGATCGATCTTTTCCAGTTTCATTTGAAGGGGTTCTGTACTAATTAGCCAGCCTACCTGCATGTAGTTCACCGCAAATGCGACAAGAAAACTCAAGCCTAGGATAGGTCCTACAATTTTTATTGCTTCAAATGCGAGCTGCATCACGATGACTTTCAAATTTTCTTCATTTATTTGCCACGTGGTGTATGTAATCAATGACTCTCGCATCAAATCTTGAAATATGCCTAGCATGGTAGAGCCAAGCATCATTAACAGAAAGAAAAATGCTGTCAAAGATAGGGCTGGGGAAAGATCCTGACTTTTCGCGACTTGCCCTTTTTTTCGTGCGTCTTGCTTTTTCTTGGGCGTAGCTTTTTCTGTCTTTTCCCCATTAAAAAATTGAAGATCTACTTGATAAGAAAGCCTCAATTGATTCATGGTGATCCTCCGAGCGATTTCATCATTTCTGCAAGTGCCCGGAACATGTTCCCAAACAATCCGTTCAGGGTCAACAAGAACGCAGGCATCACCACGATAAGCAGTAAAAAGCCGGCAAGCAGTTTAATGGGCAAACCCACCACAAAGATATTAAACTGCGGGACAGATTTGGCGATAATACCAAGAGAGAGATCAACCAGAAACAAGGCAACGACGATAGGTGCCGCAATCATAAACGCACTCATAAACATCGTTTGAAATGTTTTTATTGCTGTCATCATGACGTTTTCACTTCCGAAAGCCGCCCACATGATGTCCACCGGTATAACCTGGTAACTGCTTATCACACCTCGTATCAGCATGTGATGCCCGTCAATACTGAAAAAGTACAGGACAGCGAGAATGTTTTTGAAGTTACCTGTCACCGGGATATATGCACCTGTCTTAGGGTCAATCACGTTTGCCATTGCAAGACCCATCTGCATGTCCATTAGTCCACCGGCAACCTGAATGGCGATAAACATTATTTCACATATGTAACCAAGAATGACACCAACAAGAGCTTCCTTCATGACATACAGAATAAATGTCAAATCCATCGGAATCTCGCCTTGTACCGGCAAGGATTGAAAACTGATGACGGCAAGGATAAACGCGAGACCGATTTTAAACTGATTCGGTACACCACGAATAGAAAAGAACGGAGCCGTTACAAAAAAGGCACTCATTCGGACAAAAACAAGCAAGAATACGGGCAGATACATCAGAAAAAGATTCATATGCTACCCAACAAAACGATGAAGGTTACCGAAGATCCCCATCGTAAAATCAAGCAGTACCCGAAGCATCCATGGACCAGCAGCCAAGATCACGACAAATACGGCCACGATCTTTGGAATGAAAGCGAGTGTCTGCTCCTGAATTTGTGTCGTTGCCTGAAAGACACTGACCATCAAACCGACCAGTAAGGCGACCCCAAGTGCGGGTGCCGAAATCAGCAGGATGGTGTAAACAGAGCTTTGGGCAATCTGCATAAGTAATTCTTGTGTCATGCTCTACCCCCTGAGGCATTCGGAATGTCGCTAAAAACTGGTCAAAAGTGATTTCACAATGAGATACCAACCGTCCACCATGATGAACAATAAAATCTTAAACGGCAATGAAATCATAACCGGTGGTAACATCATCATCCCCATCCCCATCAAAATACTGGAGATGATCATATCAATTACGAGAAAAGGAATAAATATCATAAAGCCGATCTGAAAAGCCGTCTTCAATTCACTAATGGCAAAGGCAGGTAC
Organism: Brevibacillus sp. BC25; assembly: GCF_000282075.1. NCBI lineage: Bacteria > Bacillati > Bacillota > Bacilli > Caryophanales > Paenibacillaceae > Brevibacillus > Brevibacillus sp. BC25. The sequence goes on from NZ_AKIX01000028.1 coordinate 217,601, forward strand.
CAGCGCATTCAACGGAATATCTTGGATCGATTTTGGTCGTTCGGCTTTTGTGTATTCCAGAAAAAGTGCTAAATCTTTTTCACGCGTCTGCTTTGCCATAAATTCCTTAAAGGGGATGACCGCTGCGTCCAATGCCTGCTGTTGCGTTAGCTTTCCTTGCATAAACGGCTGCACGGCTGTTTCGTTTACTTGTCCGAGTGTCGGAGCCATAATGAAAAATGTCATAAACAACGCAAGGGCAATCAATACCTGGTTCGGTGGCATTTGTTGAGTTGCCAACGCATTTCGAACAAAAGACAAGACAATGATAATTCGCGCAAAACTGGTCATTAAAAGCAAAATCGCTGGAGCTACAGATAGTACTGTCAAAATCAGTAACAGCTGAATGGCCGTCGATGTCTCCTGCGGTGTTCCTGTTCCGCCGCCTATCTTCAAATCAATACTCGGAACAAGCGGTGTACCCGCTGGCGCCGCCATGACCATATCAGGTACGGATAGCAACACTCCGACAAGCATCAGCACCTGCAAAAAATATTTCATTTTTGGTCCCCTCTGTCCTGAGCTTGCTCTTTCTTCCAATGTTCTGTTTGGTTTGGACGATTTTTCAAGTCGTTCCATTGACCCTGCAACAGATCTTGAAAGCTTTTGCCCTCCATATCAGAAGAAAACAAGATTTCTTCTTCTGCCTGCTTTTTCTTACCGAATGGGAGCCATTCTAGCGAGAATGGGCTTTTCATCGGTTTGATCTCTGCGTCAGCCAAGATCAAATCTACCTCTTCGCCCGGTTCGATCCTACGAAGCAATTGAACGTTTTCTCCAACTCCCACGATGTACAATGACTCGCCGATCATAACAACCTGAAGTGTTTTGCCATTGCCTAGCGCAGTAGCGCTAATCACTTTAATCGGTCCATGACTTTGAGCCCCTTGACGTCGACCAAGAAAACGGAGCAATAAAAAGATCAGTACTGCAATAAAGCCAAGTGAAAAGATGACTTGAACTAGATACCCGATCATACTTCCTGTTCCGCTGCCCGGAATGGCCGCCGGCTGTTCACTGCCGGCGGACGCATTGCTAGTTGGCACTTTTCCCTGGTTGTACGCATCCGCTACTGAACCTTCCGCAAAAACGGTACTCGGCAGGGAGGAGACGAAAAGCAACAGGATCAGACTGAAAGCTAAAAGGAGTCTTGCCCCTGCATTCCGGATCATCATCATTAGCTCATTGTCTTTTTGATCGCTTCCAGAACGCGATCCGCTTGGAATGGTTTTACGATGAAGTCTTTTGCGCCCGCTTGGATCGCATCGATTACCATCGCTTGTTGTCCCATCGCGGAGCACATGATCACACGCGCGTTAGGATCCAACTTTTTAATTTCTTTCAATGCAGAAATTCCATCCATCTCTGGCATGGTAATATCCATGGTTACGAGATCAGGTCCCAATTCTTTGTACTTTTCAACTGCTTGTGCACCGTCACTTGCTTCCCCCACGACGCTGTACCCGTTTTTCGAAAGAATTTCCTTGATCATCATACGCATGAATGCTGCATCGTCTACGATTAAAACTTTGTTAGACATGAATAGCTCCTCCCTAATACTTCCCTCTTAATTGTATTATTGTAATTTTTGAACACGATCTATCTGACTGATGATGTCTGTAACACGAACCCCAAAGTTCTCATCAATGACGACAACCTCGCCCTTGGCAATTAATTTGTTGTTCACCAATATGTCTACATGCTCACCTGCCAGCTTGTCCAACTGTATAATCGATCCAGCGGACAAGTCAAGAATTTCTCTAATAAGCTTTTTCGTACGACCTAACTCAACTGTTACTTGCAATGGAATATCGTGAAGCAAGTTTAAGTTCTGTATGTCTCCTGTATACATAGGAGCACCTCCAAGCGGAGCAAATTGTGCTGATACTACATTCGCCTGACTAGCTGCAGGACTTCCGAAATGCTGTGGTGTTGGCGGAGCCATTGGAGGCTGCTGATACATTCCTGGGTATGGAGCGTAGCCAGGTGGCATCATTGGTTGTCCATACGCGTCAGGATACATCGGCGGCTGTCCTGGGTAACCCATCGGCTGTGCGTAACCAGGCGGTTGCTGATACATCGGCTGTTGCTGTTGTGGCGGCACTACAGGCGGTACGTGGCTCTGTGGTTGCTCTTGCGCACTCGGTTGGATAGAAGGAGCCGACAGACTCATAGCAGGCAGAGAAGGCATCTCTATCTCATCTATGAGGGCTGCCGCTGCTGCTTCATCCCCTGTACCTCCAACCAGTCTATCAATCATCTTTTTCGCAAAGGACAGCGGAAGAAGCTGCATAATATTTGAATCGATAAGTTCGCCTTGCTCTCCTACCTTTAAGCGGAAAGATACTTTCACCAGAGGACTGTCATCATCAGAGAAACTGTCTCCACCCTTGCCTTGCGCCAGATCCATTACATCAATGCCTGGTGGCGTAATATTAATGAACTGGTTGAAAATCGTCGACATGGACGTAGCAGCGGAACCCATCATCTGATTCATCGCTTCCTGAACCGCGCTGATATGAAGCTCAGACATTTCAGTGTTCGCTGGTCTGCCGTCTCCGCCCATCATCAGATCCGCGATAACTGCAGCATCTTCCATGCGAATGACTAGCAGGTTAATTCCTTTGAAACCATCTGTATATTCCACGTGGACGGCCACGTGCGGAATCGGAAATTCGCTTTCCAATTCATCGACATTGACTACGGAAACAGTAGGGGTTGTAATATCTACTTTTTGACTTAACAAAGTAGATAACGCAGTAGCCGCGCTCCCAAAGGAGATATTACCAATTTCTCCGAGTGCATCCTGTTCAAACGGGGACAGAAATTCAGCAACATCCTGGGTCACTGCCGACACAGCTTCCTCTTCGTCCTCAACCAAGTTGTTCGCACGTAACAGCGCGTCAATCTCGTCTTGAGAAAGCATATCTCTACTCATTTTGTTCCTCCCCCTCCTCTATGACTTCATCAATCTGTACGGCGACTCTTCCTTTATGTGTTCCTGGTTGACCCAAGAACTTTAAGTGGTCGCCCACTTTAATTTTCAGCTTGTTGTCGATCGATTGATCTAATTGAATGACATCGCCTCTTTGTAGCTGTAGGAAATCTCCTACTGTAATCGTAGCTGTTCCCATTTCAGCAACAATCGGCAATTTTGCAACTTTTACTCGCTCTTCTACACGCAGGCGCTCTTCTTCATCCCGCGTTTTCTTTTGTTTGGAGAACCAATATTGTCCAGACAGCTTTGTCATGATTGGCTCCAGTACCACGTGAGGCAAACAGAGATTGATCATTCCTGTTGTATCGCCAATTTTGGTACTAAAGGAGATTACCACGACAATCTCGTTAGGTGAGACGATCTGCATGAACTGTGGATTCATCTCCAAACCTTCTTGATATGGATCGAGCTCAATGATTTGCTTCCATGCCTCGTGGAAAGTATCCAGCGCTTTGCCGAATACGCGTTCCATCACCGTTGTTTCAATTTCCGTAAGGGCGCCCATCTTTTCCGGAATCGCCCCCTGTCCTCCCAGAAGTCGATCCAGCATGGTATAGGCGATGTTTGGATTGACTTCCAAAACCATTCGTCCTTCCAGTGGAGGAGCTTCAAAGATGTTCAAGATGGTCATCTTGGGAATAGAACGTATAAATTCGTCATACGGCAATTGATCGACGGAGGCAACCGTAATTTGCACGAAGGTACGGAGCTGAGCTGAAAAATACGTAGTCAACAGCCTCGCGTAGTTTTCATGGATTCGTGTTAAACCACGGATCTGATCTTTTGAGAACCGCAGGGCGCGTTTGAAATCATATACTTTGACTTTACGCTCAGTTTCTTCCTTTTTCAGCTCGTTGGCATCCATTTCGCCCGAAGATAGGGCGGCCAACAGCGCATCAATCTCACTCTGTGAGAGAACCTCGGCCATATGTCGTCACCTCCTTGCTATGTATACCATAATCGCTTCCTATGACAAGACGCGTTTGGTTGTCACTACTTGAACAATCTTACCTTCTTGCATCAGGGAGCTGATTTCATTCATGATTTTTGCTTCCAGCTTGTTCACACCTTCAGTTCCTTTTATGTCTTCTGGTGTCAACCCCGCCAATGTTTTAATAATCACCTGATTGACTTGCGGCAAACGCTGCTCCAACTCTGTTTTGGCATCAGCACTGTCCGCCGTAATGCTAAAGCGTACAATCATGTAATTATTCGTTAGCAAGTTCGTAGTAATTTCGCCAGTGTCAACGGAGAACTCTTTCATTTCCTCTGCCGTGAGCGGCTTCACTTCTTGTTCTTCCGTCGTGGCTGTTTGCGCAGCCGGAGAGAGATATGTTTGCCAGAGAACAAACGAGATCACTCCCAGTAGCGATATCGCGATGATAATGATTAGAGCCATGTTAAACAATCGATTTTGAAACATCGCTAATGCCTCCCGCTATTCATTTGAATCAACCGGCATTTTCGGTACAGATGTTGCCGGAGGAACATTATGATAAAAAGCCTGAACACGTTCAGCGATGGATTCCACCGAATCCTTCACGATGTACTTTCTGTCGTTGAATAGCGTGATTACGCTATCCGGAGTTGCTTCAACAGTTTCAATGTGAGTGATGTTCAGATAAAAAGTAGAGCCGTTAAATCGTGTTAACTTAATCATTGGCTGCTCCTTTCCGGATCAAGCTGGGGGAAGGCTTAGAACACTTCCCCAGCTATTTCCGTTAAACGAAATTATCGTTTCAGGTTCACCAGTTCTTCTAGTACTGTGTCAGATGTCGTGATGATCCGAGAGTTTGCTTGGAAACCGCGTTGTGCCACGATCATTTCTGTAAATTCTTCAGAAAGGTCAACGTTGGACATTTCCAGTTGTCCTGCAATGATGCTTACTTTTGCATCTGCTGGCGTCACTGGTGTCAACGGGTCACCACCATTCGCTCCAGCGTTTACTGTGTTTTCGTAAAGATTGTTCCCAATTTTCTTCAAACCACCTGGGTTATTGAAGGTCATTACCCCAATGGTATTCGCAGAGTCTAGGGCACCTGTTTCATCCACTGTTGTGATAACTCCGTCTTTCCCGATGGAGTAAGAAACAATCCCATCATCTTGATTGATCTGAATTACACCAGGATCAGAGTTCATGAGCTTCATCCCTTGGGAGTTCACCAGGTATCCCTCTGCATCACGTGTGAAGTTGCCTGCACGCGTATAATAAATGGTGGCTCCTTCATCCGGGCTTACCATAAAGAATCCATCGCCCTCGATAGAAAGGTCTGTTGGCAGGTTGGTTGTCATCGGACTACCAGCAGAGAAGACGGTATCAATGGATGCGATTGAAGCTCCTAGTCCAATTTGAGTTGGGTTGGTTCCGCCCTTCCCACCAGCTGTAGGAGCCCCAGCCCCTTGAACATTTTGGCTCAAAATATCTTGGAACATCACGCGGCCCTTTTTGAAACCAACGGTGTTTACGTTCGCGATATTATTACCAATAACGTCCAACTTTGTTTGAAAACCACGCAAGCCTGAAATACCTGAATACATAGATCGAAGCATACTAACTTCCTCCTTTACCTTCTCATTTACAGCGGCTACCTCTGTCAGTCGGTAGCCGAATGGGCTTCCTCAAAAGGAGGTCCAGCCCAGTAAACAGCCACCTATACGAAAATGGCACTGTCAATGTTAGTAAATACGTTGTCCTTCATGCTGCCATCGTCTACGGCGGTAATAATTTTCCGATTTACGATGCTCACGACGTAGGCCACATTATCCATCATAACGAGAGACTCTCTGGCGCCTTTGGCGGCTGCTTTTTGCACAGCGGATTCCAAACGCTCCATCTGCTGTCTTTCTAGCGTAATGCCCCGCTCCTGCAAGCGATTGACGGCATGCTGGCTAAAGCTAAGTGGCTCCGCCTTGGTTGCAGCGCCAATCGATTCCGTCAAATACTGCTGAAATAACTTGTTGTTTCCCGGAGCAGTTTGGGTAGTAGCTTTTGCGACGTGATTCGTTTTCGGAGGAAAATAGGGTTGCCCCACACGAAAATGGTTCATGGTGCTTCCTCCTTATATCCAATCCTAGACGATGTCGTCAATGCCGCGAGCCGTGTCCCGCAATCGATTCCATAGCACTTCTGTTGATTCATTGCTGTCTACTAGGGCATCGAGAGCAAATTCTTGCTCGTCATTATCTTGCTGTTGTCGATTCTCTTGTTGCTGTCGTGCTTGTTCACGCTGCTGTTGGAAGTTAAAAGCTGTATCCTGCTGCTGGTTTACCTCCAAGCGATCAACCTGCAAGCCTTGTTGGGTCAAAGCAGCTCGAAGCTGCGGAAGCTGATTGTCCAGCATTTCCTTTCCAGCCTGTGTTTCAGCATGGAACTGTGCTGTAATCACTCCATTTTGGGAAGTAATTGTTACATCTACTTGGCCCAAAGATTGCGGATTCAGAATCAGCCTTGCCTCATGGACGCCATTGTGTTGCGTCAACTGCATCTTGGACACGAAAAGCTGTGTGACTTGCTGTGTCAGTTGATTGGCGTTCACATGATGTGTTGGAACCGACTGTTGCTGAAAGGACTGTACAGATTGTGTCTGTGTATTAGATGAAGCAATAATCTGCGTTTGACCATTTCCATTCAACATGCCCTCTTCTGCATTGCCCTCTTGATTCAAAAGTCCGCTTTGAAGGGTAGACTGTACTGTTTGGGACTGGATCCCTGCCTCTGCCTTGTAAGCCGAGAGACCTTGATTCAACCGCAGTGGAGAAATCGTCTTAAACGTGTCCTGTTGAGTTGTGTTCACGTTCGCCATCACATCGGATCGCAAGTTCAGTCCACTTCGTTTTGACTCCTCAGCATTTCCTTTTTGATTCTTCAGGGATTCGAGAAGAGCTGCCAGCTTGTCTAGTTCGTTTTGGGTTGCTTCCCCTTTTTTTAGGTTAGCTAGAATCTGCTTCAAATCCTCACTCACTTGACCAGCATTTCCTTGGGCTTTACCCAAGAGTTGTTCAATTGCAGTTGCAAATTTTTCTTGGGCGTCAGGCGGTAATTCGTCTTGCGTAGTTTGACCAGAGCCAAGCAGTTGGGCAAATAATGCCATGAGCTCAGCTAATGCTAGCATTTCCTCTTCACTTAAACCCTCTGGCGCCACCATAGTCTCTTCTGCGTTCCCCACCTGATCCAACACCTGCATCAATTGCATGGAAAACATTTGACCTAACCCAGTTCCTCCCGCATTTGCTACAGGTGTCGCTGTAACAGATCCTGCTGATCCTACGGCAGGGGTCAAATTGGCCACATTCATCTCGTTCACCTCCTCCTTTTGTTATTTGTTGCTTATAGGAACGAAAACAGATGATTGCTCATTCTATTTTCGAAGCAACTCTTCTGTAACGCGAGCCGCCAGATTATCTGGTTCTTTCTGTTTCTTGTCGTCATTGGCTATCGCTGAGAGAGTTTGTGCCCGTTTATCCGCAGGCAAATCTTTCATTAAGGCAATGGCTTGACCCCTGTTAGTATCCATGAGTGAACGAATGATAGCAGCAGCATCCGCAGGTGGCAATTGAGTAAATGTCTTCATTAGGTCCTCTTTCGATACAGACCCATCACGCGTATCGCTCAACGCCTTTGTCAGAACATCAACACGTTGTTGTAGAGCCGCAATGTCATCATCTTTGTTCACTACTGAATCTTTTAACAAGATCGAAATATCGGCAGCTTTCTTCGGTTCCATCTTGGCCAAAATTTCTGCCTGTTGTGCAGGCTTCATTTTTGTCATGACGGCAACTGACTCTTGCAGTTTTAGGTTTTCAATGATGGCCGCCGCATTTTTCGGTGACATGGTTGTATACACTTTAGCCAAACCTGCAAACTGCTTCTGACGCTCTTCATCAGTCGCACGCTTGTCTTCCATTGCCTTGTTTATGTCATCCAATTGTTTTTCCAGCGCCACAATGGTGGCGTCTTTCTTTGCTGACTCTTCTTTTAAAGTGGAAATCTGCTGCTGATTTTTTGCATGATCTTGCTGTAGGGTTGCCACTTGTTTGTCCATGTCAGGTTGTTCTTCTGAGTTGGGAGTTGCCGCATATTCGTCTGGAACTAATTTTTCCACGTACGGTATGGAATTAGCCCAGTGGAGAACATTCCCTAACACATTTACTCCGAGCAAGCTCAGGAGCACACCGCCAAGGAGGCTGGCAAACAGTGCAGGAATGACAATCATATAAAAGAACCATTCCCACCTGCCGTATTCCCGTTCTTCTTGGATTTCTTCCATTTGGAACCTCCCTCAGTAGCTTCGGCGAAGATAGAGTTGCGTACCGATCTCATCCAACTCTTTTTGCTCTCTTTGCTTCTGGTCGTCCAGAAATTGGTGGAGCGACTTTTCCCGAAGGCGTTGCCATAGTTGGGACTCTTTCATACGTTCCGTCAATCGTGACTGACAGCGTTCCACATCCTGTACACAACCGTGCAAAGTACGCTGCTGATTCTGAATCGATCTTGCAACAGATTGCTGATATTGCGTAATGGTAATGAGCTGTGCAGCACTGCATGTCTGCATCTGTACTTCCTGGAGCTTCACCGTCATCTCATCATGATGCTCGGTTAGTTGAGAAAGCTTCCACTCTTCTTCGTTTTTACGCTGGATCGACTTTCCGAAAGCCCACTCCGCTTGTTCTTTTTCTTTTTCCTTTAAATCAAGAACCTTTTGGAGATGAAACTGAAACACACGCACGTTAGTTCACTCCTCCGAAATGAGCTGTCAACGCTTGGATAGTGCCCTGTAAAGTAGATGGCTCATGCGTTCCTTGTGCCGTAAAACCAGAAATGATATCACGATAGCGAATGGCTGCATCGATTTCCCGATTGCTCCCAGGCTTGTACGCCCCAATATTTATGAGGTCCTCCGCTTCACGAAACGTAGCCAAATGCTTTTTCAGCTGACGAGCAGCATCCAAATGGTTACTATCGACGATTTCATTCATGACACGACTCACACTCGCCATCACATCAATCGCAGGAAAGTGTCCTTTGTGAGCGATTTTTCGGTCAAGAACGATGTGACCGTCCAAAATCCCCCGCGCCGCATCTGCAATCGGATCGTTCATGTCGTCAGAATCAACCAATACGGTATAAAAGGCCGTAATACTTCCCTTATCCGCTGTTCCTGCGCGCTCCATCAGCTTTGGCAGCATCGCAAACACTGATGGCGTATAACCACGTGTAGCCGGCGGTTCTCCGATTGCCAAGCCCACTTCACGTTGTGCCATTGCAAAACGCGTGACGGAATCCATCATGAGCATGACATTCATTCCACGATCGCGGAAATATTCCGCTATGGAAGTCGCAATCATTGCTCCCTTGATTCGAATCATGGCAGGTTGATCGGAGGTAGCTACGACAACAACAGATCGCTTTAGTCCTTCTTCCCCAAGATCACGCTCGATAAACTCCATGACTTCACGACCGCGTTCTCCAATAAGACCAATAACATTGATATCTGCCGTAGTATTTCGGGCGATCATTCCCATCAATGTACTTTTTCCTACCCCTGATCCAGCGAAGATGCCGACCCGCTGACCTTTCCCAATGGTAAGCAGACCATCTATCGCTCTCACACCTACACTCAATGGTTCTTGAATGCGTGGTCGAAGGATCGGATTTGGCGGCATATTGTTCGTAGGATAAGACGTCAGCCCAAATGGCAGTGAACCTTGATAGGGTCGGCCCAGTCCATCGAGGATCGAACCCAATATTTCAGGTCCAACTTTTACATCTAGCGAACGTCCTGTCGCGACCACATCACAACCTGGACCAATTTCGGTCAATTCGCCTAATGGCATTAACAGCACTTTGTTTTCGCGAAAGCCAACTACTTCTGCGATGATCGGTTCCTTTGTGTTAGCCGGATATAGATGGCATATCTCCCCTAATCTCACTTCTGGCCCTTGCGACTCAATGGTGAGCCCAACAACTTGTGTTACTTTGCCATTCACGCGCATCGGATCTAATCCATGCAGCATGTGCTTGTACTTCGAGAGATCTAGGATGCTCATGGAGCCTCACTTCCTCTGGCAATCGTAAGCAGCGCCTGCTTAATCTCCTCCATTTGTGTATCAATGCGGGCATCGACACTTCCCAAAGCAGTACGGATGACACATCCACCATCTTGTACTGTATAGTCAGGGTAAATGGAGAGCTCTGCTTGTCCTTCTAACAATTCCAGAAAACCAGCACGATGTTCGAGCACATAATCAAAGTACTTATGGTTGACGCACACCGTAATCTCGCCATGAACACGGGAGCGGCGGAGTGCCTTTTTCGTCATTTCCAGGACTTGCTCGGGATGGTGTTGCAATTCCTGTCCAATGATTTTTTTTGCGATTTCCATGCTGAGTTCCACTAGAAAAGGCTCCGCCTCAGCTATAATCTGTTTTTTTTCGGCAAACGCCTGTTCCAGAATGGTTTTTGCTTGGCTGAGTGTAGCTGTTTGCTCCTCGTACGCCTCACGTTTACCCGCTTCGAAACCTGCCTCTTGCCCTTCCGTCATAGCCTGCTCTTGTACTTGTTGAAACAGTTGCGCAGCTTCCTGACGCTTTTGTTCCCACCATTCTTCCATCTGAGCAAGAGTCTCTTGTCTTAATTGCTCTGCTTGCTCCGCTGCTTGCTGTAGGATGTTTTGCGCGGTCTCTTCTGCATCTGAGATGATCGTTTTCGCTTCGATCTCAGCTTGATTTAAAATTTCTTGATTTTCTTGCAACCTTTCGGCAACTTCTTCCGTCTTAAGTGGTACAGGCGTCACCGAAAGGAGAAAAGATTCCTCAGAAGGCCGATAATTGGCGCTTTTGATGATCCTAGACAATGATATCATCTCCTCCACCGCGGGCGATGATGATCTCACCAGCCTCCTCTAAGCGACGGATAATTGCAACGATACGAGATTGTGCCTCTTCTACGTCGCGAAGGCGAACTGGGCCCATAAACTCCATTTCTTCTTTGAAGGTATCCGCCATCCTTTTGGACATGTTCCGGAAAATAACTTCCCGAACTTCTTCGCTGGATACTTTGAGAGAAAGTTGCAGATCGGCATTTTCCACATCGCGGATAACGCGCTGAATCGAACGGTTGTCGAGTGTAGCAATATCTTCGAAGACGAACATACGCTTCTTGATTTCTTCTGCCAGCTCTGGATCTTGAATTTCGAGGGAATCCAGAATCGTGCGTTCGGTTCCACGATCGACACCGTTGAGTACAGCCACGATCGCTTCGATTCCGCCTGCTTGGGTGTAATCTTGGGTAACAGTGGCAGAGAGCTTTTGCTCCAATACCTGTTCAACTTGGGCGATTACTTCCGGTGAAGTACTGTCCATAGTCGCAATACGTTTCGCGACCTCAGCTTGACGTTCTTGCGGAAGAGCGGACAGGATCATGGCTGCTTGTTGAGCTTCCAGATAAGAAAGCACCAAAGCTATCGTCTGCGGATGCTCATTTTGGATAAAGTTAAGGATTTGGCCTGGGTCAGCCTTTCTAGCAAAGTCAAACGGTCGAACTTGAAGGTTTGCCGTCAAGCGATTGATAATATCCATCGCTTTGGTCTCACCCAAAGCTTTTTGCAAAATTTCTTTGGCGTACGTAATCCCGCCTTGTGCAATTACCTCCTTGGCAACTGCTATCTGGTGAAATTCAGATAAAATTTTATCTTTTTCATCTGTGTCCACTTTTCGCACATTAGCGATTTCTAATGTCAGTTGCTCGATCTCATCCTCACGCAAATGCTTGAACACCTGGGCAGAAACTTCCGGCCCGAGTGAGATGAGGAGGATAGCTGCCTTTTGTCGTCCTGACAACTCTTTAGCGCCGCGAGCCATACCATTCACTCCTTAATCTTCTGCTAACCAAGTACGAAGCAGAACAACAAACTCATCTGGTTTGCTTCGCGCCAATTTTTCAAGTTGCTTTCTGACCACTACCTGGTCTCCATCTTCTTGGTAAATCAAATCTGGTATTTCGGCCGCGTTTAACGGTGTCAGCAAGTCTGGCAATTCCTCTTCTTCTTGTTGTTGCTTCGCTTGACTGCGTCTGCGATAAACGAGGAAGGCAACAGCAGCAAGTGCCAAGACTGCAATACCACCAACTGTCCAAAGAACAGCAGGACTTAGTGCACTGGAATCCTCCATCTCAGCTTTTCCTGAGAACTGACGAGGGAGTACAGAAATATGCTTGTCCAACTCAGCATCCGTTAAATCAGAAGCCTGATCACTTAATGTGACACGAACAACATTGCGTAACACTTGCTTGATGCTTTCGAGCGTAGCAGCATCCAACGTGCTACCATCTGGCGGTTCTACCCCAACGTTGATTGTGATGTCTTCGATCTTGTACGGGCTTGATGTAACATTTCGTGTGATGCGATTTACTTCACGGTTAATCGTATCATTCAACTCTTCGTATTGACTGTTACTTCCTTGTGGGGTAGCTCCCGGGTAGTTCGGAACTGCATTGTTATTTGTTCCTGCAATTCCCCCTGGAGGTTGACCTTGTCCAGAGAAGGCTTTTGATAATTTTTGAGAAGAAATGATAAGTCCTTCGTTATTCTCTTTGTCAGGTGCCTCGACTATGTTCTCTACGCGATTTTCTTTGTCAAAGTTCATTTTGAGGAACGTATGGACGATGACTTTATCGCGTCCCATGATTGTACCCAACAAATTGTACAAGTTTTGCTGAATTTTCTTTTCAACATCTGCTTTGATTGTTTCCTGTTGCTTAAAGCTACTCAATGTGCCTTCGTTTTCATTGCCTTCGGAACGTTCTAGCGGATTGGAATACTGGTCTGTAATCGCAATCGCTTCCATCGGCAATTTCGGAACACTGCGGGAAACAAGCAGATAAAGCGAGTTAATTTGCTTTTGATCAAGCGTTGTTCCAGGTTCAACATCGACGATAACGGAAGCCGTAGCTGTATCCGGAGTCTCCGTCACCCAAACGCTTTCCTGCGGTAATGTAATCATCACTTGTGCGGAGCGTACACCTTTTACACGTTCCAGCATCTTGCGCAGCTCTTGTTGCAAAGCCTCTTTCTTCATGACATCAAATTGGCGATCTGTAACTCCAAGGGTACTGGAGAAAATTTCTGCATTAATTCCTGCTTGACTCGGAATACCTTGTGCAGCCAAATCGACAATGACATCTTGTGCCATCTTTTCTGGAACCTCGATACTTGTACCATTCCCCGTGATACGATAAGGAATTTGTGAACCTTCCAACTCTTGCTTGATAGTCCCGATTTCTTGTTCACTCAATTTTTGGTTGTAGAGTGGTTTGTACACCGGCTGAGAAGCGATGTATATGTATAGACCAAGCGAAATCAAGAGGAAGAGCGAAATACCGATAATCATCCATTTTTGTTTCTTGGAAAATTGGTTCCATTTTGACGCAAACTGGTCTTTGTATACTGCTAAACGTTCGTTCATGTTTCACCTCTCAAAGGATACCAACAACGATCAAATCGACATGCGCATGATTTCTTGATAAGACTCAATCATCTTGTTCCTGACCTGCATAGTCATTTGTAGCATCACGGAAGCTTTTTGACCTGCAACAGTCAATTGGTGCAAGTCGGTAATTTCTCCCGCTGCAAACTTGTCGGCAAGATTCGACGATTCTACTTGCGCCTGATTCACTTTATTCATGGAATCCGATAGAAACGATGAGAATTCTTGGGAGACTTCAGCTGGAGTTGGCTTGTTCACACTCGGCGTACGAATTGGCGTTAGTTGGGAGATTGCACTCATTTCCATTCCTTACTGTCACCCGCTTTACTTGATTTCCAATGCTTTTAACATCATCGATTTGGAAGCGTTCAGTGCTGTCACATTGGCTTCGTATGATCTTGATGCGGAGATCATGTCTACCATCTCTTTCATCGGGTCGACATTCGGCATCAAGAGATATCCGTCTTGATCTGCATCTGGATGAGATGGATCAAATACTCGCTTAAACGGTGTACTATCATCTTGAATCGCTGTGACCTTCACACCTTGTCCACCCCGACTTCCTGAGACCGTCCCTACGGCTGCTTGCAGGAAGTTATCAAATGTTCCATTTGTTTGAGGTGACAACTCCACCATTTTCCTCCGATATGGCTGCCAAGCGCCATCTACGAAGTTTGCTCGAGTGGTTTCCGCATTTGCAATGTTGGAAGAAATCGTATCCAACCGCAAGCGGTTAGCTGTTAAGGCAGAAGCACTTGTGTTAATTCCCTGAAACAAGCTCATCTTTATTTACCTCCACCTTCAATTACACTGCGTAGTTTTTGAAAATGTCCTGCTGTCAATTGCGTTAAACCGCTGTACCAAATTTGGTTTTTGGCCAATTCTGTTGTTTCTGTTTCCAAGTCAACATCATTGCCGCTGTTCTGAATGAAGTTATTCGGATTGGACACAACCTGTGGTACTGCAACGCCGCCTACATTTCCAAACGGGAGGTGTCGTTGATTGGTCCGATACGCTTCTAACTTGCCATTTCCCGCTCTTGTGTTCAACTCATCTTGCAAAAAACTCTCGAAGACGACTTGTTGACTTTTGAATTGAGGGGTGTCTATGTTGGCAAGGTTGTTTGCGATCGTTCTATGTCGCAATGTTGCAGCGTCGAGTGATCTCTCCAGGACCTGCAGATGGTAACTATCCAGCATTTTTCCTTCTCCCCCAATATGAGTCAATTGCTTTCCCTAAAACCACCTATATTTCCTGTATTTTCGACATCCTAATACGATTCAATCATAGCAAAATCAATTTGGACAAAAAAGCCCCTTTTCATGACGTTTTTCAAAATGATTCAATGGGACTAAATCCCTTATACTTCCTGTTTTTTTACTGCATTTTACAAGGAATCCATATTCAAACCATTGCAAATGTCGAGGCATGCATTAAAAATCAACATATAATTTATGGTAATAATGTGTCGTTTTTTGCAAAAGTTAGGACTAAAGTCCCATGAAGAAAGGTGCAGCAACATGAGTTGCTACACCTTTTGTTTACTTTCGTGTAACTTTTGGCAAGGTATATTACGAGCTTTTAAGCTTCTCCAGTTCAGGCAACAGCTTTTCATTCAGCACTTTAATGAAGGTACCTTTCATTCCCAAAGAACGGGATTCGATAACACCCGCACTCTCCAGCTTACGCAGTGCGTTTACAATTACAGAGCGAGTAATTCCTACGCGATCCGCGATTTTGGAGGCTACGAGCAAGCCTTCTTTGCCTTCGAGTTCTTCAAAAATATGTTCAACTGCTTCCAACTCACTATAAGAAAGGGAACCAATCGCCATTTGTACAACCGCTTTGCTGCGCGCTTCCTCTTCAATTGCTTCAGAACGCTCGCGCAAGATTTCCATACCTACTACAGTTGCCCCTACTTCTGCAAGAATCAGGTCGTCATCGACAAATTGATCGTTAATGCGTCCCAAAATCAGCGTACCCAGACGATCTCCTCCACCCATAATTGGAACGAGCGTCGTCCAACCTGTGCGGAATACTTCTTTCATTTCAACTGGGAAAATGGTGTATGGGCTATCTACATCCAGGTTCGCAGATGTTTCATCTACTTTCAGTAACCCCATGCTGTACTCTTCTGGAAAACGGCGCTCTTCCAGCATTTTGCGCATACGGCTGTTATCCATCTCTTGATGAATCGCAAAGCCGAGAAGTTTTCCTTTGCGGCTTACAACATAAGTATTTGCTTCAATAACGTCACTCAAAACTTGGGACATTTCATTGAAGTTCACGGCATGACCCGCGGATTTTTGCAACATGCGGTTAATTCTTCTTGTTTTTGACAGTAGATCCATCTGTATTTCCTCCTAATTATATGTGCTGCCTATCCAATGTTTATAAAATATATTGACTCAAGTCTTTGTTCCCCACGATTGTACCTAATTTCTGTTTGACATAATCGGGGGTAATCTGTACTACTTCTAGGTGGATTTCCGGGGCTTCAAAAGAGAGATCCTCCAGTAGCTTCTCCAATATGGTGTGCAATCGTCTAGCACCAATGTTATCTGTGCTCTGATTGACCTCAGCAGCGAGACGAGCGAGTTCCTGAATGGCTTCCGGTGTAAATTCAACACGCACACCTTCTGTTTCCAAGAGGGCCACGTACTGCTTAAGTAACGCGTTTTTAGGCTCAGTCAAAATTCGGACAAAATCTTCAACGCGCAAGCTAGTCAGTTCCACCCGAATCGGAAAACGGCCTTGCAATTCAGGAATTAAATCTGATGGCTTTGCCATGTGAAAAGCACCAGCTGCGATAAACAGAACATAATCTGTTTTGACAGGACCATACTTGGTCATGACAGTTGAGCCTTCCACAATCGGTAAAATATCACGCTGGACCCCTTCACGGGATACATCCGGGCCACGCCCATCCTTACCCGCAATCTTGTCAATTTCGTCAATGAAGATAATACCGTGTTGTTCAGCTCGACGAATTGACTCCTGCGTAACTTCGTCCATATCCACCAGTTTTTGCGCTTCCTGCTGAATTAATACCTTTCGCGCATCTTTTATTCGCAATTTTCGTTTCTTCATCCGCTTAGGCATCAGGCTACCGAGCATATCCTGCATTTGCATCCCCATTTGTTCTGTACCCGGAACCTGGAACATGTCAAACATCGAAGGTGATTGATCTTCGACTTCAATCTCAATCATTTGCTCTTCTAACTGGCCATTCGTCAATTGCCACATGGTTTGTCTGCGTTGCTGCTGGATCGACACTTCTTCTTGATCAGAGGTATCCTGCTGCTGTTGCTGCTGCTGTCCACCAAAGAACATCTCCAACGGATTTTTGAACGAGTTCGACTGCTTGCGAGATGGGACAAGTACGTTCACAATTGCTTCATTCGCAAGCTTCTCGGCTTTCTCTTTCACCGACTCTACTTTTTCCTGTTTGACCGTACGGATAGAAGCTTCCACCAGATCACGGACCATCGATTCCACATCTCGTCCTACATAACCGACTTCCGTAAACTTCGTTGCTTCTACTTTAATAAAAGGAGCACCTGTCAGTTTTGCAATCCGACGTGCGATTTCCGTTTTTCCAACACCAGTAGGTCCGATCATCAAGATGTTTTTTGGAACAACCTCTTCAATCATTTGCTCTGGCAAACGACTGCGACGATAGCGGTTGCGAAGCGCTACAGCAATGGCTTTCTTGGCTTGTGCCTGCCCGACAATGTATTTATCCAAATGCTCTACAATCTTACGCGGGGTTAATTGCTCAAGATTCAGCACAGTAGGTTCCTCCCTTTCGCTCAATTCAACTCATCCACAACAAGATTGTTGTTTGTGAACACGCAAATTTCAGCAGCGGTACGAAGCGATGCTTCCGCAATTTCACGTGCGCCGAGATGAGGCGCATATGTTTTCAATGCACGACCTGCTGAAAGGGCAAAGCTACCGCCAGAACCAATTGCAAGAATCCCATCATCAGGCTCAATGATTTCGCCATTTCCGGAGATAAGCAACAAATGCTCCTTATTGGCAACAATCATCATTGCTTCCAAACGACGCAAAATTTTATCCATGCGCCACTCTTTCGCCAGCTCTACAGCAGCACGCTGCAGATTGCCGTGGTACTCCTCCAGCTTTCCTTCAAACTTCTCAAAAAGCGTAATGGCATCAGCAACAGAGCCAGCGAATCCTGCTAAAACTTCGCCGCGATATAGACGTCTTACTTTTTTGGCACCGTGCTTCATTACCATGCTGTTGCCAAAAGTAACCTGACCATCTCCGGCCATCGCTACAGACCCGTTGTGCTGTACAGCAAATATGGTTGTTGCGTGAAACTGTTCCATCACTGATTCCTCCCGTTATGTCCGATTGGCGGAACCTGTATTGCCCGGGTTTGCTCGTGGGTGAGCGGTGTCATATACATGCCGAAGTCGCTCTTTGGTCACATGCGTGTACACCTGTGTCGTCGAAACATTGACGTGGCCCAGTAATTCTTGCACGGTACGCAGATCAGCGCCGCCGTTCAACATATGGGTCGCAAACGTATGACGAAAGGTATGCGGTGAAACCCGCAATTGAAGAGCGTACGTATCTACGTATTTGTCTACAATCCGCCGAACACTGCGGTCGGATAACGGTTCTCCCCGATAGTTAACCAGCAAATTACCGTGTTCTACTTTTCCAGCCAACAGTTTTTCTCTTCCATATTCTAGGTATTGCCGAAGAACGTCGCAGGCATAACTTCCAACCGGCACATACCGTTCTTTCGCTCCTTTTCCATAAACCAATGCGACTCCCATGCTCGGATTCACATCATTCACAGACAAAGTGGTGAGCTCCGTAACACGCATGCCGCTTGCATACAACAGTTCAAAAATCAGCCGATCACGAATTCCCAATGGAGTGGTGGTATCAGGCAGATCGAAAAAAGCTTGAACTTCTTGCGGATATAAAAAGGAAGGAAGTTTCTTCTCCATTTTGGGAGTGGAGACTAGTTGAAATGGATTCTGTTCCAGTTGATCTTCACGCAACAGAAATCGGTACAAGCTACGCAAACTGGATAGCTTGCGGGCAATACTTCGTCGGGAAAGCCCCCTGCCAGCCAATTGCGCGAGAAAGGAGCGACCATGCAAATAAGAAACAGCAGCAAATACGGTGATTTGGTGCTGTTCCATAAAGGAGACAAATTCGCTGATATCTGCCACATACTGCTTCACCGTATGAGGAGAGGCGTTTTTTTCAACTCGCAAATAGCGGGTAAACATCTCAATATCCGCAGAATTTTGTTGCGAAATGTCCATACGGGATGCACCCTCCTCGAAGCACCTATATAGTAACACAGACGAAAATCGGATATCAATGTTAATTGTGTCGTTCTTGTGTAAAATTCTGAATTGTATCTAGCGCCCGCTCAGCGAGCTTTTCATTTTTCAAACGCTTGTCTCGGATTCTTTCTGGCCATTCGGGTACTAACCCGAAGTTTGCGTTCATTGGTTGGAAATGCTTTGGATCTGCCGTTGTAATATAACGAGCCATGCTGCCCATAATTGTTTCTGGCGGAAGCTCGATCAATTCTTCCCCTTTTGCGAGTCGTGCTGCATTTATCCCCGCAAGCAAACCAGATGCCGCTGACTCTACATATCCTTCTACACCAGTCATTTGACCAGCAAAGAAAAGTGTTTCCCGGTCTTTATACTGATACGTAGGCTTCAACAGTTTTGGCGAGTTGATAAAGGTGTTGCGGTGCATCACACCATAACGAACGATTTCGCAGTTTTCCAGCCCAGGAATGAGTGAAAAGACTCTTTTTTGATCCGGCCATTTCAGATGGGTCTGGAAGCCTACGATGTTGTACAATGTCGCAGCACTATTATCCTGACGAAGTTGTACAACCGCATAAGACTTTTTGCCTGTCCGCGGATCAACCAGACCTACTGGCTTCATGGGACCAAATGTCATGGTCTTGTGACCACGCTTTGCCAATACTTCAATCGGCATGCAGCCTTCGAAGAAGATTTCCTTTTCAAATTCCTTCAATGGAACTGTTTCTGCAGAGATCAGCGCATCATAGAAGCGATTGAACTCCTCTTCTGTCATCGGGCAGTTCAGGTAGGCTGCTTCACCTTTATCATATCTGGAAGCAACGAATACCTTGTTCATATCAATCGAGTCTTTCTCGATAATGGGCGCAGCTGCATCATAGAAGTACAGATATTCTTCACCCGTCAGCGCTTTTAACTTTGTAGACAAAGCTGGAGAAGTAAGTGGCCCCGTCGCAATTACGACAATCCCATCAGGAATTTCGGTAATCTCATCCGATATGACATCCACCAATGGATGATTACGAACGGCATCTGTAACATGAGCCGCGAACTCGTGTCTGTCTACGGCAAGCGCGCCTCCAGCTGGAACCGCGCAACGATCTGCCGCATCGATAATGACAGAGTTCAGTCGACGCATTTCTTCTTTTAATACACCCACTGCATTCGTCAACGTGTTAGCACGCAATGAATTACTGCATACCAACTCTGCAAATTTATCGGTATGGTGTGCAGGCGTTTGTGTCTTCGGTCTCATTTCATACAGCTTTACTTTTACACCCGCCTGCGCGATTTGCCATGCTGCCTCACTACCAGCGAGGCCGGCGCCCACTACTGTAATTGTTGGTTGTGACATGCTGTTAATCCTCCAAACTACAAAATCGAATCAGGCTGCTTAGGAGTCTGCCTCTTCTTGATAATCACACTTGGTGCAAACAATGCTAACTCCTTGCTTCTTGCGCTTTTTCTCCACCAGCATGCTGGAGCATTTTGGACAAGGTCTGGCAATCGGTTTGTCCCACGATACAAAATCGCATTCCGGATATTGATTGCAGCCGTAAAAAATACGACTCTTCTTAGATTTACGTTCGATAATCTCTCCGGTTTCACACTGCGGACACTTTACGCCGATTCCTTTTACAATCGGCTTCGTATTACGGCAATCCGGGAATCCAGAACAAGCTAAAAACTTGCCGAATCGGCCAAGCTTATATACCATCACACTGCCGCAAAGCTCGCATGATTCATCTGATTCTTCGACTTTCAGCTCTACTTCTTTCATTTCTTCTTCTGCAACAACTACGCGCTTTGCAAAGTCTTGATAAAAATCGTCCAGCACCGACACCCAATTGGTGGCTCCTGCTTCGATATTATCCAAGCCCGATTCCATATGCGCAGTGAATTCTACGTTGAGAATCTCGGGGAAAAACTCCTCGACAAGCGTGATTACAATCTCACCTAACTCAGTCGGGACAAATCGCTTCTCCTCTAATGCTACATAACCCCGCTTTTGAATGGTTTCTAATGTAGGCGCATAGGTAGACGGACGTCCAATTCCCATCTCTTCCATCGATTTAAGCATGCGCGCTTCGGAGAACCGAGGTGGAGGCTGTGTAAAGTGCTGACTCGGCTCGATTTCTTTTTGTTCGAGGATTTGTCCTTCTTCAATGGGCGGAAGGAAGCTTTCTTCTTCTGCGCCATCATCGTTTCCTTCAATATATACCTTCATAAATCCAGGGAACTTCACTTTTGATCCTGTTGCTCTGAAGGTAACTCCACCTGCGTCAATATCTACGCTCATCGTATCAAGAACAGCAGATGACATTTGACTGGCGAGGAAACGCTCCCAGATTAATCGATACAAGCGCAACTGATCTCTCGACAAGTACTCCTTAATTTCATCCGGTGTACGTATCACACCTGTTGGACGAATCGCTTCGTGAGCATCTTGAGCATTTTCGTTTTTCGCCTGATTGCGTGGCTCAGATAACACATAGTTTGGACCATATTTCTCGAGTATGTAATCTCTTGCTTCGTTCTGTGCAGTTACAGATAGGCGAGTAGAGTCTGTACGCATATAGGTAATCAAACCAACTGCGCCTTCTTTATTGCCAACGTCGATCCCCTCATAGAGCTCTTGAGCAATCCGCATGGTCTTAGAGGTGCGGAAATTCAGCTTACGCGCCGCCTCTTGCTGTAAAGAACTCGTTATAAAAGGAGGTGCAGGATTCCGCTTGCGCTCACGCTTGGTTACCTTTTGTACCACATATGGTTTGTTCTTCATTCGTTTCAATACCGCTGCTACATCATCTTCCGAATGAAGCTCCACCTTTTCATCGCCATACCCATAGAACTTCGCGTTAATTTCTTTACCGTCGCTGATCAATGTACTCGCAATTGTCCAATACTCTTCCGGGATAAACTCTTGGATCTCCCGCTCACGATCCATAATTAGCTTTACCGCAACCGATTGAACACGTCCGGCACTCAAGCCTTTTCGAACCTTTTTCCATAAAATTGGACTGATATTGTAGCCAACGAGTCTGTCGAGAATGCGACGTGCCTGTTGAGCATTTACCAAGTCCATGTTTATGTGTCGTGGATGCTTGAACGCTTCTTTAATGGCATCTTTGGTAATCTCATTGAATACCACACGAAGCGGTTGATTCAAATCGAGACCCAAGTATTGTGCCAAATGCCAAGCAATTGCCTCCCCTTCGCGATCCGGGTCGGCTGCGAGATATACTTTTTTTACTTTTTTAGCGGCATCTTTTAAGCCCTTCAATACATCGCCTTTGCCGCGAATGGTTATGTATTTGGGTTCAAAATTATGTGTAACGTCTACACCCATTTGACTTTTCGGCAAATCGCGTACATGCCCGATAGACGCTTTCACGATATATTTACTACCCAGGTATTTTCCAATGGTTTTGGCCTTCGTAGGGGATTCTACGATTACTAGCGTATCAGCCATTTTTTTCCTCCCCTTTTAGTAAGGAATCTTCCCTATTATTAAATACCCTCATCCGGTTTGTCAAACACTTGTGCCTCTAAGCATTGCCAAAAAGCTAGCGGATATGCTATCGCCGTGCAAAATAACCGCCAGGAAGTGCCACGATGGCCCCTTTTGCTTCCAAACGAATGACCAGCTGATGTAGCATCCTGCGTTGGTCTTTTTCTAAGCTGCTCATTAACTCATCCAGATGAATCCCATCATATGTTACGGCTTCCACAATAGCTTTTTCTTCATTAGATAAGGGGATAACATCGGTTGCATTGCTTTTTTCGACCTGCTGCATCTGCTCAGCTTCTGGAAGATGATGTTTGATTTCCTCCCATATATCACTACTGCACGTTACTAGCTTTGCACCTTGTTTGATCAAGTTATGCGGTCCCGCACTCATCAATGAAAAAATCGGACCAGGAATTGCAAAAACTTCCTTGCCCTGCTCAAGTGCACAGTCTGCCGTAATCAAGGATCCGCTTTTTTCTGCTGCTTCCACCACTAATACACCGATAGAAAGTCCACTTATGATGCGATTTCTCTCTGGAAATAATCCAGAAACAGGTGGAATATGAGGAGGATATTCGCTGAGGAGTAGGCCAAAAGATTCAATTTCGCGATAAAGTTCTCGATGTCGAGAAGGATAAACGTGATTCATTCCGCAGCCGAGCACGCCAATAGTCTTACCGCCTGCTTTCAAGGTAGCTTGGTGAGCCTCCGCATCAATTCCGTACGCTACCCCTGAGACAATGACAAGACCCGCTTGTACCAGTTCTCGGACAAAAAAGCTACAGCTCGCTCTTCCATATGGTGTCGGTTTGCGCGAACCAACGACGCCAATCGACACTTTATCCAATAATGTGTGATCGCCACGATAAAACAACGTCCATGGAGAATCAGGGATATTGCGGAGCGAAGCAGGATAAGCATCGTCAAAAGGACATAAGAAGCGCGTTCCCTCTTCTTCACGCTTTTCCAATAGTGCCATAGCTGAAGCTACATTGCTATGCTTATCAACCTGCCCAGTGATCGAGGAAGTCAATCTGAGCTCACGTGCCAATTCATACCAATTTTCTATGGCAACCTGAAAAGAACCTGTGATTTCAAAGATTTCTCGGATTTTCTTTCTTCCCAAACCTGAGATCATCGTTAACACATACACCCAGTCTCTCTCGTCGAGCTTCGCCTTTTCCACTCCAAATCCTCCTTCATCCCGATCACAATTGTCACAGCGGACGGTATTGAAAGCTATTCTATCGAAAGAAAGAGGCTGCTTCAAAAATAAAAAAAGTGGACAAGCCTGAGGCTGTCCACTTCTGTCTTATCTGCTTACTTGCCCATTACTTTCTCGAGCATACCGCGCTCTTTCAGCAATTCAACAAGTGTTTCACCGATAACTGCAGGTGTTTTCGCTACGCGAATACCGCATTCTTCGAGCTTCGCGATTTTCTCAGCAGCTGTACCTTTACCGCCAGAGATGATCGCACCAGCGTGGCCCATACGCTTTCCTTCAGGAGCAGTTTGTCCCCCGATGAAGCCTACAACTGGTTTTTTCATGTTAGCAGCGATCCACTCTGCTGCTTCTTCTTCCGCAGTACCACCGATTTCACCAAGCATGATAACTGCTTCTGTGCCTGGATCTTCGTTGAACATTTTCAGTACATCGATGAACTCCATACCTTTTACTGGGTCTCCACCGATACCTACAGCTGTGGATTGACCAAGGCCGCGAGTAGAAGTTTGGTGAACTGCTTCATACGTCAAGGTACCGGAGCGAGATACGATACCCACTTTACCTGGAACGTGGATGTAACCAGGCATGATACCGATTTTGCACTCACCTGGAGTAATTACGCCTGGGCAGTTAGGACCTACGAGAAGGGTTTTCTTGCCTTCCATGTAGCGCTTAACTTTCACCATGTCCAGAACTGGGATACCTTCTGTGATGCAGATTACCAGATCCAGTTCAGCGTCAACTGCTTCCATGATCGCGTCAGCAGCGAAAGGAGGAGCAACGTAGATAACGGATGCAGTCGCACCAGTTGCTTCAACCGCTTCTTTTACTGTGTTGAAAATTGGAAT
This sequence comes from Brevibacillus sp. BC25, assembly GCF_000282075.1. Lineage (NCBI taxonomy): Bacteria > Bacillati > Bacillota > Bacilli > Caryophanales > Paenibacillaceae > Brevibacillus > Brevibacillus sp. BC25. The sequence continues at coordinate 242,037 of NZ_AKIX01000028.1, forward strand.
ACCGTCAACTTCGGTTCCACCTTTACCAGGTGTTACACCGCCCACCATTTGTGTACCGTATTCAACGGCTCCGCGAGTGTGGAACAGACCAGTTGCACCCGTAATCCCTTGCGTAATTACTTTTGTATTTTTATTAACGAGAATACTCATCGCGTAATTTTCCCACCTTTTTTAACGTATCTACTCGAAATATCTTACTTCACCAAGGATACGATTTTCTCAGCACCATCCGCCATAGATTCTGCAGCTACGATGTTCAAACCGGACTCATTGAGGATTTTCTTACCCAAATCTACGTTTGTACCTTCGAGACGTACAACGAGAGGTTTGTCCAATTTGATTTGTTTTGCTGCATTCACTACGCCGTTTGCGATAACGTCGCATTTCATGATGCCACCGAAGATGTTGACGAAAATACCTTTTACTTTTTCGTCACGGAGAATAATTTTAAACGCTTCCGTTACTTTCTCTTCAGTAGCTCCGCCACCAACGTCAAGGAAGTTAGCTGGGTCTCCACCGTAGAATTTCACGATATCCATCGTTGCCATCGCCAGACCTGCACCGTTTACCATGCAACCGATGTTACCATCAAGTGCGATGTAGGACAGATCGAACTTGGAAGCTTCGATTTCTTTCTCATCTTCTTCATCCAGATCGCGCAGAGCTACGATGTCAGGGTGACGATAGAGAGCGTTGCTGTCGAAGTTCAGTTTCGCATCCAGTGCCATTACTTCACCGTCGCCAGTTACAACCAGTGGGTTGATTTCAGCGATAGAAGCATCTTTATCAACAAAAGCTTGGTACAAGCTCATCATGAACTTGGCAGCTTTGTTAATCAATTCTTTTGGAATGTTGATTGCGTAAGCCAGGCGACGAGCTTGGAAGCCATTCAGACCTGTTACTGGATCAACTACTTCTTTGAAGATTTTTTCTGGATTGTTTGCTGCTACTTCCTCGATGTCCATACCGCCCTCTTCGGAAGCCATCATTACAACGCTTCCAGTAGCACGGTCAACTACTACACCAACGTAGTATTCTTTCTTGATGTCGCAGCCTTGCTCGATCAGAAGGCGCTTAACTTCTTTACCTTCTGGTCCTGTTTGATGAGTAACCAGTACTTTGCCAAGAATTTCGCTGGCATATGTACGAACTTCATCAAGATTTTTTGCAACCTTTACACCGCCAGCCTTACCACGGCCACCAGCGTGAATTTGCGCTTTTACTACGTTTACTTGGGTGCCCAGTTCTTTCGCTGCTTCAACAGCTTCTTCCACTGTGAAAGCTACGCGTCCTTCAGGAACTTTTACACCGTACTGCTTAAGTATCTCTTTACCTTGATACTCATGAATGTTCATTCTCCATCCTCCTATGGCAGATAAAGATCGGCAGGCTTTTAGACCGGTTCAAAGACGTCTGTCTTTTTCCGGTCATAACCTCCACTATCAGTGCAACGTAACTATTCTACGACAAAAACTGCAAAAGTGGTAGTAATATGTTCTTTTTATCGTGACCAGAAATGCGAAACTTCATGAGGAAATTCCTCATTTTCGTAGAGATTGAAACAATTTCCACTGGTTTTCAGCGAGTTCATCGTGAATGTACCAAGTTTGGTCATACTTAAAGTAACGTGGATATAATTCAATTCTCTGCTCTGTATCATTCACCAAAAAATGAAGTTCGTATTGTTTTGAGCCCAGATTTTTTGGTACAGCATTTAGTGGATCTGCATTTTTTAGCAATCGGACGGATTGATGGGCAATTCCTTGCTCGATCGTCGTTTGGGTAACATCCAACTCTGAGTCTTGGACGTTCTTTTCGCCATTTGCTGTGATGCGAATCCGTGTAGATTTAAATAACTGGTCGATTCTGTCTTCCTTACGATTGCTTGGCGGCATCCATTCCGTTAAGCGCGAAAAGAGGCTACCCTCTACTTGAAAGAAAAACGTTTCTCTCCCAAAGGGAACCGCTATCAGCGTCGGCGTCAAAATGGCCACTTCCACCGGTTTGTCAGCAGAATTTATTCTCATCCGATAGTTTGGGTAGAGTGGATACTGCTTGCTGCGACTGTCCACCTCTGGGACTGCCGATCCCATTACTTTCCTGATGTATTCTGCTTCTGCTTCGTTCAACACGCGCGCCTGACCAAGGTCCTCTGCCGCTAAACGCACGCTCTGAATTTTTTGTGAGAGCACTCCTCTGCCAGTTAACTTGTTTACCCACTGATAAAAATAGCTGGCACCCGCTCCACGATACGTGTGTCCTCCAATCTCACTTGCCGACTCCCCCACTGTCACCACGAGTGGAGCCTGCTGAGTTCGGTAGAGGACAAGCGTAAAACGTACATCTTCTTGCTTTAAAGGCTCGGATGATATTTGTAAATCTTGTCCCTGTCCGGACAGTTCTTGCAAAAACAAGCGCAAGTCCAGTAATACTTCCTGTCCATCTGTTGACATCACCGTTACTTTTTCAACCGCACCAAGCTCTGTCTCGATATGATCTTTCATGTCATCAGAAACCTTGCCTGGCTGTGCACAGCCAGTGACGAACAAGCTACTCACCATCATAACCAGTAGACACGTACGTAAAGACGATATCACGCAGTAACCCTCCTCGTGTATTCCTGTAAGATAACGCTACAGAAGTCCCAATCGACGGCTGATCTCACTGCCAAGCTTTCGTTTCACGTAAATTTCACCAATTTGGTGCGGATCTTTCACGACAACGGAGCGATTGTTCGTACGGATCACCACATACTTTTCATTATTTTTATCCAAACCACAAATCAAATCAGATGAGGCTTCTACAAAGATAGCTACCACCGTTTTGCCATCTATTTTTTTCAACGAAATTTTGGGGAATGGGGTCACAAACGGTGACGTCTTATCTTGGATGTATTGTGTAATGGCAAGAATGTATTTGTCCGGGTCTCCATACTGCTCGATCTCATGATCAATCCCGCACACTGTCCCCTCATCTGTAATCCCTAAAAATAAATTCCCGTTATTTGAATTCGCAAACGCCACAATAGACTTAATAATTCCCGTCTTCGAATAAAGAAAGTCGCGTTTGAATTCAATCATGTCGTTCTCACCAAGTTTTGTTGCTGTTACGGGATCATCGATTCGGCCTAAATAGCGAAAGCGACTGATGGCTCCTAAGCGATAGACGTATTCTTCAAACATATCAGCAGGCAGAGAAAGGTCTTCTATGCTTGCATCTGTGTTTTGCCACAATTTATATGTTTGTGGAGCAAAGCACATGTCAAACAATACATTTCCACCGAGCGAGCGTATGTTCATACCGATGGAAGCAGGCATGATCTTCCCCGGCTGATATGGAGCATCTGTTTCCACTTCCAATACTCCTGAATGAATTAAATAATCGAAATAATGACGCGGTAATTGTGCATGATGCTTTAATAACTGACGTTCTGGCTTGGGTCGTCTGATTTCTTGATAAAAATCAAAACGCACAGATTGTTCTTCCAGTTGGCTTACCATCGCAATCAATGAACAAATATGGCGCATGTTTCCCCTCGTTTTATGTTAGAGTAGGTGTCATTGTTTGGTCATATTTTAACGCAACCTTTTAAGAATTGACTAGTTTTTTCGTTATTTTTCTGATTGATAGTGATGTAAAATTGTTTGCAATTTAAACGAAAGTCCCATTTCTCCGCTAATTTTTAGCTTACCCGTTACAAAAGCAACGGTGGGATTCAAGCGTCCCTCTACGAGCTTAATAAAATCTTTGTCAGACAACTCCAGCTTGCAGCCTGCTTCCCTTGTCACACCCAGCTTGTAGTCCGCTTGATTATCGGCAAAAACAACCTCGTAGGTACCCACCTCTTCTCCACTTAGGACAAAATGGTACACCGCATGTAATCCAGCGATCCCTTGTGGCTGGGCGTTTATTCTATCCGATAAATCCTGAAGAGTTTTTTGTACTTGCATGCTCACTTCTCCTTGCATTCTATGTAGTAGCCCCCCATTAGGTAAAAAAAGAAAGCCGGGTGTTTACCGGCTTACTTCACACGTACAGCTGTGCCTGTGGCAATAACCATCATCATACCTTCTCGCAATGTTTCGAAGTCGAGATCAACCCCAATCACTGCGTTTGCACCTAATGCCCGTGCTTTTTCTTTCATTTCACGCAAGGCCAGTTCACGACCTTCTGAGAGCTTGCTCTCATATGAGCCACTTCTGCCTCCGATGATGTCAGTAATCCCTGCGAGAAAGTCACGGACTACGTTTGCACCCATGATTACCTCTCCACTGACGATATCCAAATACTGCTCCACTTCTTTTCCTTGGATCATGCTGGTAGTAGTTACAATCATGTCATTGCCTCCTCATATCGATCTATTCACAATATGTATTACGTACCATAAAATAATCGGTTGCAAAGAATGATCTTAGCCTGTCCAAAAGTGTATGCGCATTGCTGGCAAACTATGCTTTTCCTATCCCACCGTGGGAGTAAGTGATTTGGATAATTTGGCAGCTGAGGAGCCTAAACTTGCTTCAGCGATTAATTCCCGCCACGATCTGGCGAAGAAGTCTGGTGTTTGGTACCCGTTCACATGACCAACAGCTGCAGATACGAAGATATCCAGAACGTTTGTTGGACGTTTAATGAGCGTAATGTATTCCTGAATCTGTTCATCGGAAATCGTAGAGATCAAAACAAACTCGTCCCCTGCATAACGACATAAGTAATCCCCCTGTTCTTCCGCCAAAGAAGAGAGGACCGAAGAATAGGTGCGGATGACATCATCTCCAAATGGATGACCATGCAGCTTATTAATTCGGCCAAAGTCGTTCAAATCGATGAAAAGCAAATGGAAAGGTTTTCGCTCCTTTAAAAAATTTTCCCCAATAAACTGGATGTATGGAGCGCGATACAAACCCGATAATGGGTCTCGATATTCTGCTATTTTCATCTCTACGATTTCTTTTGTGATGAATCCGATCAGTTGATCCTCGTGTTTGACCAAAGCAAGTCCATTTTGTTCTTGATGAAGCGCGTGATAGGCCTCCCAAACATTGTGATTGGCTGACAGATAGAACGGCTGACTACTCATGGCATCGGCAACGATTCGGTTTGGATGAGCTGACAAAACATCTCTCGTCGTAACCATTCCCAGTACCTCTCCGTGATCCATGACAACTAACGAATCAACTTGAGATTCGTTCATTCGCTCCGCCGCATAAGAGACACTTTTGTCAGAGGTGATGGTACAAATCGTCGTCGTCATGATGTCGGAGATGTTCATAAGAGATCCACCTCTCGTTGAACAGACAATGCTATTTTCAACTCAGATCGTAGAACCATAGAGTCGCTAATCATACGCTCTGCCTCTTCCAGAATGATTTTCATCAACAATTTTTCATCAATCATTTGCAAAAGGGTATTTCTTAACAAAACCGCCTCAATCTTTGGATGATTCATTTTCAGTAAAGTAAACTGCTCTGGTGAAAGGGCATCCGCCATTCTCCTTGCTGCCTCAGGACCAATTGGTGCTTTCCGTCCGATGATCAACAGATCTTGCATCGGAGGGACTTCAAACTCGGATATTTTTAAGGAAAGCGTTGCCTTCCGCGAATATACGTTGTTATCACTAGCCATAAAAATTCCTCCAATTCTGCATTGCCCTCTTATTCGTCCGGCAAACTGCCTGGTTTACCAAACAAGTATCCCTGGCCGATTGCAACGCCCAATAAAGAAGCACAAGCAAAATCCTCTTCTTCTTCAACTCCTTCGAGAATGAGTTGAGGTGCATCTTTGCAAAAATCGACAAATAATTTTACAGTCTTTTGCTTTTCTAATGAACTCGAGAGCTCTTGCGAAAAAAAGCGATCAATCTTGATGTAATCGGGCGAGATATCTTCAATTTTACTGAATATGTTTGCGCCATCTCCGACATCATCCAACGCAATTAGGAATCCCAACTTTTTCAATTCAGCTATGCGTCGTGTAAAAATGGGTTCGCTCCAGCATTCTCCTTCCATAATCGATTCGTTGATCTCCAAAACGATTTGGGTTAAAAAGGGATGGAAGGAACGAGCGATCGTTTGAATGAAGCCAGGAAATGTGTCTTCTATTATGGTAGAAGGAAAAATATTCACAAATAAAAGCTCGTTTTTGTGTTCAATCGACGAATGAAAAAAAGTCAAGAGCGCATAATGCAGGGAATGAGCGTCGAGTTCTGGCAGCATTTTGTTTTCCTTCGCCAAAGAAAACAATGCCTCTGGATGGATCCCCGCTTTACTGCGAAGTAATACTTCATACCCTATCCTACTTTTCTCAGGAAGCTGACATATGGGCTGAAATGCGTGGTAGTACTCTTTTTTCTTAAATAATTCTGCAATGCTCTCCATCAATTTTCCTTTCCCTTTCCTAGCAAGTATGAACACAAAGAAAAAGCTTCTTCCATGCGCGAGATATTCTGCGCCATGGAAGTGCTGGGAAATGTACCTACATGCACGAGCAAAAGAAATTCTACTCTCTCTGGATAATTCCGGTCATAACAACAACTAGGTAATAAAGATTACAAATTACAACAGACACTTCGACAATATATGTCTTTGTCCCTACATATTCGCCAGCATCTTGCATATTCCTTTCCAGATCATACTAATTGTTTCAAATTAATTAGGAACATTGTACGTATAATAACTATTTTCTATCGTTATATTTTCGCAAAATGATAGATGTATCAAGTAATTCCACAACTTGTAAACGCACTGAATCACATGAAATAAATGAAAATAAATTTTTTACTGCTTGTTTCGTCGTTACCAGCTATCAAGCTTTTTTCATACGGTATGGAAAATGGGTATCGACTTCATCCAAAAGGAGGAAGCCAGTGGTCAAGACCTCAACGTATACACTACAAGTGCAGGAGGGCCACTTGTTCACGATTACGCTAGTGGCAAATCCCTCAACCGGCTACCAGTGGGACTTGTCTAATCCAGTGGATGCTCGCTTTTTATCGTTGCATGCGAATCATTTTGTTCCTCCACCATCGCCAGCTCGTATTGGGCAAGAGGGGCATCAGGTGATGTCCTTTCAGGCTTTGCGGCGAGGAATGACGTCGATTTCTTTGAAGTATTGTCGGCCTTGGGATAGTGGGGATTGTGGGGAATTTGTGTTTTATGTTGTTACGGTTGTATAGGGTTATGTTTAAAAAATACTTACTGTTACTTACTTGGTAGTGAAGTCGTTAGTCTGTATGTGCTGTGTTCATTTACAGGCGCATGCAGACTAAACGATTTTCCTCGCCAATTTAACTATTTGACATTTGGACAAGCGTTGACAACTATGCAGACGTAACCATGCAGTAAAGCAAACTGTGCATCGAAGCAACATTAGTTGAGGAGTCGCGGACACAGAAGGAGCATGATCAGCATACTGATTCAATCTGCGCATATTGATAATCATCCAGAAGGATATGGTATAATTTGGATGAGGTGAATAATATGGGATTTATTGCTTTATCTGCATTGTACCTTAATCCTATTCTGGCTATTTTGTTCTTTGTTAACTTTACATTTATTATGAAGAAAATTGTCAACAACAAGGATTATAGGCGACATGCGGTTTTTGGATCATTATTGATCGTATGGATCTTTTTTTCTTATGGATTGCTCATTATGGCAAGATAGTTGATTCACTGTTGAAATGGCTCTACCATGATGGAGAATTTGATGTCTGTTCATTTTGCTTCTGAGAGGGTGATCTCCTTCAATTTATGGACCCAGATTCAGATAGAGGCGCAAACAAAGTATCCCTCCAAGAGGTACAAGGAACCTTTATTCGTTTTGGGGCTTGCGACGATCATGGCAAACCACTTGTTAGAAAGCCTACATACGATGACGAAAAAGATAAAAAGTGAATGCCACTTACTTGAGACTAAATGTGTTGATTCGAGTAATAACTACTGCCCTACTCTGTTTTCTTAACCAAAATGTTGAGGATTTCTACTTTCCACAAAATTGGATACTTGGGGTTGAGAGTATTGTTCAAACGCTATACAAATAAATACGCTCGATGGATTCGGATTCTGGCGTCTGTTATTACTATAGTTGGTTTTATCGTCGGGTTATATATTTGGGTCGACGATCTTAATGATAATTTTCTTCATTTTCTAACCAGTGTGTTTTATTCCATCATTCCTTCTATATTCTTGCTTGGATTTGCTGAAGTAATTGAAATCTTGTACCGTATTCATTTGCGATTAGAATTTACTGCTGAGGATAAGACTTTGTTTGATGAAACTAGTGAGTCTGAATGAGGTTAAAATTTACATGTATACGCCTAATATTAATGAAAATGATGGTTTCTTCCTCAAGGCATCTATGTTCTTTCTTTTCACCATAGCAAGGAGGGTAAAGTCCATTTCTTTGATGTATTAGCACTGAGACGTCAAAATTTAACGGTTTTTTTATATATTAAGGACTCTTAAAATAGTAGCCCTCGATCCAATGCTCTGTAGCGAATTGCTTCCGCTACATGTGCAGCATCAACACGAGAAGCCCCATCTAAATCTGCAATCGTTCTCGCCACTTTCACAATCCTATCGTAGGCTCTTGCACTCAAACCTAATGTCTCGAAGGCAAGCTGTAACATCTCTTGTCCTTCCTTATCCAGCTGTGCGAATTGGCGCAGCTCTTCTCCATTCATCACACTGTTAAAAGGACATCCTGGACGATAGTGGTATCTTTCGCATTGGACAGCTCTCGCTTGTTCTACTCGACGTTGAATGTCTTTTGAGGACTCCTCTGCTTTTCTGTTGTGAAGAAGTTGAACGGGTACTCTCGGCACCTCGATGTGCAGATCGATGCGATCTAGCAAGGGACCTGAGAGCTTTGAGCGGTATTTGTAGATTTGCTGGGGAGAGCACGAGCATGTTTGCTTCTCTCGAGTACCGAAGAATCCACAAGGGCAAGGTTGAAGATAACACCCTTGGAATATCATTAAAAAAAGAAACACCCTTCTCCCCTTTTATGGACATGAAAGATGATAGTCCTGGTGGCCGTCTTAGAGCAGCACGTACTGCAAAACAGATGTACTTGGTCGATCTTGCCGCTGCCACAGGATTGTGTACAAGAACAATTGGACTAGCAGAAGCAAATAAATTGAAAGTTTCTCCTCCTAGCCTAAGACGACTTTCCAAAGTGCTTGGTGTCTCAGTTTCTTTTCTCGGTTGTTTTGAGATACTGCCTGAATCAACTTTAGGGGAACGCATAATAAAAGCACGTTTATTTCATGGGTATACAAAGAGGGAATTCGCTAAGCTTTTAGAGGTACATGAACGTACACTGTTCGATTGGGAACATGATCGCAAGATTCCACCCGATAATTACTTAAATAAAATCGCTCCTATTTTAGATCTATTAATGAAGGAATAAAAAACCAAAGAGCCCTTCTCTTATCCGAAGGGCTCTTTTGTTTGATGAAAGAAAGCAGCTCGCTACCCTTTTTATGACAGGGTGAGGTTCTCAAATGATATCATTACCGACGACTTTACTTAACATATCTCGAAGGGTCTAAAGAAAATACCCATAAAAATTTTGGAGAAACATATTTTTACTACCTGATAGATTAAAAATATTTCAATTGATGATGTTAAAAGAATTTATTATTTTATCCGTTGTTGAGGAATATTTGTCAAGCTCTCCATCTAAGCAGGTAAATCCTAGTACATACCCCATATTGCCTTTAAATACAACAGTCATTTGATGCGATAAATCTACATTATCTCGCTTTTCTCTTAAAAGGATCTGAAGAGCTGGAAGCTCATTTATTGTTATGTTGGAAGTATTAAGAACCTCAATACCAGGTGTCTGCTTCTTAATAGTCTCAATCATTCCATCTTTATAGTTTTCCATAGGAGATATAGCTTCCTCTGGCAATGCAAACGCCTTTACAGTTATATTCTCTGTATAAACGTCTTGTTCACTCTCCTTTGGCGAATTAAACAGAACATTTACATTTTTTTGCGTTGTATCAACAGTCCAGTCTTTTGGATATGAAATAGTGAATTTATTAATTTTATCTTCGTATTTCATGAATTCAGTCGTCTCATCTAGTTTGTTAGTTTGGGAACAGCCTGACATCAAAGTCACCACAAAAATGATTTGTATTAAGATTCTCAGATGACGTGGTACTCTCATATTATTCCTCCAGTTAGTCATATCTTGGTCTAAAACTTTTTTCAAATCGAAGGTGCAATGTTGTTATTCATTTTATCTTATAGTACCACCTTGGGTTCTATATGCGTTAGCTCGTTCACGAGCTGCGTCTTGAGCCTTTTTGTCCTTGTTTTTTTCTGCCTCTCTATAATTATTTTTTTCTTTTAGTATTTTATCATTCAATTCTTTAATGCGATCTATAGTTGTCTCTCTACTTAACATACCACCTTTTTCTCGTGCATCTTTGGCCACTGTTTTTGCTCTGTTCACTCCAGCCGTGTCACCTTTACGATTAGCGGCTTCCCAATCTACTTTTGCTTTTAGTATGCGCTCATTTTGAAACGCCACATTATTCATATATTTATCAATTGCTTGTTTTTCTTTATATGAAAAGTCATTGTACGTTTTTTTATTACCCTGATTTATATACTCATTAATTTTTTTACCCGACTCTTTAACTCGGCCTTTCTCTTTCTCAACATACTCGGCTAATCCTGGTGATACCCCAATCTTTGAATCTGCAAGCGAAATTACATAACCTGTAGTTAATCCAGCCATTATTGCCGTAGTTTTATCTTTCTGTGGTGTTAGTTGCATATAAGCTGGTGTTACTGCAATTGCATTCACCAATGCCGATGAACCTAGTTCAGATATTATAGCTCCTGTAGCAGCCTCTGTAATAGATTGCGAAATTGATTTATTACTCTCAAACTTGGTATCACCTTTAGAGAGATTAGCTGCGGCATCGTAATAAACATCGGCAGTTGATACCCCTAGTCCAATAATTTTCGATATTGGTCCTGGAAGGGACGAATTACCTAATAAGGCTTGTCCACCAGTTTCAACTGAGGTAGTTACCACTGTTCCAGCTGTAGCGCTAATTGCAGCTTCACTGCCTGCCTCCCCCCACGTCTTTCCAGTTTTAGGTGGAATCGGTGGGCCATGCATTACTCCTGTGTTATTCGATGTTTTGGTACTACTAGTCTTCGGTGGAATCGGTGGGCCATGCATTACTCCTGTGTTATTTGATGTTTTGGTACTACTAGTCTTCGGTGGAATTGGTGGACCATGCATTGCTCCCGTGTTATTTGATGTTTTGGTACTACTAGTCTTCGGAGGAATCGGTGGGCCATGCATTACTCCTGTGTTATTTGATGCTAGAGCTTGTTTAGGCACCGCATCTGCTAAATTTCTTGCGGCTTGACTAATGTCAACTTTATCTACACTAGCTTTTTGTACGGATGTCTTCGATGCGTTGGTATTACTTTGTTGGGTACTACTAGCAGTTTTGGATACTTTTTTTGCTGCTGCTGCAGCTTTGACCTCTAAAGCTTCGCGACGTGCTAATCTTGCATCTCTTCTGTCTTCATTACGTTCGCTACGAGATAATCCCATAAATACTCCTCCAAATACTTACAATTTAGCTTCAATATATTACTATCAATCTTATATCTTGATAAAGTTTAATGTTTCGACATTATTTCACTTAATTCGACAAAACGTTTTCGATTCTAATGGATTTCATATGATAAATACTCACCTGCATCATTCGACAAAACATTTCTAACGAAGCTATAATTTACGAAAACTCTGTGACAAATAAAGTATGTGAGCAATCATTTGAAGTGATGGAATATTGTAAATAAAGCACGAAAAATAACCCGCTCGGATTTATCTCTTGGCGGGTTGTTTGCTACTTTAATCAATTGGTACATACTATGCACGCCCGTTCGCTCGTTGCTTGGCGTTGTATAGATAATTGTTAAGGCGAACTTGGCATTCAGCTTTTAAATGCGACACGTTATAGAGGCATTCTTCTTGTCGGCCACGGACAGTCACAACTACAGAGTATAGAAAACCATCAGTTGTCCTTTGGATATGAATTTTCCCACCCATCCTCCCAAACTGGCTCCGATATTCGTGGTGTTTTCGCTCAGCCCACATCGATACGGTATCGAGCATGGGGCGGTATGACATTTTGAGCTGATCCTGATTAAGGCTTTCTGCATCCAGAGCTAGCGCCTTAAAAAGCATGCCGTATAGGATCGTTTCGTGTAGTATCTCTCGCCATTGGTCAGGTTGTATCATTGTCGCTACACCCGCTCTACCTGCAGTAATTTCTCGATTGGTACCCACCAGATCCCATCGACCCGAACAAGCTTGATTTTGTTCTCAATTTGGTCGATATCCTTGACTACTCCCCATTCTCTACGGATACAGTTCTCGTGCCAACTGACGTTGACCGCATAGTCTTTGCGTACGGAATCGTAAATGATGAAATACAATTCAGCCATCAAATCTGCATCAATCGGTAGCAACGGAGCCACCACATGCTCATAGTGATGTTCATACAATAAGGTCATTTGCAGTTTCCTCCACCAATCCAGCCTCGACCAGATCCCGAAGTATGTCAGGAGCGCATCTAGGACTCACTCCTGTGTGGATTTTGCTTATAGCTTTGAGATGCTTGGGGGTTAAAACCGGAACAGCTTGGTATTGACCTTCAACCACGATTTTGAGTGTCTCCACGTTAATCACCCTTTTGCGAACATTTGTTCTTATTCTATGCTGGATAATAAAAAAAGAAAAGCCCCACTTTTTAGTGGAGCAATAGCTCAATAGCTGTTTCAATTTATCTACCGTTGGAATGTCCGCCGCCACTCGATGTTCTCTTCACGCGCCAACGCTTCAAGCACCGTCATCACGTCTTCATGGCTTCGTCCGGTCTTTACGCATATCACATCAATGCTCGGAGGATTCGGTTTCATAGCTGAGTAGTTTCCGATCACCCGTAGGACCTATCGTTCGATATCAGACAACACACCTATCCCCCAAAAACAAGAATATGCGGAACATGGAACAACCAAAACATTTCTCAATAAAATGGGCAGCATGAGGTTTTTATTAATCATCTGTAAACTTTACAAGCATTTCACAATCTTTTGTTAAATATTACTAATATATTCTATATTATGTATTTTTTGTTTTGTGTTTTCCTTTTCCCTCCGTTATAGTAGCGATTAGTATATGGGCCTATGTACTTACTCTTATTATATTTTTGGAGGGTTTTATGAATTTAATTACTAAGTTTCTAACTTTTGTTTTTGCTTTTGCCCTACTCCTTACTGGACAGAATCTTGCTTTTGCTGAAGATCAATATTCTGATGATTTAGTTCCGAAATTAACTAGTAATACATCTGCCCCTCCTATTGTTATTGAAGAAGACAATTACTTTGCTCCATACGCTGGCTGGAAAGTATTTGACGATAATACTGATTCTTTTGCAAGTTGGTACACTTATCTACTACCATCAGATGCGGAAGGTCATTTTGTTATTGTTGATTTCGGAGCTGGTAATACTAAAAAAGTGCAAAAAATCAATATTAAAGGGTATCACATCTCATCCTCAAGTAAAGGTAGCTCAGTAAAAGATTGGAAATTTTATGGTTCCAATGATAAAACTACATGGACATTACTTTCCAATGATACTTACCCAAACGTAGTGACAACACAATCCTATGAGTTCAATAATGATACTTCGTATAGATATTACAGACTTAATATCTTAAACAGCTATTTTGATCCAACTGGGAAAACAATTGGTCTGAATGAACTAGAATTGTTTGAAAAATCTTCTACTACTCCCATTGATGAACCTGTCCTATCAGGAACAGCAGGCAACGCTAAGAACACTCTATCTTGGGACGCTGTAACTGGAGCAACAGGCTACATCTTGAAGCGCTCAACAACACCTGGTGGCCCGTACACTACAATCGCATCTAATGTCACAGGCACTACCTACACCGACACTGATGTTACAAACGGAACTACCTACTACTATGTAGTGACAGCGATTAATGATGATGGGGAAAGTGGAAATTCAAATGAAGTGGCTCTTACACCAACAGATACGACCACACCAACCGGCAACCGTGCATTGTTAGTCATCTCTTTAACAGACGGTAGCACTCGGGAATATGACCTATCCATCAACATCGTGAACGATTTCGTGAGCTGGTATGAAGGCAAGCAAAGTGAAGCTTTTGTATTCACCAAGGAATACAACATCGGGCCGTTTACCAGCCGTCAGGAGTATATTTCTCAGAAACACATTCTGTCCTTTGAAGTGAAACAATATAGTAAATAAAAGTAGCCCTCCCCGGATTGTGAATTCCGAAGGAGGGCTTAGTCATTATTTCGGGATGCCTACAGCATCACGTAAAGCGTTCGCGGCGTAGTGAGCTGCTTCCCTCACTCCTGGATCGTTGTCGCTGGCCATCCAGACCGAGCCGAGAATCGCGATTACTTCCTCTGCCGATTCTGTGTCAAACTTGTTCACAGTTTTTTCCACAGCGGGTAGCTTAGTATTCCACCAACCCTCTCCGCCGAGAGCATCATTGTAGTCTACTGTGTGCCCCGCAAGCTCCTGTCCATTTTGGTACTGATAGATGTTAGCCGCTTTAGAGAGCTTTCCCCTACTCCAAGCGTATGTCTGCCAGAAATGTTTGCAGGCTCCTCGCTTCGCCATTTCTTCAACAACTGCATAAGAGCCATACACACCCACCGAATAACCCGGGAGTTCCTTGGCGGCTGCTCTTAGATACGCTTCCATCGCTGCGTAATCCTTTGGCTGCGCGTCATAGTCAACTGCAAAGTAAATAGCTGTACCCTCTGGCTGTCTAATAAGCTTGGCTTCCTGGAGAGCTGCTTTGCCGTCCCTTGTACCGTTGGCTGCTCCACCAGCAGCATCGTTATTACCACGTTGGAAGACAGAAACAACTTGCATCCCTGCCGCTGTGATAGCTTCGGCTTCTACCCGCGTCAATCGTTTCCACTCCATGCTGACAGGAACAAGATAGCGGCAGACAAATTTCATGCCCGCCGCCGCCATTGCTCTCGCTTTTTCAGCTGTCAAAGGTACTGCACAATCAATTCCTTTTATCTTCATTTTGCATCTTCCTTTCTCTTATCGAAAGTCTGCTTCCACAACTGATGCCCCAGCGTTGCGATCCCGGCTGCAAGAATGCCCTGAATTGTTGCTTGAACGCTTATGGCTCCCATCACTCCCCAGGCTAGTCCAACGCCACTCACGGTCAGTAACCAGGGAATCAGCCAATCAGCTATTCGCGGCGTTTTCTTTAGCATCACTCCAATGACCAGAAGTGCAATCACAACAACTAGCACGTCCTCCAATAAATATTGATTTGCCAATTCTAGCAGATCCGTTTCTTTCAATTAGTTCATCCCCTTCCACATAAGTGCAATGGCTCCGACGATTACCGCGCCTACCACAGTTCGCCAGAGCCATTTTTGATTATCAGAAACTTCGTTCAGCCGATGGTGCGCGGATTTCCCATATTGCAATGCTTCATTCGCTGTCTCTTTGGCCTCTTCTGCAGTAGCACGGACATCATTCATCGTGTCAATTTTTGTTTCTACCCGAACCATTCGTTCGCGAATATCACTTAATACTCGGCCCATTTCAATATCAGGCATATGCTCCTCGTCCTCCTCACCCCCTTGGGGCAATAAAAATAGCACCCATACGATGAGTGCTTTCGTCTTTTCCATATAAAAAGTTAATTAATAGTTTACTGATTGTTGGAAATCAGCTTACTTGGTGTTGTGGTCTACTAATTTATCATAGCTAATTAGGTACAATTCTTTCCTCCGAAATAGTTGTTCTTATTAAACTTGTTTGCCACCTTCCGCAGCCCCTAAAATCGCATCCCGTTCCTCTCGTGTGAGGATGCCTTTTTGATAGGCCGCTTCTATATCCGAAGCAGGCCGAAGCTTCCGGTCAAAAAGGTATTTCCATATATAGTGATTGAAACTCATGCTTGAGCACCCCCTATTTGAATTTGGGATATGGCAAGGGCCAACTGATCGGTGAGTGCTTGTTGTTCGGCAAGCCTCAATTGTGTATCCGTTAGAGCCAACAATAGTAGTTCTTCCTGTGTAAGAGTTGGCGGCCTGTTGGTTATTTGGTCCAGCTCGGCAATCTCTTCTTGTGTCATGTCAACTTCTACTGTTTCACCAGTAACGCAGTCGAATGTGACCTTTTTCATGCAGACTTCCTCCTACCTAATACCATATAGTACAACTCGCGAATCCGCAGTAAATCCACCACTTGTAGAAAAGGTAATGGACGTGACAGCATCAGTCTTATCGAAGGTACCTCCAGAAAAGGATGAGCTACCGGATACAGCCTTTTGAAGTTTCGAAATCTGAGACACTTGGACACTCTTTGCTATGTTTGTATTTGCGTAATCAAATACGAGTAATTCTTCTATGGAGTAAAACCCCGCATCTGCGTTGGCAGCCGGGATCCTCGCAAAAACAAACGAATTTTGAGCGTTCGACGTGTTATATGCCCAATAATCACGGGATATAACGCCATTAAATCTGATAGTAAAATACGAATCAAGTTCGTTGGCCACACTCCGCGCAACGATATAAGCCTTCAGATGACGGTACGTTTGTGGGATGTTCGCAATAGTCGTTTGACCTGACATTTGGACATCAGCGATTTTTACTATGTCGGCCGATCCTTCTATAAGTGCAATTACCTCAGGCGACAGCTTCTCTTTTGTTACAGAGCCGTCTGGGTGGTCTAATGTATCCGCGAAACGATGTTTGTTCAACCCTGTATTAATGCTATCAAAAGCAGAATCTATCGCATCAAAGCTACTATTAATTTTAGCAGCTCCCGATGACAAGCTATCTGGGAGATTCGGGTCCGTCGATATACGTGCATTTATTACTGACATCTGAATCACCTTCCTTATGAGGTATGCACCATTAGAGCCCGCGACTTCGGCGTCAATGTTGCTACCGTTGTACTTTGTTTAATCCTGATACGTAGCTTTGTAGAAGTAGCTACCGTCCGCTCGAACTTCAATCGGGTAAACTCTTCATCGATTGGTGTTTGTTCGGTTGCTGATCCCATAGTTGCCCACGATTTACCACCATCGATGGAATATTCAACAGATTGTGATGTACCACTTGGTGTGCTCAACTCTACATATACAGTGACTTTCGTAAACGGCGCTGTTGCTGAAATTTCCCGACTCAGATAGATACCATTCTTTTTATACGCCATCGGGATAAGACTCACACTTGACTGAACGACTGGTGACGACCCAGTTGTCTTAAATAGAGCCCGGACATGCACTTTGTTTGTCGGCTGTGTTAACCATGTCACATCCAGATCATCTAATGCATACCAATTTCGCTCATCTATGGAATACTGCCATAACAAAGCAGCATTTCGAGGTATAAGTTGGCTTGCAGAAAGGACAAGTTGAGTGACTTGATTGGCAGAAACAGGATTAAATTGGAGTTTTGCATCATTCGTAAATTTGGCTCCGTAAAGCTTAAACTTCAAGTCGGAGTCCTGGTGTGCTGTCCATGCCGACCCGTTTGAGCTCGAAAACAGGACACCAACGTCGTACGGCTGGCGTGAAACGACTTTCTTAGAAATCAGGTCCTTCTCACTCATTCGGGCTACATACGCTCTATACTGACTTGAAGGAGTTAGAAGTACGATTGCATACTCAGTGTTGGCTTGGATCAGCACGGGTTCCGGGAACTTTACCCTTGTTGCTTTGCTGCCGTCGTTTGAAATATTCACTTGGGACGGGTTGATTGCCACAGAGGATAAGATTGTCATGGACGGATAGCCGTTTACTACTGTACGGAGCTGTACCGTTAAGTCCGCTACCGGGTCTTTTGTTCCGAAGTAAAGCTCAACTGAAGTGACAAACCGTTCTTCCGTGAGCATAAAAGTCTGAGCAAGTGGGTCAGTTAACCTCCATGATGGAATCTGCCAGAACGTCTGCTCCACCACTTGCTTCCGACCAATCGCTGTATAAGACGCTTTCGCTTCATTTTGTTTCGTAGCCATCATTACACCTCATTCCAGAAATAGACCTCGCGGGTTCCTGTGCGGACACCAGCTGGAATTGTAAACTTGCAGGTAAAGCGTCCTTGGGCGTTTGCCTTGATTGTGTTTGGTTGTGTACCTGAAAACGATCCGTTCAAGGGCGTAAGTTCAACGGGCAGTCCGTCAAATGTAGCTTTGATATTATCACTGTTCGGTTCAAAGCCTTCACCTACTACTGTTACCTCCCGTTGCCGTATGAATGGAACTTGTTCATCTAATATGACCTTTGTTTCTGTCCGGGTCGTTCCCGTTGACCTCCAATCCGACCACCATCCCCAAACGGATTGTGTAACTGTAGACGTCTCCACCCAGGTATCATGAGAAGGGGTCAACCGAATTGTGGCCAGATTCCCGAATACTTGGTATGGATTCACGTTCATTGTCTCGGTTGCAAAAGGCTGATCGATCAGCACCTCTTCGGTGTAAGGCAACGTAATCAAACGCTCATGAAACTGAACAGTAGAAGCAGCTTGATTCACTTGCATTTCAATAAAACTATTCTCAACTGGCAATTGCACCGTCTTCTCACGAGGGTTAATCATTGCATTAAAGTCAGGATGGGTAACGTCGGAGCGTTCAAAATTGGTGAAGTTGTCTGTGAAAACACCCTTTTTCACTAGTGACGGATCAGAGTTTTGCGCCTGCCGGTCGAGGTCTGCCACCGCTTGGTTGTACTCTGCTCGTTCCAAACGATCCAGGAGTGAGCGCAGCTCGAGCATCGTCAAACGTTTTGGCTTGCGATTGGTTACGACCACAGCATCACTGTTCGGTGGGAGATACAATTCGCCCAATTCCAATACATCCGGTGGAGATGACGGCGGGTAAGGATTCATGTCCGATTGACCGTGGATGATATGAACTTCACCTTGATAAGTGAGATAGTAGACATCTTTCCGTCCTAGATAAAACTCATAAGTCGTCTGGAAAGTTGAATTCGGCACTGGCCTATCACCACTTAGCCACCTTACTCCGTTGTTCTCCAATATCAGGTCTGTGCCAATTACCATTAGTTTTGTATAGCGATACGTGACTGTATAAGATATCCCCCCTGCAGGTTCTGCACCTGCCAAAGACCAATCTACGGCATCGCCTGAGAGTTGGAAGTCTGTACCTTTGATATAAGTTGTGCCACCAGCCTGAATTGAAACAATATCGACAACAGGCGTCTTTGGTAAAAGGTCTGAGGTTCCTGCCACATTTCCACGGGTAATTGTCTCTGTCTTCTCAACTGTAGCTGTTACTGTCTGTAAAGCTTTTACAGGCTTTGAATTTAGAGGGTAAAAGAATATATTAGACAGATATGTCTTCGTTTCGTTAACTACCACACGACTATCTAATGCCTTGGGTATGGAAATTCGTAAGGGAACTAACTTATCAATTTGGTACCCAAGAACATAGGCTCTGCCGGCGTCGATTACGAGTGTTATGTTTGCAGCATCCCTCGGCTCGATATAACCATCCATGCCTGAGACAAGAAATGAACCATTCGTATCATACGAACGTCTTGCGAGAATGGGCGTGAAACCTTCTAATTCGGGTGGTAGCTTGGATGTAATCAACTCGCCGTTTACCAGCCGATACATATGAGTCGCTTCAGGATCATCAACTACCCATATGGCATTCAAAACTGTTCGCCGAGCGCCAGGCATGCCAAAATTAGAAAACCCAACCGCTGGATCATACAGGGTTGGGTCGTCTTCGTATGTAATTGTTTGTGAATTGACCCGCAACCCAATACTTTCCTCTCCCGTTCCCCTTATCGTCAGTGTTGTTTCTGGTACATCGTGGATGATTCCTCCTAGATATACCCGTGCTGCTGATAGGATGACGATTGTCTTTTCCTTGTTAATCAATAACTGCCCGCCCTCTAAAATGTGTCCTGATCCGAAAATAACGTCCCCTATTTGTTTATCGCGATAGAGAGACATCGCCTGTATTTCGTTTAGCTCAGCAGTTTGAACACGGCGACCGCCGACGAAATCAACAGATTTCCATCTATTCGTAGGATCAAATCGGTTGTATACTTCCCTTCCCATCGTTACCCTCCTTTACAGTTCCAAAATATATTCAATGCTCTCACGATGTGTGGCTTCCCTTTGAAGTGGCGACTGATTCGTCACAGCTAACAGGAAACCCATATCCTTCACTTCATCCGGTTTGACTACCTGTTTATTAATTGGTAATCCATCTGCCAATATCGTACCCGCATATACACCCGTTTGTCGGTATGTGCATATGGGAAACTCATCGAATCTTAGCCAAGCTTGCACATATACCCATCTGCAATCGGCTAACCGCGCTTCGTCCTCATCAATGATACGCCACTTATGACCTTGCTGTTCGATCGTTCCATTTGTATCATCTGGCGTGACAAACCTTACTTGGTCAGCTCGCTTTAACGCCACAATCTCTGTAATCGTCTGGCCATAAGAGACATCTGGAACCTTTTCTGGGTTTTCAGTATTCCACGGAGATGTTTTCCCAACGGCAATAAAAACATTCTTGTCCTTGGCCAGATGAACTGTCTGATATGTTTTCATACCTTTTACATCACTTGTTTTTGAAGGCAATTCATACACCCCCTATATCGTTTTTGTAACCTTCGATTGCTGAACATAAAATACTTCGTCAGCAAATGTTAAATCATCCGTAAACAATACGTTAGGTGACCACCAACTCTTGCGTTTATGTTTTATGTTTTGCAATGAATGCTGCGTTACCGAAAGAGCTGTATCTTTTTCCTTTCCGCTCAGTTCATCGTCCCAATGGTCAACCGTAAGTATGTCTCCATATCTGTCCACACCTACACCTGCTGATCCTCGTTCATACTCGATCTTGTGAGATAACGCAATTGAAAACAAGTATCGAAAGCCAGCAAGTCCCATTAACTTGACGATGCCCTGTGCGATTCCAAGCGTTTCCGGCGTTGTATAGATGACGGAGGTTAATGGCGCGTATTCCCAGCCGTCAGCCATGTATCCAGATTCGGAAGCAACTAGCCCGTCTTCTGGCATCAGTCGATATGATTCTTGCAGCCCAAATCCTTGTGCAAGAATAGATTCAACCGTCAACCTGCCGTTAGCAGCTCTCAGTTTTGCAAGCAGGTCCTCATCATCGGCAGCGTCTAGTTCACGCCTCCAAAGTTCTAATGATTCCTTGTGCATGAGATGAAGAAAAAACGCTTTCCACATGTCGCTATCTACTGGCAAATAGCCGGAAGCCGCACTCATAATCGCACGCATATGCCGACTTTTTTTATAGTCACTAGATAGCTCCGCCATCAGTACATTATCCTGATCTTCGTTCATTTGATCGTCACCACCGGATCGATTTGTGCATCTGGCCTTAGTGTAATACTGGACGTCGGCAAAAGGATTTCAGCATCTGTTGCCCCAGCTCCGACCAACGCTGCAAATATCTGTGCAAGAAATAAGGTACCTCCAACCCCAATCGAACTGGTATAAGCAAGTATTGCTTGTCGTGCTTTTTCTTTGTCTAATCCCCTAACAGCAACCTCAATTTTCACTACTTGTTTACTAACAAGTCGAACAATTACATCCAGACCTGGCGGCTTGCGGCGGTCAATTATCTCTTGAACCTTCTCGAGTAAATCAGGGATTGTGCCACCAACAACTATGTCTACGGTGCCGATCCCTCTTATCAAGTTTAGTGCTGACGCATAGTTTACCCCTGGTATTGATCTAGCCCAGCGCTCATAGTCGGGTAACGCTCCACCGCGCTCAGGATTCCGTTTATGGCGCAATATTCGGTTGCGTAAATCCTCCGTAGGCTCGTTTTTATCCAGTGCTAACCCGTAATCTATTGCCATAAGCTCTAGGTACTTCCTCGTCGCAGTTACAGCAAAAGCTTGTTCAATGATCTTGCCGCGTTCTTTATGATGTCTGAATAAGGCTAGTGCAATTGGCGCAAGTGCATCGTAAATAATTGAACCTTCACTTCTATCAAAATCCTCTGGTACGGTGAGTAGCATTTCATATAAAATTTGCTGAAAGGTTGAGCTTTCCAGAAAACTTAGATCAGTTTCAGACATTGATACTCATCTCCAAGACCCCTTCCTCAGTAAGCATCAAAAAGGATATTTTCAAGGTGTTACTTACCCACTCAAAAATGAAACTTTCGCAACGTTCTATCCCATGCAGATATTCTAAAGCTTCCCGAATCAACCGCTTAGCCTCTGCCTGCTTCCACGCTCTCGTTCCATCACTCCTAATCAGCTCTTTCAGTTCATTCCCATAATCTGAGGAATAAATAGAAAACATATAGCGATCAGTTCGTAATGCTTTTGTAGCTTTTTGGAGTAGTGCCTCTTCTCCATCAATTATGATTGACTTGCCGTCAGGTCGCACGGGAAACTGCCCTGTTTCGAAATCAAACTTATACGTTCTGAGAATATTTTTAATGGGACGTAGTTCCTGTGCTGGGCTATCATCTGTCACTGGGAAAACCGGAAAAATACTCATGGGCGTCTCACCCTATCTAGGATGTAATAGGCAGAGTCCACAGATAACACGTGTACTTTATCGTTTAACTTCAAAACGTCCTCAAATTGCAGTAACAAATAGTTATGTTTGAACGAGGTAAACGGTGCAGCCAAGTCATCCGTGTCTAAAAAATCTTCCTTTTTCATGTCACCCAGATCACGCTCTTCTTTTTCTTGATGGGTAATCGTGACAATTCGTGTATGTCTCGTCAAATGTTCTAAGACAGTAATAAACTCCTTCCCGATTGGTTCTGTCATACCATCTATCAAGATTTTCAAATCTGGTGGAGGCTTAATGACAGTTGCCAACTCTATTCGTATATCCTTTGGGGGTGGATTTGCCCCGCCAGCTCCTTTTGTTTGATTGGCTGAAAGAACTTGGGCAAGCTTTTGATAGCCATTCACCTTCCATTCACCTCCATTTGCAGATCGAGTTTCATTTCATGGTAGCCAGGACGGATGGTATGACTGTCTCCGAAAACAGTAAACACCCCTTGCAGTTTCGTAATTTCCTCGTAGACTTCTATTTTTGTCCCGGCGATGACGTCATCAATTCCCAAGGATGTGACCGAAGCCTGTTCCTTGACTCGACTTAGATTTTGCAATTCTTGTTTTGCCAACGCAATTTTGCTTCCCCGATCTTCATCTTGTATTTCTATCACCTTAACTAGATGTCCGTACCGATTAGCATTAGTAGAGTCAACTTCATCATGAAGAATAGAAACGTATTCACTGTCGCTCCCGACGACTCTAATGACTGTTCGCATGTTTGCAATTGATCGCTTACGCTCCGCATTCAACAAGTTACTTCCCTGCTGCATCTTCCATTGGATGGATTGTCCGCGCTGTGTACCGACGTACACCTTTCCCAGTTCAATCCAACACCAGTAACGAACACCAGATGATCGATACACTTGATTGAGGACGTCTACAACCGCATCCCATACACTCTTTCCGCGAATGACTTGTTTTTCCACGGCAGGCATTGCTCCAATGCCCCCAACGGGAATGCCATGCTGCCCGAAAATGCGCTTTAGAAGCTGATCGGCAGCTTCACCTGTTGAAACCACAGCTACATCGTTATTGAGTAAATAAAAGCCGAAATCATATGCTACTGCGTTGATATCTCCTTTTGCTGTCCTTCCTAAGTCAACAACCATACCTGTGAAAAGTGAGCGTGGAGTGCCAGACATAAAGGAAATCAACTCTATCAAGTCGCCTTCTTCTACATTCACATCAGGCCAAAATCGATCCCGACCATTGTTGGTTTTAACAGCCAGAGTACGCTTTGCTTCCTGACGACTTCCGGACCATGTTGCTTCTGAGAAGGGAAGGCGAAGCGCTTGCTTACCCGGCTTTTGGAATCGAACCTCGTAATGATATTTTGGCAGCATCAGTCTCCCGCCTTTCCGCCCAAGATTTCATCGTGAATGATACTTATCAACCAATGATTTTTTTTCTTCTTTTTTCTTGGTGGCTGACACCTTTGCTTTTCGTGTATCCGGTCGCTTCCCTTTACCTGTTGTTTGGAAAGGAATACTCACCTCAGTACTCTCCATGGTCACGAACCGATACTCTTTCAATGCCAACTTGAAATCTATGTCAAACCCGTCCCATTCGTAGCTAAAATCCCGTATGGTCACTGGAACATTGATAATATCTTGTTCACTTCCTGTTACTGTAAAGCGAATCGGGTAACCCGAATTTTTCCACCGTTTCAAAGTCTCCACAAATTCTTCTGGAGACGGAAAACCATCGTATTCACACACCCCCGGATCATATGTCTCAGGCCAAAACGTAGAAAAAGAATACTCTTCCAAGGTTGACTCCCCGATGATAGTCGATTCCCCAATGGCAACCAGTTCAATATCGATGTAGCTATGCCCAATCTTTACTGCTATTTTTGGTGGAATGACAGGAAGACGAAGCTTTTCAACGTTATTGTTCCAGGTTAGCCAGAACTCAAGGTGCTTGTATTTCACTTGTTTCTATATCTCTCCTCTCAACATAAAAAGCACACCCGTTTGAGTGTGCTTCTACTTTATAAATCTCGTAGGCTATTTAAGTGGAAACGCCCAATTTTGATTGACAATTGCTGTAATGGAAAAAATCCAGTAATATAAGTTATATAACTGGATTACACTAAAAATGACCGCAGGTGTTCCAGCACCTACGGCCTATACAACAGACGTTCCCTATATGGGGGCGGCTCAAGGATTCACTAGAGATAGACCTCTCCGGATTTGGACCCAAGGGAGGTCTATTTCTTTTTGGGGAAAGACAGGATCGCTACCACGAGCATTGCGAATGAAATCATCAACGTCAATGCTTGGAACACTGTCACAGGCGTCACCTCCCCCCGTTTCCGACATGGGAGATGAGCCGACCACCCTTGAGGAGCCGATTCTGTAGTATATGGAAGATTATAACATGTGGAAGCTGCCGTATGAGAATATATTTCCTCTTATTCAAGCACGATAGAACCTGTACCGGCTAATACGTGTCCTATTTTTTCTGCAAGCAAATCGGCCATCTTCTCACATAAGCTCTCTAATTCTTCCTCAGAATTCTCTATTGTTGATTGCACAGTCAATTGAATAGTGGGACGGAAGTCAATATAAAAAGAAGTTGGCTGCTCACTTGGACTTGTATACTGTGCCTGAGTTCCACTTGCTATAGAAGGTGTATAACTTGGAACCTGACTAAAAGTGCTATCCAGCGCTGCAGCTAATGAATCACCTGAGGCTTCAACACCGATTGCCATAGTCTCAGGAATTGCCATCCCACTATCTGTTAAGCGAGAAAAAGGGCCAAGCTCAGCATCCGAATGCGGTAGGAATTGATCGGCCCATTCTAATGCACTGGCAATAGCATTTGCTACTTCGTCCTTAACAGATAAGATCCCGTCAACGATTGTCAGTATGATTTTTTTGCCGCTATCAAACAAGCCACTTATCCACCCATCAAACCAGCCGTCGATCGTAGTAAAGGCGTTGAAAAAAGTTTCCTTAATTGTCTCCCATGCCCCTGACCAGTCACCTGTGAGGAACTGGATAAAGGCAGTGAACAACCCTTTCCAAAAATCAATGACCATACCAAAGTAGGCAGAGAGTCCTTCCCAAGCTGCGATCCCCACGGATTTAATCCATTCCCAGCCTGCTACTAGATAAGCACTGACCATATCCCAATTTTCATAGAGCCACCAGCCAACGGCAATTAATGCTATCACTGCTGCTATTACTAGAAGAATAGGCCACAACGCACTTATTGATGCGATTCCAAACCCAGCCATTGCCCCAGTCATTGTTGCAAAACCAGCTGATACTGGCATCCATATGCCAGCCAGGAAGATCAATGGACCTACTAATAACGCTAGTGCAGCAATTACCATCAAAAACGAAACAGCTACCTTCGTAATAAATGGATGCTCTTTTGTAAATGTCCCAATCCCCTTTGCAATTTTTGCAAGAAGACCAACAATTGGTTTAGCCGCTTCTAATACGGAGTCACCTACAGGATCAAAAGCTAACTGCATTTCATTTGCCATAGCTTGCCATTCATTCGATACCTGACCGACAATTTCGGTTGTTTTGCCAGCGAAATCCTCAAGTGGACCAGCATTAAGCATGGCCATTAAAGCATCCCGTCCAACATCTTCATACTGAGTTCCAAAGACGTTTCCTAAGACGTCATCTTGTAGCTTCTGATCCTTGATAGAAGCAATCCCTGCGGTGATCGTCATGATCGCATTTTCTGCTTCTTTTCCACCGGCTTTGATCTGATCGAGCATTTTGAACAGTTTATCCTCACCGAAAATACCTTCAAGAGCGCCTAAGGCTTTCTCATCCAGCGCTTTGTTCAATCGAATGCCGAACGACTCTTTGAACGCATCTCCCAACTTGTCAAAATTAAATGCCTTTTCAGCTCCTGCAACGAACATCCCCATCATTTTTTCAGCACTGATACCTGCCTCCGCGAATTGTGGTGAGTATTCCCAGATTGTATCGAGCAAATCATCTGCCTTGTCACCCACTCGTTGGTAAGCAGCTGTAATCATGTCCAATCCTTTAATTGGGTCAGTAGCCCATTGCCCTTGCATCACATCCAAAGCTTTTGCAATGCTTGCTTGATCCAGATTACCGAAAGAAGCCTTTTCAAGTGCGAGAGCACCTTCAGCCACTTTCCCAATCTGCTCGTCTGTACCCTCTAAAAGTTGGCGAAGCCTTCCGTACGATTCAGCAGCTTCCAATGGCGTTTCTACCAAACCTGATGAGAATACCCCTTTGGCGCTTTCTGACAGGCTTGACATCTCAGCGTCAGTAGCACCTACATTCGCCTGAAGAATACCAAGAGCTTGATCCATGTCATGTGCAGCGATAGCAGCCGTAGACAATCCTGCTGTAACGACCGCACCTCCCGCCGTTGCCAGCCCGCCAATTTCCTCAAGATGTCCTGCAACGGCATCTACATGCTCAAGTGATGCTGCTGCTTCATCACCAGCTTTTGCAGCTTCGCGGAGAGCTCTTTCCAGCCTCGAAGCCCCTTTACCATCAACGGCACTGGCTTCTTGATCTACACCAGCAAGTTCCCGAGATAGTCTTGTTGCTTGCTGGTAAGCATCATCCAAGGCACTTTCCATTTCCCTAATCGCGCCGTCATCCATGTTTTCAATCGCATCTTCCACATCGCTTGCAGCATCTTCCACATCATCGAAAGCATCTAAGGTTTTGCCGAGCATACGTAGGAGAGAAGTGAGTTGCCGACTTATCTTGTCTTCAAAAGCAAGAGTTGTTGTCGCTGCCATTGGTTATCTCCTCCCCTTTACCCGCCGACCCTTTGGCCGTTCTAGTTTTTTTGCCTGCTCTGCTTTACGCTCCATTTCCATCGCTGTGGAAACCAAGACGAACTGTTTTTCGCGTTCTGGAAGGCATAGAATTTCTGACGGTAACCTTTCTTTCTCTTGCCAGATATAAGAAAAGAGAGCCAACTCAGGACTCTCTTTTATTAGTTTTTTACCTCTTCCTCAGCCTCCTCATCATCCGTGAAATCGCTGATCTTAGAGATAGCCTCATGAAGTGCATCAATTTCATTCGGGCTGAAGATGCAAGGGACTACATCCACAGCAGCAATCTTACCGAACTTCGCAAGTACTTGTTGAGAATCGATGCGAAAATCTGTACGATCCGTGTCGATACCTGCAATGATGATCTCCGCTTTCAAACGCAAGTCATCAAACTCCACTTTCCGTTCTGCTTTACTCTTCTTACCGGATACAGAGACCTTCAACGCTGCCTTTCTTGCTTTGAAATACACTTCACCGGAAACCGATCGGATCGGCAACTTGACGCCTTTCTTTTTCCAATCCCATACGTCCTTTACGACTTCTTCCGTATTCATGCTTAAAAAATCTTCCATCGTCAAAAACTGACTCATTTGATGTTCCTCCTTGGAATAGCCCTGATATTTTTAAATAAACTCGTAGTCGTCAACTGTACCTTCGAGGGATGTATCTTCATCTAGTTCACCGTGGCTCCATTTTGCTAATGACAGTGAATCGGGGCAAAAACCAGTCACAGCGACGCGATACTTACCAGCAATTTTGTCGTCGAGTTCCCCAATGAAATTCACTTTCTTTTCAGGGTTTGCTGCAATTTCCATGATGAGTTGCTGGATATCCGATGTACGTTCAAACGTAGCTGTCATGCTAACAGAAGATGCCAACACACGATGTCTTTTTCGAAGCTTCCCAGCCCTCTTACTTTCTCCCTTCTCAAATTCCTCAGAGAGCTCGAAGCCAATGCACTCGGGAAGTTCCCTTCCATTCTGGTCATAAAAATGCCCATGAGTACCGGAATACGTTTCTTTCATGCTGTATCACCTCACTTCGCTTTGTTGTAGATATAAATTTTTTCGAGCGCATCTTGATGGCGGAAGCCAGAAATGAAATGACCCGCATTACGCGCAGGTGTGTAAATCGGATCATCCCCGTGATATTCCGGGTCTTCGATGAATTCGTAATCATTCGCGATGACTTCCAGCGTGGCAAGGGGTCTGAAAACTTCTTGCTTCATCATCTGGCAAAAGGCAGCGCGGCGGGCAGGACTGTTGCTGTTTGGCTGCTGACGAATCCACTCCTTTCCTGCTTCCTCTTCTGCATGGAGAATGGTGTGGAAGGTGTCAGCCACTCGAATCTTTCCGTAATCTTTTGACTGATCAGGCCCCGGAATAGTCAGGGTATTTACAGGCTCCTGGATGATAACCTGCCGATTGTCCATGTTCAGCATGAGTACGCCAGCTTGCACCATTTCGATTAAGTCCGCATCCGGGTCCCACTCATGTGTTAAGGATTCAAATGGCGTAATGTACAATGCCATCGTGTAATTAAGAGGCAGTGAAGCCATCAGGGATGCAATGTAAATTGCCACTTTTGAACTCGCATAGGTGTTGCCTTTCCAACGTGCTCCACTTCCTACATTGACAACAGCCATGTGGTTCACATCGGTAGATGCTTTCATGATGGTTTGCTTGTTTTTATCCCTTGTTTCATCGCCGCCGAAAACAAACTTGATGTAATTACCCACCACGTTTTGCTGTTTAGTCCAGTCTTCCGCTGCCGCATTTAGGGCAGGATCAGCAATCCCAAGAGTAAACACACTATACTTGCCTTTTTGAGTAGCCAGCGCGCTTTGATAGGCGGTGTATTTTGTCGCCTCTACGCTTGTTCCGCTGTTACCTCCAATCAGGCTTACACCTGCAGTTGCTTCGGGAAGCGTATCAGCTATCTTTTTCAAGACCACGAACTCACTATCATTGAAAGCCTGAACCAGTTCATCCACCGTCTTCGCTGCACGACTGTCCACCAGCTCAGCTCCACGATAGATCAGCAACTCTGTTTTGGTAGCATCCAACAAGCTTGGCTGCACGACGACTTTCAAATTGTTGCCTGCCTCGCCTTTGTACTTGGCTTCCACAAGTAGAACATCGGTTGCAGCACTCTTCAAAGCCACACTTGCGACGGCCGCATTATCCCCTGCCACGCGGCACAGCAACACCTCTGTTGGATAAGGGTTAGCTGCCCAAATCAAATTAAACGCTTCTGTGACTCCAAAGATTTTCTCAGCGGAAGACTTGGATCGGACTGTTACAAATTCCCCGATCGGTCCCCAATCTGCGACGATTGGTAACGCAAGCTTTCCACGATTGCCGATTGTCGTTTGCTCTTTGATGAATGACTTCAAAAAGGAGTAAACACCGGATAAGACCTTGTTTTCTCCCAACTGATATTGTCCAGCCATTTACATCACTGTCCTTTCTTTGAATTTCTTCACGAATTCCTCTGCTTGATCGACAGTCATCTCGTCTGGTGCATCAAAAAAGGTAGCAATGGCTTCGGTTCGGTTTAACCCGAACTTTTGCTCTGCTACCTTCAAGATTTGCTCTTTTTTATAAGCTGGTTTTTCCTGCTCCTGTTTGCGAGACATGAGGCTTGCCTCCTTTCCTCAATGATTCATCGTAACGTCTATGAATCACTTCTAACGGGTCGTAAACCACCGGAGTATACGGGATATATACGGTGTATTTCAATTCAAACGATCGATCGAGGTTATCAGGCTTACTCATGGTCAAACGACATTCTCGTAAATATCCTACCTGTTGCTTGTCGGTGCCGTAGAGCGGAAGAGTCCATCGACGATCTGCAAGGTCTTGCCTGACACATATAGAGAGAGACAAGAGTTGTTCAGCATCCTTTGCCATCAGAACAAAGTTCATCGTCCCTTTCTCTCGGTAGGCATCAGCACGCCGTGGCTCCGGAATACGAAATGGCTCTTCTACAAACCACATAGTCCGTTTAAAGTCCTTGGGCACAGAAAGGTTCTCTGTTTGAATACCCGTCAGAGAAAATAGCCAGTGTCGTACAGACAGCACATCATCACCCATCAGGAAACAGCCTCCTAGCTAAATCATCTAGCTCTTCTTTTACCAACTCATCCATGATCGACTCAACCTCTGCTGTCGATCTCGCAAGATAGTGAACACCGGGAAAACGCTTCCCTTTCAAGATCATGCCGTCTGGATGATCAGGGACATAGATGAATTTTTCTCGATCCCAGTATCCCGGCACAAATTGCCCTTTCCTCTGAGTGAACCCTTCTTCCACGTAACGCGCATATGACAGGTTGGAGCCTACCGTGATTTCAGCTCGAAGCCCACTTAGGACCAAATCAAATACATTTTCCTTGTGACCAATAACCAGAGAAGCACGAAGAATCCCATCCCGTACTGGAACCCTATCTTGAGCTCCCCGCAACACCTGCATACCAGCCATACGGGCAACCCGATCCATAGAAACCTGTACTTCACGTTTGTTATGCTTTTTCAAACGTTTGTACATACGCTCCAGGTCTCTCTTATCAACCTTTGCCATCAGATTTCAGGTTCCTCTCCCGTGGCAGGATCGATCATTGTAATCACTACTTCGTAATGATGTAAGCTTTCAGCGCCATACACAGGATAAGGGAGACTGACTTTATACAGGCTGCCTGTGAATTCAGGTTGCTCTATTTGGATTCGCATACCCGCTTTTAAATTTGCGTACAAGGTGTGCATGAGTGAGTCGTGAGGCGTCGCCTGTCGCCCTGTAAGCTGTTGAATGCGACCGGGGGAACCGGACACCCTGCAAGGCACTTGCTGAACAACAGGAAGCCATTCTGAGCGGTCTTTTCCCCCAGTGAAAGAGTCAGGTTCCCCCCCGACATCCAGAAGGGTAAAAGAGTGGCACAGAAGCCGTTTATATTCGGTTAGATCATCCACAGCTTCTGCCCCCTGTTCTTGCTATATTTTTTCAGAATACCTTCGACTTTGGGGTCATTGCTCACATAGGAAAACGTCTCCTGATAATCCCCTTGCTTGGTACTGCTCAATCGTCGATCTTGGGCCATGTCTTTGACCACCATTGCAACGGCCAATTTCAATTCAAGAGGGACAGGTTCAGGTATCGTCACATGCCCCTCCACATAAACATTCGCCCGTAGAATGACTGGATCAAGACGGCTCAGTTCCCACGAAGCAAATTCAGCATAAAAACCGATCAGCTCACTACTTGTCAGAATTGCCATCGGTATTCACCGGCGTCTCTTCATCTGCAACAGGGTCATCTTCCAGCTTGTATCCCAATGGTTCATACACGACTTCAAATGCTTTCCGCGTCACTTTTATTTTTTTCTTGTCCTTGCCACCAGTGATTGTCAGTAGATCATTTTGTTTTTTCATGAATGATCGCTCCTTTTAGGTAATTAAGGCGTAGGTACAAATCCAGTTGGTCGAAGGACACCAAATGCCCCTTCTTTGATAACAAGGAAAGCAACTTGGAACGTAGCTTTCAATGCAACCATGTCTTGCTCTGCAAGAGAAAGAGGCTTCCCATCCGCACCTGAAATGCTTTGCAAGGTAGCCTCTTTCAAGATTTCATATTCGATGTCTTTGAGAATACCGACCTTCGCCTTTTTGAAATCACCTGCAATCAGGTCCGCCTTCGTCTTGTCCCAGGCTCCGTTACGGCTGTATTCAATCGGCAAGGAGTAAAGGGAATCTTCTGTGACGCCTTCACGAACACTTGTCAGGTAAAGTGGATCACCGTTGCTATTTTTCAAACCGCGTAACGAGGATTTCAAGCCATTGTGTGCGGCAAAAGCGCGGGGCTCCTGGTCGTCTGCTTCAATGAGTGCCATCACACTATTTACATCGTCTGCCAAGTTCTGACCAGACACGGAACCACGGGTAAAGCTATTGCCTGCCTTTGTAGCAGCAGTGAGAATGTCAGATGTAAATGGCGTCTCCGTTCCCATGATTGTTGCCGCGTCCAGTTTGGTATAAAAGGCTTCCACCACATAAGGCTTTAGTTCTTCAAAGACATCAACTCTGGAACGATTCAGCGCTTCCTTGGTCAAAGGGATAATGACTGCCAGTTTCTTTGCTGTCAATGTAACCTGTGTCCACCGTGCACTAGATGTTTTGATACGTTCACCCTCACCCACCCAATATGCGCCGGGCTTATCCAAGAACACCGGAATTTTCTTTGTTTCTGTTGTCATTGGCTCTAGTTGAGCCAGCTTAAGGATCGTCGAACCCCGCACCACATCCTTGATGATTTCTTGCGACGTCTCTTCTGGGATAAGTCCACTTAAACTGCTACTGAGAATTACTCCTGCTCCATTGAATCGCTGTAGGTTAAAGCGGAAGATGGGTGTTTTCGTTTTTTGTACCATGAATGATTTCCTCCTTAGATTCGCTGCAATTTACGCAGGTCTGAGATATTTGGAATGGTAGACTTTTCATTGGCGGGTGGCCTTGCTCCAGGAGTTGTTCCCCGCGGCGTTTCATCTGACTTCAACCACGGTTTAGAAGTGATGAGTTCAGTAACATACTTATCAATGTTCTTTACCTTTCCTGCATCTGTCACCTCGACCTTAGACAGATCAGCCAGACGAATGGCATCAGACAGTTTGTCCGGGTCAACCCCCTGCTTGATTGCTTCCAAGGTGAAGGCATTCTCAACGCGCATGCTTTGGATCGTGCTATTGGCAGTTTTCAAATCGGTATCACGTTCAATGAGCTTTTGTTCAGCCGACTTTTCAGCCTCCTGCTTTTGCTTATGGGAATCAACGATTCCTTTTAAATCGTCAGCCTTTTCAATCCCCAGCCCTTTGAGGAAGTCACTGACTGCACCTTGAAGGGCGCTATCATATTCCTCTTTAGAGCCAAACGCTACCGCAGGCTTACTTTCCCCGCCCTTATCGCCGCCACCATTTTGTTGTGCGCCTCCGTCATTTGCTCCAGCAGCTCCACCGGAACCACCGCCTCCATCGTTACCACCTTGCCCACCTTCCCCTCCTCCATCATTGAATCGTTGCAAGCGAAATAACCATTGTGACTTTTTCACTTCGTACCTTCCCCTTCCTCGTTTTGAATTTCAAGTGAAACATGTTCAGGATATTGCTGTGCTATTGCTTGAATTCCCAACAACGCGGTTTGCATGATAGTAGAAATTCCAGCGCAAACAATGTCCTTTCCATGCTCGGCATAATTCGCATGTCCAACGGCATGTATTTTCATTTCACCGTCGTCCAGATACGCTTGAATCTTGATCACATCGATCTCGCCTCCTTTCAGGCAATAAAAAAAACACCACGATTTCAATGTGATGCTACTGGGGCAATCCTTTTGCCTCTGCCCATTCTTTATAGGTGCGTGCTGAAGTGTAGCCTCTCTCCTGATCAATCCGGTAAGAGCGCTCGCGTTCCAGCTTCTCCAAGACCTTCGATTTCATGACAGGCCGCCAATACGATCGGCAATTAGGATGATTAGGTATACGTTCACCCTCACGCCCTGGATTGTCGGCCGTGTCATAATCAAGCGGATATCTTTTACCGTCCAGCTTGCGGCACTCAGAAGAAGTACGCTTGTCCAATGTGGCACAAAACTCCTTTTCGCTCACAATATCTGAATTGGCTTGGTAAGCCATCGTTTGCCCTTGGGCAGCAGCCCGGTTTATTTCTGTACGAGCAAGGCGCTGGGCGCTTGACCAACTCTCTTTTGTCCTTTTCGTTATTTCCTTAGCTGTTCGGGTCACACCCCATCCCTGAGCTGCGCCCTGCGTGATTACATCCTCCATTGCTGCCGCCAACAGGTCAGTACGCATGCGAATCCGCTTGGAAAAATGCCTGCCTTTCCATGGTCGCTCCAATACAGCAAGCACCATCCCGGTATTGATCTGTGGAAGCCGAACCTCTACTTGTGCATCCTGTTCAAGAAAATAGAGATGATGGAATAGGCTGAGCTTGTACTCTTCTCCCCATGTAATTCGCAACTGCTGCTCTTCTTCTATGCGGAGAGTGTGCAGGATAGTTTTTATACTTGTCATGATGTGGTCGAGACGTGCGGCATTATATATCAAGGACACTAATTCTTCTCCGCTTTCAGCAAATCGAGCGTAGAGGTCAGTAATTTCTTGCACAATGCTTTTATTGGCTTTGGAGAACAGCTTTTTTAATTTGACCCCATGCTTTTCGAGTCTCGCTTCCAGTTCCTCTTGATAACGTTCCTCTCTGCTCATGCCGCTACACCTTCAGTAGGCTCGCCATCAGGCGGTGGGTCATCTTCTGGAGGCTCCTCGTCTTCTAAAGCATCAGGGTCCAGCATCCTCATTCTGCGCTCAGCTTCTTCGACTTGCTCATCCAGCAACTTTTGACGGGATGCCTGCGGATCATCTACAAACGGCAATAGAGCCAGCCTTTCCTCATGGGACAACTGACCAACTAGCTTTGTTACGATCTCCACCATTTCCACTAAGTTTACCGGCATGTTCTTCGCGAACTTCACGTCGACAGCCTGATAATCCCATTGCATACGATATTTCTGATTCAACATGCCAGTAAGAATGCGAATTCGGTTACGGAATCCCTTGCCGTACTGACGCATCTTGATACCTGCTTTAATGTCGGCGTGGTAAAAGAGTAGCTTTAGTGCAATTCCTGACGCCGCTGTTCCCACTTGATCAGGCCGCAGGTGCGGTGTTCCCGTTTGATCGAGAATGGATTCAATCAGACGATTGATCGTATTCTCTTCGTGCTGGTCTTGCAGATCCCAAGTGATTGGCACCGCCTTTCCGCCGACAAGAATCTGAGACGTGGACCACATCTTTGCTAGGTACTGTTTTTTCTTCTCCACATCGGTGATTAGGTTCCCTTCTGGATCGTAAAGAATCAAATCGTCCAAATCGAGGTCCTCAAACAGCACTTTCGGATTCTTGAAGTATTCCTGCACATCTACCTTACCAGTGACAGCCTTATTAATCGCGTCCATAAGATGCTTCAGGTCTGACAAATCGCCCATCCCCTCAACCATCCCATCATCGCGGTTTTGCTGATGCTTCCGCCGTCGATTGACGTAGTGCGTCCATGGGACAACAGCCTTTTGTTGAACCTTACCGTCCTGGTCCTTTATCTGAACCGTGATGTTGTGTAACGCCGGATTCTCTTCACGACCAGTGTCCAATATGAGCGCTGAGCCTTCTTGTCGAAGATACGTGATCTCTTGTTCGTCGTATACTTCAACCAACATGGTCTTAGTGTTCTTAGTGGCATCCGTCAATGTGTAGTAGCGAATGACAGCAATGAGCTTCGCCTTAACGGTGGTGTCATACACAGCGATACACTCGTCCGCCTTGAACTCGGCAATGCAAATCTGGCCATCCTCGTCAAAGTAATAGTATTCGAATACTTCACCATCGATTGACCCGTCCTCAATGATGTCATAAGACAAGCTCTCTTCATCATTAGCCATCAGGACAGCTTGCAGCTTTTTAACGTATTCTTCCACGTCTGTTCCTGCCTCATTGGCAGAAAAGCGAATAGGGTTACTAGCAATGTATGAAGTACCGAAATCGATAATTTTCCGAGCAAAATTTAAGACGATTTTGTTATTCGGTTTGCCCTTTTCCTCCTGCTTGTAGAGAATGTCCTGGTCTCCATCGACATACTTCCGCATGAGCGAGTAGTCCTTCGTCTTGTGCTTTTTTATCAGGTCTGATACCCAACGCCATGAATTATTAGCTTTGTTCTCTTCGTAAAACTGCTCCAAAAGCATCGTTTGCATGATTTCTCACCCCCTTCATTTTTCTCATGATGCTTTTTCAGGTATTTTCCAAGGGATAACTTTGAAACGACTGATAAGAAACTGACGGAACACCTTGCTGTTCCAAACCAGATATCGCAATGAATCCATTGCATGGTCATTTTCTTTTAATGGCACCTCAGCACTATCACCAGTAGTACCCTCTGGATAACGATAGTTGGTCAACTCTTGGATGACTTCTTTCAAGTGATCAGAAATGAAAATGTTTGGCCTGCCGTTGTCACTCTTCACTTTGAACAAAATAGAGACAGCCCGTATCCCTTCTTTTACGTGCTTCTGTGCTGCCTTGGCTGGCAAACCATTGGTCAGGTACGTCTTGATGTTACTGGCGTTCTCTGAGTCGCACCAAAATCGGCTGATTCTCCATTTCTTCATGAGCTCCTTGTCTTGAGCCACCCAGCAATCTGAACTGCCGGGAACAAGAATCTCCATCTGAGCCTTATAGATCGCATCCACGATCCACAACTCGCCATTTGCAGTCATTGCCCCAACAAGAGTAACGCCGGGGTTCGTAAAGCCCCAGTCCTTGCCCGCCTCAATGTGAACAAAATGTCCATCTTTGAACTTCTGTTCGCAAAGCGCGCGCGGTACGACATGAATCGAACGATTAAACTCTTCATAAACCTGCCCAAAAAACACATCGAACCGGGCGAAAATCTCCCGGTCC
Source organism: Brevibacillus sp. BC25 (assembly GCF_000282075.1). Lineage (NCBI taxonomy): Bacteria > Bacillati > Bacillota > Bacilli > Caryophanales > Paenibacillaceae > Brevibacillus > Brevibacillus sp. BC25. The sequence continues at coordinate 279,035 of NZ_AKIX01000028.1, forward strand.
ACATATCGTTTCGGCATGGTTTCAATCATGCGCTGAATATTCTTTTGTAATTCTGGCAGCGGATTGTCTTTGCTCGTCCAGTAAAAATTCCACCATTCAGGGTCATTACGATATTCGTCCAGTTGACCGCCTGCCTGCGTGTGCTGCCCGTTCAATACGATGTCATGATAAAACCAGTTCATTCCCTCAGGCGTAGTCGTCCAAACGCTCCAGCCGCCTTTATCAGCGAGAGCATAAGAGAGATATCCGCTCCAAGTCTGCTCCTTCATCTTGGAAGCCTCATCAAGCCACACGCCATCCAGCCCTTTACCGACTAGCGTCTTCGGGTTGTCGGCAGATTTAAACTGAATGAGAATGTACCCTTTCAGCCACACCCGATTCTTGGATAAATCCCAGCTCTCGATCATTTCTTCTGGAATGACCGCACCCAGCTCTTCCTGCTGAATCTCTGACATGGAATATGTCGGAGACACACACCAGTATTCAAGCCTTGGCTTAGGCTTCTTCATCACTTTCAGATTCCGAGGGGGCTTGTATGGCAAACCCTTGTCTGCCTCAATATCTGAAAGGACTTTATCAAAAAACTTGCGGGCGCCCACGTTCGTTTTACCACCACGACGACCACAGTTCATGACTACGTTTCGGGCATCGCATTCCATAACTTCAATTTGTTTTTCATGAGGTGTCCAATCCGCGAATGGATCGAGGTCAAGTTCCAGACTTGTCACGTGACCACCTCCGGACGGTGATCTGTTTCTCAGGACCGCCGCCGTTGCTCAACAATTGTGCTTTGAGCTGTATTGCCTTCAATTTTTTGTCTTGGACTCTGGTCAGTGCTTCTTCAACTGCCAGGATATCTTCAATTGCTCGATACTCTGTCTCTTCAATTTCTGCTGTTACCAATTCCTCGCGTGTTAGAACAACTGTTTTGGTCCCGCCTGTTTTCTCATCATCAACTTTGATCGGGTCTTTGATGGAGAGTCTCTTCTGCAAGACACGACGTTGTTTCTCCGTTAACCCTTCCGTAAACTTTCGAATCCGTATCATCATCCGACGTTCCCTGATACTAAAAAAACGAATCTGCTCATTTGCTTGAGCCAATGGATCGAGGTCAATTTGCTCGTAAAGTTCGCGTTCTTCATCGTCAAGGGTATCAAGCCAGATGGTTTCATACTCACCTGTTTTAATGGCGTTCTGATTCTGTAATGGTGCGCCGCCATTGTTGCCAACAGCATACCTGTTTCCTTTGGGGGCACCCTGTCCGCCGCGATTGCCAAGGGCGTTTTTGTTTCCCTTTGGTGCTCCGCCGCGATTGGTAACGTTACCTTTCGATTCATTGATCACATTACTTTTCTCATGGGTAACGTTACCTTTGAGATTCTCGTCCCATTTGTCTTGATTCTTCCACTTGCGAACTTGAGAGTCAGAGACACCCAACTTTTGGGCAATCTCTTTCAACGGTATTTCTCCGCCGCTATCCTGCCACAGCTCGAATGCTTTGTTGCGGTTTGGACTTCGTTCTCTTGCCATTACATTTCACCTCACCGCCTTTGATTTGGATAAAAGAAAGAACCCTTGGAATCTTGGAATCCGAAGGGCTCGTATGTGGTACTGACTCTGTAACCACTGCTATATCAGTATGCAAGTCGAAAAAATTCAGGTCGCCTAAACGCTTTAGGAGTAGAGGGACAATCAGACAGGTCGACAGACCGTCAGAATCGTCCCTATTTTGCGTTTTGTTGGTGTATCCCGCCTGTGTATAGCCAATCACCTTTAGAACTCGATTATGAGCCTCCTGCACCGTAGAGTCTGAGTTGTTTTACCTGAGTTGCCAAATCGGTATAACGAGCAGCGTTGGCGGCTCTTTAAGGAATAGGGAGATTAAAAAACTTTTACTCCTCTGAAAGTCACAAACTCATCTGCTTTGCGACATTAAACCTATGAAAGGAGAGGGTCTTTATCACCATCGAGAAAAAATTCATTTTCTTCGCAACGCCCAGCCTTACAAGAACGATTGTTACTGAGGGAAGACCAAAAATATAAATAAGGGGATTGATTCTATTATGCAAAAAAACCAAGCTAAAACTAAGAACTCTGGCAAGGACAAATTCATTTCTGTCATTCTCAAAGTAGTTGGATGGGTACTCACTCGAATAATACGTAGCTACCTTATTGACACCATCTCACTCGCCTTTGAGCAATTCCAAGTCCATCTCAACGAGCTTTCGGAAATCATCTACAGTTTGTATCTTGATTTCGCCAGCTTTCAGTTCTTTGACCCACTGAGCGATAGCTGCTTGTACTACCTTACGATACTGGGCTCTCGACTCCATGATTTGCTGCAATATTTGGGCTTCATGTTGTAAAAGTAGCGCATCTTTGTCAATTTCACTGTTGTTCATAGCTGTGACACCCTCGGCTTTCCATGTTATGATGGATGACGAGATAGTGGCTTTTGGATTCCGTGCGCACGGGTTTCCACTATCTCAGCCGGGGTGATCAGGGGGACGTTGACGCGTCTCCCTTTTTATTTTGGATAAGGTTTATGCAAAGCTAGAAGCTTTTTACGCATTTTCTTGTTTAATGGCATGAGGTATTTATGTTTTCCTTGTGTTGTGTAGTTTTCAGCATGGGAATCAATATTCTTTCTGATCCAATCCAATCGTTGGCTTCCCTTCCCATACCTCGAATGAATTGATTTCCCGTGAGTTTTTTTCCCATGGATGACAAAGTATCGTTCACCTTCTGTCTTCCCTTCATAAATCCAGTTGGTTGCTTGATATATTCCGCCATGATGATTTTGTTCTACATCTGCATAACTCACTATCAATTGAACATTGGGGGACTGCTCTTTCAAGAATTTGATTGCCTTTGCCAATATTTCAGACACGAATGACTTGTGATTGGTAAGCGCAACCCTTGTCAATTCGCAACATTCTGTTTGGGTCAAGCCGTAAGGTGAACCGATCCTGCTATTGGCTCCACGACTAAAAATAACAACTCCAATGAACTTGTCATCTTCCCAGGCTCCTATTTTCACTAGCTTCCCAGCAGGGAGAGATTTGCTATAGTGGAAGTTTTCACAAGCAAATTTCGCCGCTTCATAGGTTGCCCAAGCCACTTTTAACTGCGTCAATGTTCAAACTCCTCTCCGCAGTGCGGACACTTCACCAGTTTTGAATTCAGAACCCCTAAATCCCCTTGGTCTTCTTCTGTGCCAGCTTCGAAATTCGGTATCTCAATCTCTCCGACCATTTGCTTGAGGTCTACATCATCAAAGCCCGATAAAGCAATGTCTACCCCTTCCTGCTGCAATTCAACAAGCAATTGCGTGAGAGCATCTGTGTCCCAATCACCGCTAATCTTGTTCAATGCAACGTTCAAAACCTTCTCTTGGATTTCATCCAAGGACACAACAGAAACCTCTATTTCAGATGCTCCTTGCTCTACAAGGATTTTAAAGCGTTGGTGCCCGCCGACGAGATTACCTGTTTGCTCATTCCATACCAGTGGCTCGACGTAGCCAAACTCTTGAATGGATCGTTTCAGCTTCTCATATTCGGGGTGACCCGGCTGCAAATCTACCCGTGGGTTATACGGTGCTGGGTTAATTTTAGAGACTGATATTTTCCGTATGTCCATGCTGTTCAGCTCCTTCGTGGCGATAAAGTAAGAATTAAGAATATTGCCAGCCCTTTAATTGCTGTATGCCTTGATGCTGTTGGGCTGGTTCCGTATTTTGGGGGTGTAATGAAACGACTACTATTCCAGTAGAAAAGTATATGTTTTCTTTCACCGCAAAAAATCTGGTTGAGGTTTAGAGCTTCATGACTTGGCTGGCTGTTGGCTTCTGGCGACCCCCTAGTCTAAATTTGGGTCTTCTCCTGCCTCTGTAATCTCCTGGCTGAATAGGTGCAGGAGCCACGCTTCTGCTGTCTTCCCGTTGAGAGAATACAGTGGATTGATTGCCAATGCTGACCGTCCTTCCAAGTCAGTTCGACGCATTATGTGCAGCTCCACGAATGTCTTCACGATCCTACGTGCTGTTGGATAGGAGCAGTCTGCGATGCGGGCAAGGTCTTTGACGGTAAGTGGCATCCCCTTTTGTCCGCGCTCATTATCACCCTGCAAGAGGTTAGTTCCCTCGCTGGCATATGGAGCGATTTTCAACAAAAAGCCAGCCTCAGCGAGTGACAGCTTTCTGAGCCGTCGCTTTGCCTTTTGGCTGGCTTTGATCTTCACGAATTTTGAGCTGCGGCCTACAGGTCGAAATACTTTTACAATCTCGTCCGACCGGCGCAGCACTTCCTCGGTATAGAAAATTTCTCCTGAAACTGAGTCAACAAACTGGCGCACTACATTTCACCCACCCCCAATAGAGTAGTGTCATTTCTTTACTGTTTCTATTTCCAACACTTCTATCTGCGCTCTGAACAACTCTCTGTCTAACAAAAATAGGATTTTTGTGTTTAATTCACCACTATCTATAGAATCTTTTACTTTAGTAACTATATCAATTTTTGTACTTATTCTCGTTTTAGATACTTCCGATATCTTTTCACTTCCAAAAGTAGGTGTTCTTGGTGGATTCGCTAATTGCCTACGAATTTCAGAAAGATCTGGGACTTCATTTTTATTTAAAGCCTCAGAAATGATCTTAAGTTCTAATTGTAACCCTTGAAGATATCTTGCAGTTTTTTGTTTTTCCTCGAATAAAGATAAAATAAATGCGTCTTCAGTTTCTTTTTTCTTGTAGTACTTTGCGACAATAACCCCTGATACCAACCCAGAAACAACCCCAACACCAAAAGAGACAACGATTTCGAACAATTCCATAAAATCACCCTCCGTACTTTATTTTGATTGAAGGTGACTCAGTTTGTCTATAGGAAACCCCACTTACTTCGGCAGGGGCCTCCGCCGCGAGCCAATCCTTTTGCCTGTTGCGGTCACAGACTTTCGGAGGCGGTGCAGAACAATCAATAAGCATTTGCCCCTGCTTACCGGAAAAAATCCTCTACACTCTTAGGGCAGGATCGGCGTAACGATTATGAGAGATACAGGACAAGGGGCGAGAGGCCGGAGCCGTATGCCTCGCATGTTTTCCCCTGTCCGGTAAATCCCAGCAGAGTAATTCGCGATTTCCTAAAGCTCCGAGAGGGGTTCCCAAAACTTGAAAACCGCTGTAATGCATACAATGAAAGATAATTGCATGGTTCCCTGCTACGCTCGCCGCAACTGGTGCGTTCAGGCTCAGAATATCCCCCTCTCGTAAGGTCACATTCGTCATCACCCATAGATTCGCTCAGGTACACCATTGATAAGGGATAGGCGGTATCTCCCAAGAGCCGATGTCGCTTGCTCTTGACTCAAGATTACCGATTCAGGCATTTCAAATCGTCCTGCCTTTTATCCGTTAATTTGTGCGGTATTTTATCGGGATTTTATCGACCTTTTTGAATGAAAAAGGCACTCAGATCATCCCGAGTGCCGTAGCAATTTGAAAAATAGCTTCTTTCTTTTTCGGATAATACTGGTCTTTAGTCAGGCCCAAATCTAAATAGACATTGATATCCTTCACCTGTGAAGTGCTGAGGTACTTTTCTTCGATAATCTGGCGTTCTACCTCATCCAACGAGTATTGTAGCGCTCGTTCGATTTGGCGTGCCTTCAACTCACTTGTCGTTTCCGTCTGTTGAAGGCGTGGAAACAACTGACTTATACCCTTCGCTTGAAGCTCCTGTTTGTTTTGGACAGCAACACGGAGGGCTTTGTATTTTTTCAATTCCTTCGCAACGGCCTTTCTGACTTCTGTTTCATTTACTGGTTGCAGAAATGACAGTTGTTCCTGTACCTGTGCGCTCATTTTCCAGATTCCCCCTCGTGGCAGCCCATGCTATAATGTTTTTGCCGAACATATTTACGGGCTCCCTGCTGGGGGGCTATTTTTTTGAAATACTATTTTGATTCCTAATCTTGTTCATCTGCTAGATTATTTTTCGGGAAGAGAGTTTACGTAACCGAATCGATTTCGCCAGAACCCGACTTCCCGACATTAGATATCTGTCTCCAGCGGTCCATGTATGACTCTTTTTGTTTTTTCTACGAACCGCAATGTAATTACGAGGAGCAGAAGCGTAAATTTTATAGCCTCTGGCTCGGCTGGCTCTTATAAATCTTCCATCTTCCCCTAGTGAAACGTTAGCAAAACGTACTCGGTTGAATACACGTTTTCTAAATAATATGGTTCCCCCTGCAAGCGCCCCTAAGAACTTATTCTGCTGTTTAGGGAAACGTAAAATTAGTAGCTTTCTTGCTTGGAGATAAGCCATATATGCCCGCTTCCCAACAATGTCAGCTCCTGTACGATGAAGATCATTCATTTGCTGTTTTAAATAATATGGTGAGTAGTAATCGTCATCATCGAACTTTGCGATAAATTGGTATTTCGTTTTGCTGACCGCATAATTTAAGCATCTGCCCAAAGAGACCCTTTCTGGAACTTTGTAGATAGAAATGTTCTTATATCCCCGCACTTTTTTTCGGTATTTTTCCAAGCTCATGCTATCTTTATTAATCACAATTACCAACTCTTTTACCCGAAACAACTGGGTCTTATAATTAGCGATGATATTATTAAAAAAATGTGGTCGGTTCGTGCAAGTAATAATGGAAACTCCGCCACGAATGCTGTTTTTATTTTTCCTCATCGCTCATCCCCCTTTTTGAAAGTTTGCTATACTTTATGCAAACTCCTATAAGAGGGAAAGGTACAACTCTACATGGAAAACATACAATTTTCTCTTTTGTTATTAACCTTATAGGAGCTCAGGGTTCTCGTAGATGTTACCGATGACTTCGCACTTATTTATGTAAATCTGGGTGAATAAAAGATATCCGTCATTACCCAATACAGTCTTTCCTTTCAACGCATACTGGCAATCGCCTGTGAACATGACATAGCCGTTCCAATCATGATCCGGGACATGAACGATGTCTCCCTCATAAATCTCCTTACCGTTCTTGTCACGCAATCCTGTGTATTGCAGTAAATTCACTTCGTCCAAGTATTTTGAAGTGCACTCATGCGGTTCTTCTTTGTCAATGAACTCGCTTCGGAATGCTAGCGTACCTTCATCCTGCCACCAATTCAGAACCATCGGATGCATCATCTTTTCACGATCTGGGTCCCATGCTCGGAACTTAACAACCCGTCTTGATTGCATTATTTACCCACCTCCAGCAGTTCAGGATTTGAGAATTTATTACCGATGATTTCACAACGGTAGCTCGCAACGTTTTTGTACTGTCTTGACCGATTAATTTCGTCTGTTTCAACTGAGTAGCAAAGCGGATTCTTCATGCATACACCTTTGCTTGCTGTAATGATTACAGGTCCGATATGATGGCCTTCGTATGATATCCGATCATCGTAACTACCAGTTTCAGCCCTGTAATTTTGCTTCAAGATATCTCCTTCGAAAATCTCTTTTCCGTTTTTGTCGCGGAGACCAGTGAATTGCATGACATTCATTTTTTCTTTTCCTTCAACATCAGCGAAAAAACTACTGATGGATCGTGATTCCTCCGAATAAATCATGTATTGTAAAACGCCGTCCCATACCCGGAACTTTATCTCACGTCCTGCTTGCATCCTGCTCCTCCTCTGCTTCGCAATTCCACATATCCGGTTTTAAGCTGCAATAGTAGTTTTCCGGGCAACTCTTACATACATCTGGCATGTTGTCTAATTCAGACATCCCGTTCCCCTCCCCAATTCCATAGCCCTTGTTGCCCTTTTGCTGGCACCGGATCGATTTGCTTTACGTCTGTCATTTCCCAGGCGTACCGTCCCGATTCAAACCATCCAAACGAATCCTCCTGGGGACTTATCTGTTTTGTTTGACCTTTTATCCCATTCTGGAGAATTGGCACGCCACTCAAATACCCCTCACCTAAACTACGCCAGCACTCAGTGAGGTTTGCAATTGCAACCACTGCACCAGTTGGAAGATTATCTACGGTGTACCCATGTTTAGCCAGCACGCTGCGGAAAGGCTCCTCCAAGCAAATATCCTTGTCCACTTTCTTAGCGGCGTGGATCGCGATTGGCCCGCGATACCTAGTTGACCAGCTTCGTGTCTCAAATCGTTTTTCCCCGAGGGCGATCAGCGTTGCCCACGGCTGGTGGATGGTTATGGCTTTCAAGAGGTTTCCTCCTTTTCTCGTCTCCCCACTACCATTTCAATGCTGCAAGGCTCACCTAGCGACTTTGATGTGTACATCAGCCCTAAACCAATTGATTCAGTCAGGCCAATAATCACCTTTGACCGCTCATCTTGATCAAAGTGGCAAACCATTCCGCCGATTGTATAAGCGATAGTGTTCAGCAGCTCGTGCAGCTCGCCCATCGTCTTTGCTTGATCCGTCATTTGTGTTATTTCTCGAACGATTGCCTCAGATTTCATATTGCACCGTCCTTCTCACAAGTAATGTTTTGTTAAACTTGGATATCAATCTCTAGGCTAAGCAAAGCGATTGCTTCCCTATCCGTTAGTCCGTGCCTGTCTCGGATTTCCCTGCCCAAAGCCTTGAATTCCCCCATCGTTTTTGCTTCTTGCCTCTGTTTTCGATACTCCAAAACTTGTCCGATAGTAATGTTTTTAAGGTTTTCTGACATTTCACGTTTCATTTAGACGACCTCCGCTTTACGAGTCCGTGGCAAAAACATATTAGGGTCAAAATATCTCCCGTTTTCAGCAAGTCTACAATCATCACAATAGAAATCGATGTTACCTTGCCACACACAATCCTCACATCTGTCACGCTGCTTGACCATTTCAATTTCTTTCTTCATTGACTCATCCATACAAGTCCTCCTATTTATCACATCGATTGTTTTGTCAAATGCTGCATTGCTGGTATTTATCGTTCTAGAACATTTACGAGTTTTTTGTGAGAATTTTGTGAGACGAGTTTGATAGGATGAAATTGCCCATTGTAAATTTTCTTTCTTATTCGTTGATGGCACGCCGTGTGCGATGAAAGTCGCCCGCACGGTGTAGGCTCGAATGAAACCCCTCAAAAACAGAAGGGGACAAGTCGAGAATAGCGAAATTGTGGTTGGCAGTTTCTATTATTTAGCAAACAGCAGTACGAACATGATTTTCACTGGGCTTGATATTCCTTTCAGCTCTAGCGAAAATTTAAATGGTGTGATTCATCAGCCAGGAACAGCAGCGATTATCGTGAGTGAATCTGGCGATTACCAGTTTGATTACAGCGTTAACATTACTGCTGGATTTCCTCCTCCAGGTGGTCAGATAGCACTTACTGTAAACGGTATTGCTAAGAAAACCACCATCCTTGTAGTCCCAGGTGAAGTAACCGATAGTGTTGAGCTGACTTTAAACGCTGGGGATGTGGTTACATTAAAAAATACCCTCATGCCACTAACGTTAGCTGTAGAACCAACAAAAGGTGTCAAACTGGAAATAACCAAGAAGAAGTAAAAGAAGTATCCATCAACGGCCCTCGGTATAATCCGGGGGTATTTTTTTTAAGCACTGAGCTTGCCGCTTGCTCACCTAATTTATCAAATCGTGTGTTGTGTTACCCATTTCGAAGTAACGGCTTCACCATCCGTACTCTCTACAAAACTAAATATCTATTCATGCACTTTACTAAAAACCGTTTTTGTATTACCGTTTATTGTAAATATAACTACATTATTAGGAGGGGCTAACAATGCAAAAACAAGATTTGTTTGATTTAGATGTCCAGGTGAAATTCGTAAATCAAGTACAAGGAGACCTTCCACCATTGACTGTGATTATGTGCAGCTATCTAGGATGCGGAAATTCTTATGATTTCTGCTACTAAAAAATTATAAGTTTTTAAAGTATAAACTCACTGGCGACAGTGGGTTTTTGTTTTGTCCTAAGTAGATAATTGGACCTTTTTCCTCAATTACCGATTTGTTAATCAACCACATTCAAAGCTTCCAAAGCAGCGTCACAAATTGTTCTCGGGGTTATGGCATAAATGCTACTTGGGATGCTCTCATAAAAGACTAGGTACGCCAAATAGTTAGTTTCTCGCAATGTTTTGAACTTCTCTACGATCATCCACGCATCGGCTATGTTGTGGAGTGGGCGCCAGTGAGTTGCAACCTCAATTCCATTCATCTTCCAAGAGTCGAAGAACTTTTGCGTCCCTCCATCGGTTAGGTCCAGCTCTACTTCATGCTTTTCCCATCCCATCACCTTCGTTGCCAGCATTTCAATGACACGTTCTTGTTCCTTTCTACGCTTTTCCATCTCTTAGATGGCGCAATTGTCGCAAACGTCTGGCTTGCCAGTGTTATGAAGAGCGATTCCAGGATCTATGTTGTGCCCACAATAACGGCAGTTTGTCGTTTCAGACATTCAACTTTCCTCCCTAACTACTTTGTATAATTTCCTTTCCATCACCAGATGCTAAAAAAAAGGAGGTATTTCTGTTTGACACCATCAAATCAAAATCCAAATTCTAATTCTCCCCGTCCACCTGACTTTCAATTACCAAATCCAGTATTCCCACCACCCGGTGCAGTACCTCAACCTACTCCACCTCCTTGGGAACCACCTGTATTGAAGCCACCGAATGCACCACCAGATTCACCACCTGGAATAAATCCTAAACCACCAACGATTCCTCCTATAAGTGATGATCCTCCACCACCACCACCAGTCCCTTGGTGATCACTCTACGCATCTTTATCCAGGAGTAGCTTGTGCCAGCTACTCCCTACACATCAAGTTAAGTCGTAACGTTTCGTGCAAATCCCATCCCTTGCGAACCCTTTTCCATCCATGTTCCTTTATCTGATTTTCAAACCACTTCTGACTTTCTCCATTAAGATGAAACCACTCGAACGGTATATTTTTTGTTAATAGAGCCGTTCATTGACTCACTTCCCTACCTCAGCAGTAGTATTTTCATTAGTATCCCTAACAGTTGCGCGTAAGATTACAGTTAGAACCTTAGAGAGAATAAATTGGTGTCCGTAGTAAAAACTATCCCTAATATGTGGTAGGGAGGAAAGACCATGACGAGAGTCTGGAGGGAACATGATGTTGATACTACTTTTAGACGTGCCCATAGATTCATTGATGGGAATGAGACCGAAGCAATTGGGGCATTTCCGGTTTTAAAGTTTAAATCGGATAACAGTCTTGATTTAATTTTTGTAAAAGAAGCAGCAGGTAGGATGACTTCGTTTTCCGATATACATCAAAACGATTCCGCTATGATTTTTCTTCATGAGCGATTTCAAGGTTCAGATATCTATGATGGAAATAAGGCATACGTTACTGCCTTTCCTGTTCATGAATTTCATAATTCAACTGCAGCTGCAATATTACTAAATCCTGAGTCAGTAGAAACAAAACTTATCCACTGGAACGAACTTGGCTTACCACGCTTAATAAATCATTGGGGAGATATGCTTACCGCTTTTAGTATTGTTGACCATTATGCCGTTGCAAATAATTTTGCTGGTGGTTTCTTAGACTGCCACTTAAAAGACGAGCATCGTAGGCTATTTTTGTTCAAAAAAGACTACTTTGAAAGAAAAAGTGTACCTGAATGGAGACTTAACCATCTCACAAATTTTCGTTACAATTTTTCTGATCCTTCTTTTGAAGCACGAATAAGAAAAGCGCATAATGTTATTTGTTCTATCCTAGCCAGAAATTCATGTGCAGTATTAACAGAAAGTGATACCACTAAGCTTAAAGAAATGTACTATAGCGAAATGCTAGTTCACAATGCAGACTCTTCTGATCCGACTGCTTATGCATTTGCATATCCCGGCTGTAAAGGAATTTGGTTTAATGTTGATCTTATCGATTCACTTAGTGACATTGCATTCACACAAACAACATTCCATGAATTAATGCATAATCTTGGATATCACCACCCAAAGGACATTAATGATCCTACATACAATGATACAATCCCAGTTAAGGTAGAGACATGTGTCATTGGCTATGAAGACGAAACACAAAGGATACCAAATCTGTGTAAAATAATTGACGGCCCTTACGAACATTGCCCAACATAATGAGCAATATGCGCCCTATCTCCCACTTAACAAGTAGCTTGGCGGGCTGCCATTGTATGACTACTCCCTGGCCTAATTCCGGGTGTTCAACTTTATCACCAGCCACAAACGGATGCATTTCTTCCGTCTCCTATTTTTGTCCCAACTCCGTATGTCATAATGACCACAAAGGAGTTGGTTTCATGGAAAAGTCATTTTATTACTCTGTCGCGTGGTCTGAGATCAGCTATCTAAAAGAGGCCCTGACTGCAATGGAGATACCTTATGTGATTGAACAAGATTCCGACCTTCTACAGCTCGATGCTGGTCATGTTGCCCTCGTGTTCCCTGATCTTCCTGTTCGTGTGTATGGAGGCGTCCACGAACTGTTCGGGAGTCATGGACGCCGTTATCCTGAGTAGCCTTACTTCCTCCCGTTCCAAGGCGGCAATGCTCCGCCTACTTTCCAGTCGTTCACTTTCGCATTAACGATGGTTTCGTTTATCCGCTTTTGCTCGGAGGTTTTAGGAAAGCCACGTCTCCAAAGATGCTCCGGCTTCGGTTTAACGGCTGTCATATGGTTCCGCTTTTCTAGGGGAGAGGAGCAGCTTTACGCTGCCCCCGGTTCCTCACCGTTTTTTGCCATATGTTCAGCAACGAGTTTCTTGTATTTGGACCAAGCTGTTTGAAGTTTGGAGGACGAGGTGCCTATGGACGACGCAATCTTAATCCACGTTTCGCCATTTTGTTTTCGTGCAAGCAATGCTGGGAAGTCATACTCCATTTCTTCAAACGCTGGAGCTTGTCCGCTCAAGATGAATGCCACCAGTTTATCCTTGTCGATTGCGGCGACAGCTTCCTCTTGTTTATTTTCCTCCTGATCGCCGTCGTTCGTGTTGCCATCGGATTCTTCTTGGCTTTGCTGCTCTGTATCAGGTGAGTTATTCTCCGAGTCTTCGGTTTGAATTGAGGTGTTTTCAGAGCCTTCCCCGTTTTCTGAGGATTCGTCACCTTCGTTCTCCATGTCACCAGTATCTTTGTTGTCTTCCTCGCTGTTTCCGCTAATTTGAGTTACCACTCCAGACTGATCTGTTGTGACGGATAAACCGCGACGTTCTTCTCTATCATCCTCGTCAAATTCCATAGCCATTTGTGGGTTGCCAAGATTTACAGTCACTTTGTCACCGATCATATCTACTAATTTCACTAGTGAAGTTGGCTCAATGTTACCGACTAGTTCCAAGCTCAAAACCATTTTTTTATCATCCGTTGCCATTTTCTTTACCAGTGCCGTAAATTGTGCTTGATTGCTCATTTTCCACACTCTCCCTTGGATTAGAATTTAATTGCCATCTGATTTTTTGATGGTTTATTTTTTCGTGCTGGCGTGTCTCTTATGATTAGACCGCCAACAATCGGCTCTATTTCGATACGTGGGTTACTCCGATCAATTTGAAAGTCCTGATACTGTATCAATGCCTGACTGTCGTTTCTGTAAAGAATGCCTTCCAGAGCATCAGCCCAGGCTTTATCGGTGTTGTGGCAGTCTTTCTCTCTGGCATCGTTCCAGTAAATCCAAGTGCGTAGAATAACCTTCCTGGTCTCAATCATCACCCAATCGTTATCCATGGCCCACTCAACAGCAGCCTCTGCTACACGCTGTTTATAAAGCTCTCCCCACTTTCCTAGAGTTGGCGCATTTTTGACGATGGTGTACAAATGATTCCATGAAGGAACGACCCAGATATTCTCCATCTTCCTTGTTGTCTTGTTCCGCCGTCTTTTCTCCATCAGCAAGGGGATAATCAGCCTTTGCACAGCTTATGCCCCTTTCTTTATGGTCCGTGTCTTACCGGAGAAGCGATTGATCAAAACCAGTTCTGTTGTGCTATCGCGCTCAACCAGCCAGTTTGCAGGGTTTAGATTGCGTGCTTCCAATTCTTCTTTTTGTTGCCTGCTAGGTCGTTTGCCTTGTTTCATGACTGCTCTCCTCCCGTTTAGGAACCGGTATTCAACGTTTCTTGTACCTGTCGCCCCGGTGCCATATCCCAGTCGATAAATTCCTGAAACACACGTCGAAAGGCAAGGTTCACTGTTCCAACCGATCCGTCTCGATTTTTAGCAATGATGAGCTCAACTTTGCTGATTGGCTCTCCTGTTGCAAAATTAACGTACTCTTCGCTGTCATCCCTATGTAGAAAAGCAACCACATCAGCGTCTTGCTCGATATTTCCACTTTCGCGAAGACTTGAAAGGTTCGGTCGTTTTACAATCCCTTTATCAATATCCCGGTTTAACTGGGCAAGAAGTACAACTGGGCAATCCAATTCCTTAGCTAATTCTTTTAGGGTGCCAGTATACTCCCCGATCTCTTGATCACGATTAACGTTGCGGTTACGACGACCACGCCCTTTATTTCCAATCAGTCCAAGGTAGTCGATTAGGATCATACCCACCTTGCCATGCTTGCGTTTTAATGCCCGAGATTCTGCTACGATCTCGTTTAAAGCTTGCCTACCCTTATCCTCCATGTAGATATTAGAGCGATAAAACTTGTTACTTACCTGCGTGAATACTTGCCATTCGCCCTCGCTCATCTTGTTGTGGCGGATTTTCAAGAGTGGTATCTTGGCCTCTGCTGAGAGCATCCGGTTTAACAAATCTCCCTTTCTCATCTCTAGCGAGAAAATCGCAACTGGATCGCTATCAGGTTGAATGCCAGTTGTCCGTGCCATCTTCAATGCGAACGCTGTTTTCCCAACTGAAGGTCTAGCACCCAGGATGATTAATTGACCGCCGCATGCTCCGCTAGTAAGCATGTCTGCTTTGGGTATGCCCCACGACTTGCCCAGAAGGGAACCACTATCAGTTCGAGTGTTTTCGATTATGGAAATGTGATCGAGGATAAAGTCCTTTACTGCTTGCAATCCTCCGCGTTGACTTGGTCGAATTTCAGCTACTCTCTCTTCCGCCAAGTTCAGCAGCTCTTCGGCAGAATCATACTCCCCGTTCAATACTCTGGATCGGAGTGACTCCGCGTATTGGAATACTTTCCTTGTCGTTGCTGCTTCCTTGACTAATTCAGCGTGGTGGTCTACTGCTGCTGCTGAGGCAACGACACTACCGAGACTAGTCAAGTACGGTACGCCACCAATAGCATCTAGTTGTTTTTTATTACTCAATTCGGTGGTTAGTGCTACGAGGTCTATCTTTTCCCCTCTATCTCGAAGGCTGAGCAAAGATTTATATATATCTTGGTGTCCTGAGTGTGAAAAATCTTCTGGAGACAAGATCAATTCAATTTCGTCGAGGATCATCGGCTCCATGATTATGCTGCCAAGAGTTGCCTTTTCTGCTGGCAGGTTCTGTAGGCGATCAATCATGGACTCTCTCCTTTCCCAAAAAGCATTTCTTGGAAGGCCAGATCATTTGCAGCCCGCTTTTCAAATCCAGCATGTATTTGGTCTGAGCCACGGCTAATTGGAGTATTTGTTGATGGATGGTCCACACGAGCCTGAGGCATGGGAACTACTTTCCTGCGCATATTTCCATCCAGTTTGTCGTACTGTTTTCGTAATGTCCCAGCCGACAGGATATTTACTTGCCAAAAGGAATCGTCCGTTGCCCATTTGATGACAAGCTGTATGTCATATTTGCTACGCTTGTCCAACTCGATCATCTTTCGCATATCATCTGCCCATGAAGCGAGTGCAACTGGTGTGGCTTCTGGAACCTTAGCGTCTGGTTTCCAACGAAGGATACGGTCGCGGAGATACCTTGCCAAAATAAAAGCGTCTGTTGACTCGTCATAAACGCGTTTAGTGCGTTTGGGACAAGAATCTTTTTTATGTTTTACATGCTGTTCTTTAATGCTGTTCTTATATACTTCAGGAATCTCTTCGGGATTCTCTTCCGAATCTCTTCGGGAAAGCTGTTCATCAGAACCCCCTTCAACCCTTGATACATTAGGGTTTTCGGCCCCCTCTATCTTCGGGATTTCAGGTGGAATGTCTTCGGGATTCTCTTCGGGAAAATCTGACCCTTTTTGGCGGCTATAGCTACCGAGATTTTGAAATTCATCATAATGGTTGACTGTGATCAGCAAGCCGTTTTTGGTGTTCCCTCGGTAGAGTTGCCACTGGATCAATCCCATTGCCTTTAGCTGATTAAGCGAGTATTTGATTTGATCCTCGGACCAGTTTGTCTCTTTGGCATAGTCCTTCATGATGAATACAACTTGTCCACGTTTACACTTTTCGTTGTCCCTGAAATTCGCTTCGCTCATAATCTCTTGGAAGATCCATTTGTCCCTTTTGCAACGAAAGGCTAAACGGGGGAGGACGTAAAACCCCGTTGTCCCGTATTCTGCTATGCCCATCCCCTGCCCCCTCGGCGTATCAAGCAATTAAATCCATATAATGTGTGACCTTGCTTAACTTCTTTGTTTCACGGCAGTATCGGCAGGTGCCGCATCTTTTTGGTTCCGTGAAACCAGACTTTACTTCAATGATTCGAGGCATACGCCGTTCTATCTCAGCCAGCTCATCTTCAATCCGGTGTGTATCCATGCTGATTACTTCCTTATCTGGTGGATCTTCTTTGGAAACAGCGATGATGTAAGGATCGTACCAATGGCTGCGACCGTGATTGATTCGTTCCAACTCCACGTAAAGCGCCATCTGCCTCAGATAACCGTATGCCTCAACGAATGAGACATAGCAGCCAAGTTCCTTATCCCAATGCTTCCCCCGGATATCCCTGACTGTCTTGATATCCGCGATCCGTTCTCCTTCAGCATGTCGAACGTCCAGCTTTGCCTTCCATATCGCTCCTGCAAATTCTGCTGTTATGATCTTTTCTTTCTCTCCTTGCAGAAGGAAAGTTATAAACGGATCATTTGCCAATGTTTCAATCATTTTGTCTGCGACCTTGTAATGTGCATACAGTTCGCCTTTTTTTGTGAACAGTGCCGGGTTGCTCGCCTTAAATTCTTCTAGCGCTCCTTCGGCCCAAGCATGTACGTATGAACCAATTAGCAAAGCATCGCTTGGTGGCTCTATCCAAGCCCCCTTCACCTTTGCCACGGCCCTAGCCTCGCATTCAATGAAGTCCTTGTACTGGCTGTTGCTCATATAAACTAGATCAGCCTCAATCGAGTGGTAGTTCTGATTGTTCAGCTCCACCATCAGGATTTACACCACCTTGCTCTTGCTGCTGTTGTTGTTTGAATTGTTCTTCCAGCTTCGACCCATTCTCCTGAGATAATCGAATATCGAAGTAATCCTCACGCTTTCCCATGCCATCTTTCAACGAACGATACACATTTCCTAAACGAATGAAGTCATGTTCCGAGAAGGCATCTACCTTACAACCGATGTATTTTTCCACCATTTCTTTTGAAATGCTGTGCTCCTTCTCAAACAACACAAGCGCATTTCTCACCCTATCCGAGAGTGGCTCTTTATGACCGCTAACAAGTGTCACTTTGCATTGCTCAATCGCAGCATCTACAATGTCACCCGGTATGACCGAGAGAATGCATGCCCTAACCCGGCGAGCTCCCTGATTTGCTACTAGCTCATAAATATCCCGAGGGTCATCTAGCTTATTAATCGATCCGCGCGCTTTCCTCTCATGCTTCACGGTAAACGTTTTTGATTGGCGAGTGTTCGTTTCTAGGTCCCAAGCGTAGGCCATCACCGATGACTCCCCGTTTCTCTGCTCCAGCTCAATAATTCCTGAGTCGATATTTCCCCAGCATTGAGCCAGCACTTCTGCTAAACGAATGGATGGCCCTGTAACCTTTTGTCCGCCTCTCGGATATTCGTACATCGCATTTTCAGCAAGTATTTTGCGGCTGCAAGCCTTCATAATGCGACCATATGCTTCGTTTTCATCCCGCGGAAACCGCTTTGCAATCACCATTGCAGCTTGTACTTCCTGCGCCTGTCTTGTCATTAGCGCCTCAGTCCCCGCCGTTTTTGGCTGAGAAGGTGCTTGCATATATTCGGTTGGATCAAATTGTTGTAGACTCAAATAGCTCCGCCTCCTTGCACTTTCAGCTCGTTGACGTTACGATACTGCTAAGTGGTAAATGCTTCGAATCAGACTCAGCGTTGCAGCGCTGGGTCTTTTACTTTTCTTCTTGGCAATCTTCGCAAGTTCTTGGATGTCCAGGTTCCTCAAAATCGTCCATATATGCGCCGCATACTTGGCAAAGCAAACCTGATAGAATCATTTCTGCCACTTGCCCCACTCTTCACACCTCCTCTGGATTTGTTCGCGAGGCGCCACCGTCCCAACCTCTACGGCAGCCGTTGTAGTTCCTTGCCTACGCCACGTCTTGACCTCGCTATGTATTACTTGGAGGTTCGAACCTCCGTGGAAGACTCCCTCACGTGCGCTCTCATATTCTAGGAGGTCGCAGAATCTTCCACGCAGGGCCGAAGCCCGCGTTACTTTATCAAGCGTCTTGCCTGTTCCCTTATCCCCTCTACGAAATCCTCTTGATTCATCGTTGCTTTCCCCTCAACAAGAAGCTCCAATTCTTCAATAACATCCCGCACCGTCCATTCAAGCCCGCTGTCATCAACCTCAAAAGCTAAGGGTTCCAATTGCCGCTGTCTGTTAGGCTCTGTCCGTTCGACGTACTCCGGAAAATCAAGCAGTTGCTGCATGAATGACAACCTCCTCTGGCTTTTTTACTGGCTTCAAGCTATTTAGAAAGTTCCTCAATCGCTCGATCTCTTCCCAATTTTTCAAGACTATTTCTTGCCCTTCAGTCAATTTGGAGAATTCGCTGATTTTTAAAGCTCCGTTCACCTGAAATGCGGCCCAACGATCACCTTTCCAATCAATGTTTTCTACTGCTACGATGCCTCTATCCAAAAGCGATTTACTCACGGGGTTGTCCTCCTTATGTGGTTGTGGTATTCTTCCGATACAGTGTTTTTCTAAGCCGTCCGTTCGCCGCGGGCGGTTTTTTCATATTGTAGGTATGCAGCGACTTCTCTCGCTTTCAAAAGGACCGCTTTCCGCTTGCCCTTCACCATTACATACGGTGCTTTAAGAAATCGCCTCTCCCGCTCTGCCTTTACCTCCCGTAAACGAGCAGCAAGCCATAGAGCCTGTGACGCCTTGTTTTGTGCCAAACCTCTACGGTTCTCAACCGCTCTTTCTAACGCTCCAGAAGCATGTTCTAACTGTTCCTCATCCAAGTAACCGGGATTTCCACCATACATTTCGATAAGAGTATTTGCCGTGATGATAAGCCGTTTTGCTTGCCAGGCATTACCCGCTTGCTGAACCCTGACCTTCTCTTCCACTAATGCCCCAATCATAATCATGAGCTGGTCTTTATCAAACACCATGTACTGATTATTCATGTAGCCCTACCCCTTTCATCATTTTCATGAGTCCGTTTTTCATCCACTTTGATTTGTGGATAGCCCATTGTTTAATCCATGACACCTTGTACTCTCTACAAAGGATTGCTGCGAGGTTTGTACTTGCTGTGACGACATCCAATGTCTCTTGGATCAAGGTTTCGATTGCTTGCCTTTCCTGTGTTGTTAAGGATCGTGGCGGCGCACTGATAAGGCTTTCCTCTGCCTCTCGAATCACTTTCAATAGCTCGTTCATTTCGTGTTCCGTGCGATCCAGAACGGTGTGACGATTCACTTCGATTCGATCACCGCCTATGATTCCGGGGCTCGTCCCAGCAGTTGACTCTTGAGCAGCCTCCATTGACAGGTATGGGTTATCCGTTAATAGCACCGATTTCGACTTAATATCTGGAGGCGTAATAGTCCTACCCGTTGTGTAGGAGGAGATTGCCTCTCTGCTGACGTTCGTTTCGAAGCTGAATGCCATTTGAGTCATCCCCGCCTCATGGAGTGACTGGCTCAATTGCCTGCCAAAGTCGCTCATGTGTTCGCACCATCCTTACCTTCGTTATTCGATTTTCGATGTACAATGAATCCAAGCTCACTTTCCAGACTCTCCCTCGGCATCCATATGAGCCGAGGGCTTTCTTTTTCTGATTAGCTCATGCAGTCTTTCTTTGTAAGCCAGAAGTCTTGGGAGCCGACGTTGCCGTTTCTCTCGTGGCCATTTTGCTGATTGCTTGACTTTCTTGGTGTACCAGCCAATTCGTTTAACCAAATGATCGAGTTCATCCAAATTGATCACCTCACTTTCCTTTCACACAACTGCATGCAGCGTCGAGTCTTGGCAGTGACCCCACCGTGACCTTGTTATCACCCTTACCTGGTGAATTGGTGGAATGTATTAAGGCGCGGCTCATATCTTCGCTCGCTCCCGCTCTTCGACGCTCTATGCAGTTGTGTGAGGGTCGTCCAGCACTCCTTTAGGCTGTTTCCTCTTTCGTAACCGGTTGTTCTGGCTGAGTGACTTCCTTTGGTTCTGCTGGTTTTGACTTGAGTAGAATCTCCAAAGCATGGACCATACGTTTCATGTCAGGTGCGAACTCACGGTGGAATTCGATACCTTTAGGTGGTTTGATCATTGTTGGCCTCCTTTCAGGCTGATAGTTCCTTTAAGGAACATTTTTCATCAAAAAATTTTGTCCATTCTAAATCCAGTACTTTTGCTATCTTCTTGGCCACTTTCACACCAGGAGTTTTACTACCAGATTCAATGAGTGTGTAATAACTTCTCGAAATTTCGCTCTCTAAAGCGACTTGTTCTTGATTCATACCTTTTTCTTCCCGTTTAGTCTTAAGCCAATCTCTCATTTCATCACCTCCAAACGTTCCTTTAAGTAACCTTATATCGTGATTATAAGTTCCCTAAAGTAACAAGTCAACAATTTGTTATACTCTTAGTAACATTTATTTATTGTTTCTCAAAGTAACACTATAATTAAGCTATCTTATACTTGGTCGGTGATAGAATGTTGGAATTCAATATGAAAGTATTTGGAGCGCGCTTAAAAAATGAACGTGAGAAAAAAAAGAGCCTCGATTCCAAATGGACTCAAGGTTACGTTGCTGACTTAATCGGGGTTGCACGCCCCACTTATACTGCCTATGAGAATGGAACCAAACAACCTCCAATGGAGACAGTGAATAAACTCGCAGATTTGTTTAATGTAACAACTGATTATTTGCATGGGAAAACTACAACAACTTCACCTACTGATACGCCAGAATCCCCTCGATCAGAATTTGAAAACCTCTTCTTTTTCGAACTGGATAAGCTAAGCGAGGAAGATAAAAAGAAAGCCTTAGAACATGTGAGGTACTTGAGGTTTTTAGCGGAGCAACAGAAATGACAAAGAGACACGCTTAACGCTTGCGTGTCTTTGCTTTTATAAGGGAGGAGTATTCTAAAATATGGACCTTTTTGAGAAACGAGAGAATGTTGATTCAAAAGATGAACTCATTGAATTTATAAAGGCATTGAGAAACGACCTTCAAGTGAACCCTAAGGAATGGGAAAACCTATCGCTCTCTGACTTTTTGGAGGCAATGGAATCCTGGATGGAAGATACAATAGATATGGGTTATCTACCAGAACAGCCCGAGTGGAAGTCACTCGCTGCTATATTGTATATGGGGAAGATTTATGAGTAAGACTACTTGAGGTATTTGAGGTATCTTGCAGAGCAACAAAAAACGAGACTAGGTAATTGATAGCTGTCTCGTTTTTTATAATTTCATATGGTTCTGGTTCTGCTATTCTAGTAGATAGGTTTAAGCGAGTGTTTGAAGATCTGCATAGATATAGTCTAGTTCTGTATCATCTAAGTAATCTAATACTATAGTCTCAGCAATCTGGAGACTATGGTGCCTTTTAATCTTCCATAAGCATTGAGTGTTTTTTCCGATCTCACAATACTGGCACATTTTTAAGCCGTCTAGTGCCTTTTGAGAACATTTACTATGCAAATCTTGAATTTTAAAATATACACTTTGCACAAATGCTGAAAGTAACCACTTTCCTTTAACAATCTTATAAAGATCGTTAAAAGATAACTGTTTCTGGTGAGCAAAATCATCTAATTGCTCTTTTTTTCTCATTACATCAGCTAATAAAGTCGCTTTTGATGCTTGCTTGGTAACTTTCCCCTCCGAAAAACCATATCCGATTATGGCATCATAGTCTGTTTCACACGCGTTCTTCAGCGCTTCAAGTGAAAAATAATAGAGCTCTTCATAGACTTTTTTAACGTCTGACATAATAAAACAAATAACTTTATCATTAATATCATCATTACTAACTAATAAGCTATTAAGCAGATATTCTGCATGTTTTTCCGTTACAAAGTGACTTTCATATGAATAATATTTTAGTATTAAAAGACATTTCAAGTGAGATAAATCTTGGCCCCGAAAAAATCTTGCGTCCCGGTCAATTACTCCTCTTAAATACCTTTGATTAATGGGAGCCTCGTCAATTTTATCTTGAATGTCTGTAATTAGTTTTACTACCTGATCACATCCTTCAGTATAGCCTTTTATTGTCTCGATAGCCCTGATTTCTACTTTCTTGTCAATCTTTCTAGCGATCTTTTGATAAATTGGTATGTCATCTTTACCCTCAACCACTACAATAGGTCTTTTAGCCATTCGAGCTTTTGCGAGTAATTGTCCTGTACTATATGATATTTTATTTACATCAGGAGAATGGTATATTACATCTTTATTATTACTTTGTAGACTCATACCCATTATTCGTACAACTCCACTAAGAGGTTCGTGTTGAATTCTGCTATCGCAGGGCTATGTGTTGCTACAATAATTTGAGAATTCGGAACTAAATTAGTCAATAATCCCAACAGTTTTTCTTGCCATTCTATATTCAGTGATATTTCCGGCTCATCGATCATCAAAAAGTCACGATTTCTTCCCTCAATAATAAATAAGGTGAGGAATGAAAGTAAGTGCCTCTCACCACTGGATAGTTCCCCCAGTTCAAGTAATGTACCATCCTCAGTACGTATTTTTGCACCTCTATCTGAAATTACTAGTTTTTTATTTCTGCTTAAAAACTCATTAAAAATCTCTACTAGTTGACTAACTGAATAAAGGGCTACCTTCTCTTTCTCTTTCTCTAACTCACCGATCATGTTATACACTAAATTAGCTAGTAACGATTTCCCTTCAAATATATTAAAGTTTCCTAAATAACTTTTTCCTTTACTGTTTTGCTTTAGCATATCTATTATTTTTGAACTCAATTCATTTTCAGGTAGTTGTATTAGGACTTCTAATAATGTCACTCTATATTCAATTAACTTTGTGTGGAAATCACTTGGTATCATATCTGTATTTGTATAACCTTCTTCAACTACAATTGCCAATGTCTCAAATAAAGCTTTTTGCACTCTTTCTAACCGAGTCTTCCTCTCATATTGATATCTTTCAACCAAAGATATTTCAACATTATTCATTGATAAATTGTCTAACAATAAGTGCCTCTCTCCTTGAAAATCTGTTTTGAAACGCTGCTCTCGTATTCTACGAGTCCTAATTTGCGTATTTAGAAACTCGGCAAATTCAGCAGCAATAATTTGAGGGCTTATACTGCTATCATCTAATTCAATTTTTTTTATATTCCTACTCCTGAAGAACCTATTAATGTCACTGACATTTACCTTTGAATAGGGATCTGTAATTCCTCGATTTACTCCAAATAGAATCGAAGAAAATTGATCGGTAAGACCTTGCTCAAATAGCTCTGAACTAAACCACCATCCATACTCTCCGTCAGCCTCATTGTAACCTACACCTAATTCATAGTAAGTCTTTTCATAAGTATCAAAGAAAGTAATTTCTGCAGATTCAATTCTTTCTCTTACTAATATTGTTTGATTGAATGAAATAATGGCATGGATCACCCTTAATAGAGATGTTTTTCCTGTCCCATTCGAACCAAAAATTATAGTTACCTGGTCATCTGGAAAAGTAAGGCTTAAGTTACGTTCGGAACCTTTAAAACCATTTACTTTTACATGTGCTATTCGAATCAATATAATTACCTCCACAAAAACTTGATCCATTTCAACTGTTTACATTCTTTAACATGACTCAAAAGATTCGTTGCTTAACCACCAATAATTCCTCTTATTTCATCTAGTTTTTTCTGACTCTCTTTATACCTAGAGTAAAGATGGCTAACTAAATCATCAATTTCTTGTATTATCTCTTCTCTTTCTGTTCCATTAACTGTTTGCAGTTTATTTAATCTACCAGTTATCATTCTCTTTATTCCAAGAGAACTCCGTTCGCCAGCTGCATGAACTTCTACGTAAATTTCCCAGTAATCATAGTTTGGAAAATCCTCTTCCCAAATTTTCGAGATCTGTTTACCCTCTCGAGCTAGTCTAATAATTTTTTCAGAATCTCTTTGATCCATTATGATCCCTCCAAGAAGTAGTTAATGTAGCTACAGTACTATTCGATAAATAATTCTAAATACCTACACCATTCTGCCGACATAAAACGACAAAACCTCCTGATCAGTGATCAAGAGGCATAGTAATAAGCTTGTAAAAAGAATGTTGAACCATACAGCTGCCTTTAATTTTGTTTTAGATATACGCACTAATTAGAGTAATACTTCATCGTTTACTGCACATTATCTTCCCAATTATAGTTGGTCTATTGGTTTCAAACTGATGAATCAGTTCTTCTCCAAAAATGCTAATTGATTGTTCCCAAGGATGCCCTAAATATCCCCACTTAAAATCTTTATTCAAAAAGAAGTAATAGTCACCATCTGGGTAAAACCCTATCCTTGCATTGCCATTCTCTAAATGCGGATTGTAGTGGTACGATGTGTGGTGCCAATCCAGTGCGTAGATGTATTCGTCAGACCCAGTTACCGCTCTAAAGTTGGTAATGCACTTTTCCTCCAGATCATCGATATCGTCATCCGTATATTCAGTAATATCAAAAGTAACAAAAGGTACCGGTAAACGATAGGAAGGCCAATCACTGCTATGGACACTAGGTTTGAAATTGAAATCCTTATAAAAATTATCCCAAACCAGACCATATTGCTCATGCGACAATGGAATCCAATTGTCCATTTTTATCTCCTCTGAATTTATTTTTGATCCATTCATCTATTCCTGTGCCTATCACGGACCAACTAATTCCCGTAGCAGTTAATCTTCAAAAATTATACATTGTTTTTAGAATGGAAAATAGTCTCAGCATCTGGTAAAATACACCCACAAGAACAAACGTTCCCAAGAGGTGATCTGATGAAATTGTCCTACTCTCCTACCTCACTTGAATCCTGGATAAGCCACTTTTACAGAAAACTTGGGATAAAAACACCTGACGAATTAGACGAGCAGCGTATTGCAAGATCACTAGGCATCCATCTTTTTTATAAAGAGATCCCATCAATGTCATATGAGTACGGCCGTTTCAAAAGTATAACGATAGACAAACGACTCCCTTCACTTGTGCAAAGGGAGCACTTTTACCATGAGCTATGCCATATCCTTCGTCACTCAGGACGCCAACTAATGATGCCCGCTTCCTTTCGTGAGCTACAGGAATGGGATGCAAGGAATTTTACAAGGTATGCTGCGCTGCCACTCCATATGATTGCTGCTTATGATTTCAAGCAGCCTGATATTTTAGACATTTTATCGGACCACTTTAAAGTGACACCGCAACTATGCGGAGCACGATTACAAAAAATGCATGATAGATTAAAACTTGCTGTAGACTAACTTTCCCCTGCTTAAATAGCAGGTTTTTTCATTTTTCGCCATTACTTAAAAGTAAATATGGTAATATTCCTGATTTTCGACATAATACGACGGATTTTTTACCTATAAAACATTATTATACGTGTAACTACTAAAATATGCCTATTCTAAGAGGAATGCTTATGGACCTATCAAAGCTTATGTCAGATGCAACAATAATACGGTTCTTAATCCCTATTGTTCTAATGATCTGTAATAATCACACCATTTAGATAATTGAAAGGTTGACCCGAATGACTAGTACGGAATTACTGAATTTATTTGATAAACTGGGTTTACCGACCTATATTACAAGTGCAGTAGTTATTGTCTTATTTATGATTTACAAATTCGATGTGTTAACACTCTTTTCAGCTAGTAGCATTGAATTACGGTTACTAACTAAAGAGCAACGTATCACAAATAAAATATTCACCTTTATTCTAACCAACATGATGCTTGCCCTTCTCACAAGTGTTTTGGTTATGGTATATATCGAATACGATTTATTGTTAGGCGATATGAATCAAGTTTTATTTAGTGTTCTTTTTTTCGTATCTACAATGCATACCAGTCTTGCTTACATAATAACGGAGACATCAAGCTTAAACTCACTAAGAAACAACAAGACTTTCCGCATAGTAAGTATAGTCTTGGTTTTTTGCACCTTTCCATATTTGAGTCTAATTATTACTCCTATTACTGCTGAGGCTGTCCAGCAACAAAACGGTATGAGTTTTAAAATTTTTACCACAATGTTCTTAACTGCAAATATCTTTACACCACTTTATTTTTTTTATTTCATTATCATTAACAAGATGATGGTCCCAAAAAAGGCTTACTACATAGAAATGAATGCTTCCAGTTCACCATTATCAATTATTTATCCTAACTCATCACCATCAGTACAAATTGAGAAATGGTACCTAATTCATCCTATTAATAAAGATCAATTATTATTGGCAGAAGATTCGAATTTGGTTCTCGCCAAAAAGGTAAAACTAATCGCTAGAACTGAGCTCACTCAATATGTGGTTAAGATTGAATGAAAATATGCAATCAAATAAAATGCTCTAAATTTAAGTTCATGGAGCACTTTTCACCAAAGAAGTCTGTACTTCAATAAGTTTTTAGAGCATTTCAAAGGATAAAATGCAGTATTTCACCATAAAATTTGAGGAGTGATATGCTTTGATGATATACAATGACCTCGAAGATTTCAAAAAAACAAACCTATTGTTTTTTTTAGATAAGGCTGGACTTCATGAACTGAATAAATTAAAAGTTCAATTTCATGTTAAACCTGGAAGATCATCTAAAGATTTCAAAAACAATGTAGTTGATGCTCTGTTTTTAGATCAAATTCCTCTTACTTTTTTTATCGAATGGCTTTCCCATATACACCTGGAAGGAAATAACATGCTTTTTATTTTTGAATCTACTGATCACCATTTATTTGATAGTAATCCCATTGATCAGTTATACACTAAGACTATACCGAAAATCACTCCTATTTATGAGTTAAATACCCAATCAATAAATGACATATCTTTAGTAAATGTAAAAAGAGATACAAATAAAAATCAGCTGATTTTCACTTTGGCTGCTCCTTCAAAAATTATCCACAAAGATGTTGCTACCAAAGAACTCGAAATAATTGATGATATTTATCTTTGCTATATCACTATGGACTATGACTTAAAACATTTTGTACTAATGATGCATCCCACTGACAATCTATACTCACTTAATGGTGAGGAAAGAAACGATTGGGATGATCATATATGGTTATTCATGCATAAATTCAAAAATAAAGTAATTAACTTCAAATATGACGATCCAGACTGGGTCACAGGAGCACTCATTGATATAACAGAAGAGTACTTTCATCACAATAATCCACTGATTACCCAGAAACTAACTGAATTTGAAACGAGTATTTTATCAAAAGCTGTTAAGCAAATTACTGCGAACGAGCCAACATTTAAAAGAGCCGATTATATGACACGAATATCAAAATCAATTTCAAGATTATATGAGAAAGAACTTGTCAATCTTTATAAGGTAATAGAGAAAGAAAAACCATTTGACATCTTTCTTCATAAAGCTGGAAAAGATGTAACTGAATTTAAAGCAAATGCTAGAGGAAACGGATTAAGTTATGCACAATGTGCTGAGATTGTGCGATTGATAGGGGAAAATAGCGTTATTACAACACTTGGAATAATACATAAAGTAGAGGATAATGGAGAAAAGAAAAAATTTCCTTATTCTGTCTCTAAAACTGATAAGTTTTATTCATTAAAAAGGACATCAACCGCAACAACTGTAAAGGAGGTCGTTGATGATGTTTTACGAAAGCTTACTAGCTATAAACAAGAAGTTCAACCTACCTTTGCAGGTGTTGGAGAGGTTGAACGAAGAACTGAATTCAATAAATCCTAATGATGTGGTCTCCCCACGTTTACTCTCTAGAAAAGTTAAATTACCCTTAGCGACGACTGAAGAAATATTAATAGATTTGTCTTATGAAAAGATCATCGGAGTTAAGTATATTGTTACATGTCGCAATCCACAAGAAGATTTTCAACATGCGTTTACTTTCTCGCAAAGAAAAGAGTTAGTCAAATTTATTCTCCTCAAAGGGCGAAAATGCCCAGATTGCGGATCACCATTAAATACAGATGACATTAGAGTTGCTTTTATTATTATGGAACAACAATTAACATAGGGGTTTTGTTATGGATACGATCTCACTTAATAGATATAGTAGTAGAGCTCCCGACAATAATGTCTGGGAGCCTATTGAATCTCCATATGATCTTGCTGAATTCAAAAAATTAATCGCAGATGTTAAACGTGCATTTAGGAATGGAACAAAAAAACAAAAAGGCGATTCACTAGAAGTCTTAATGACCTTCATTTATGATAGGTTTCAAGACGCTGTTGTTCATCCCAATATTTCTGACGGTGATAATCAGATCGATCATTTGATCGAGTTTCTTGACGTTTCGACTCCGAATTTCATCCACAATTATATTGGATTAAGAATAATAGGTGAGTCAAAAAATCATTCAAAGTCTATAGGAGTTCGTGAAGTAGCTGATCTCTCAGAATTATTAAGATCCAAAAGAGCTAAGTTGGGTATTTTCTCTTCAACAAAAGGGTTTGGCAAGGGCAAAAAGAATAACTATTGGCAATACGCAGAGGGGAAACGAAGAAAACTAGCCTTATCCAGAAACGAATTCATAATCGGCTTTACACTTAAAGAAATTGAGGATCTTGATAAAAATAACTTCTATACTGTGTTAAGACAGAAGTTTTTTAATTTGGTTGATGAAATCGAAGATAGCTATACAGATTATTTAGCAGATCAGCATGACCTGCCCTACCATGAAAGATTATTTTCATGCCTTGAGCAATTAAAGTCAAATGAAATAATAACTGATGAAACATTTAATAATGCCAAAGAAAAGTTGATTCAAAAATATGGCCCACTTGACATCACTTAAAACCCAATTATTTGGGTTTTTATTTTTTATACACTTTTTTGACATTAATATCTCACCGATTATGCATTGATTTGTCACTAGTTGGATCAATTTAAAAATGTTAAGATTATAAAACAAGAACAAACGTTCCAGTTCACGTGATTCTATGGGGCGAACATACTCTCCAACCCGACTTGAAATCTGGAAAAGTCACTAATACAGAATGCTTGGGATATAAATACCCACGGAACTGGACGAACCACGTTTAGTAAGATTGTTAGGAATCTACCCAAAGCGATCCAATCAATGGCTTATGATACCGACCCGGTCAGAAGAACAATCGACTCCCGTCACTTACTCTTTGATAGGTTGCTGAGAATCAAATCCAAATTGTCTTGCAACCCAATCCGATTCATCTCGTAACAAATCAAAAGGACAAATTAATATAGGAGGGAATCATGTTGCGGTTAGGAATTTATGCACGTGTTAGTTCAGACGATCAAGCAGAACGTGGTACGATCGAAAACCAGCTCGAGTTTGCTCGTAAGTATGCGGATCTCCATCAGTTAGAAATCGTAAAGTGGTACAAGGACGACGGCGTTACTGGAACAATACCACTAGAAGCTCGTCCAGCTGGTTGCGAACTGTTACAAGATGCTAAGAACGGAATTATCGATCTCCTTCTTATCTACCGCTTAGACCGACTTGGACGTTCCGCCAGAATCATCCTGAATTCCGTTCACGAGCTAGAAACTGACGGTGTAAAAATCCGTTCCATGACGGAGCCATTTGATACTGGTGACCCATCTGGTCGCTTTCTTCTAACCATTCTGGCAGGTGTAGCTGACTTAGAACGTGAGACCATTCTGGAACGACTGTGGTACGGTGCAAACCGCGCTGCACGATCTGGCAAATGGCTTGGAGGCATTGTCCCCTACGGGTATCGAGTAGATAGTGAAGGCTACCTGGAGATATGTGAAGACCTCCTCCCCCAATCCGATATGACAGAGGCAGGAGTTGTTAGGCTGATATTTCACATGCTCGCTAATCAAGGACACTCATGCATTAAAGTCTCCGACTACTTGAATGCTCTAGGCGTCCCTACTGCTTACGCCAAGGATGATCGGAAAGTTACTCGTGGGAAACGGAAAGAGAATACTGCAGGTATCTGGCGCCCCTCAAGGGTACGTGGGATTATTACGAATACCTCTTATAAAGGTGTACATTTCTACGGAAAACGGAGTACACGAAAACGCGATGTAATTGAACGTGAAGTTCCGGCCATCGTTGATGTAGACACGTGGGAAAAAGCACAGAAAGTCCTTCGAAGTAATCAGATAGAAGCTATGCGTAACGCCAAGAATCAGTATTTGCTGCGTAGCTTACTTAAATGTCAGTGCTGCGGATTAACTTATGTGGGTATTCATTATCCTGGAAGTAAACGCGCACTAAAAGGGTTCTATGTTTGTACGGGTAAACAAGCTTATAAGGGCCCGATGCAAGGTAAATGTAATTCGAAGAATTTGCCGCAAGATTGGATTGAGGATCTTGTGTGGAGAGATTGCTTGGCATTTATTAATCAGCCAGGGGAAGCCCTTCAGGAGATTGCTGCAGCTAGGGAAGTAAAGCAGACTGAGAAGGTCGATTTGGAGTCCGAAATAGCACTTATTCAAAAGAGCATAGATGATAAAGAAGTAGAACGCCAGAGTATCCTGGACCTCTTTCGTAAAAGCATCATCACTTTTACCGATTTAGAGAAACAGATCCAAAAAATCAATCAAGAGAAAGAGATCCTCGAGCTGCGCTTAAAAGATATACGGACCTCGTTGCAAGTTGACCGCGATTATTCTACTAAGGTAATGAATGCTTTTCAATTACTAACATCACTTAGAAACAAACTAGACGATAATCCATCATTCGAAACAAGACGTGAAATTGTGAAGACATTGGTTCAGCGGATTCAGGTACATACAACACCTAGCGAAGGTTCAAAACGCCCTCGCGCTTCAGTCACCGTTCAGTATTGTTTTGCCAAGGATATTATCTACACGGACAAGGATTGCACGAACCGATTAACAGAAATCGAGCGGGGAAGGTAAAAACCTGCTTATATCGTCCAATCGTAACAACCCCTGATTCCAGCGGCTGGCGCAGTACCTCTAATACATGCCGAGAAAACTCGGGTATCTCATCAAGAAAAAGGATACCACCATGAGACAAGCTACACTCTCCGGGACGCGGGATTTGCGCACCACCCCCAATCAGTGCGGTAGCGGTAATCGTGTGGTGCGGGGCACGAAAAGGTCTCTCCTCGACAAGCCCACTCTCCCGCTTCAATTGACCAGCAATACTGTATATTTTCGTAACTTCGTAAGATTCATGAATGGTCATGTTCGGCATGATACCGGGCAGGCAAGTAGCTAAAAGAGTTTTCCCTAAACCTGGTGGCCCCACCAATAAAAGATTATAGGACATCGGCACGTTCTGCTCAACTCCCTTATTGGACTCGAACATTTACCATGATCTGCTGATTCTCAGAAGTCTTTATAATAAATTTAATGTCTGACTTGTTATTAACTTTTTCATTGTTAATAAAACTTCACCTCATTCACTTTTTTCATTCATTACTACCTCAAACAAATAAAAAAACCCATCGACTAAATCGACAGGTTCATTTACTTACCTATTCAAACAGTTCATCCACCAACTTTTGTGCTTCCTTTTCCCTATCCCGTGTTTCTTCTTTGTCAATGTCAACAGAGATTATAAAAACGTCTCCAGCGTTCATTTCAGCAAATAGCGACTTGGGAGGGTCAAATTTGACACCCCTTCAATCTCAACAACGGCATATTTCCCTTCAAATCGGTCTACAACACCCTTTTTCTCCATCCCTTATTTCCTCGCAGTCGCTATTTTTATTGTCTTACCATCACATGTAACAGTAACAGTCCCATTTAAATCAGTTCGATATGTCGCTATCTTTGAATCCTGTAGCTTCTTCATCGTGCTTGGATTTGGATGGCCATACTTATTGTCTTTACCTGCACTTATGATCGCATATTTAGGAGATACAGCCTTTAGAAATGATGGACTTGTAGATGTATCAGAACCATGATGTCCAACCTTTAATACGTCTGCTTTAACTGGCTGCTTAGTCTTTAGCATATCAGCCTCAGACTTTGCTTCAGCGTCAGAAGTGAACAGGAATGAATTTTGACCATATTGCAATCGCAGCACAGCATGGATGCTAGCTTCGATTAATTGACGCTGGAAGGCAGTTGCGCTGTGCCAAGGTACGATGAAATAGAACGATGGTATCACTGGAAAGCACACTCCTTTCAATAGAGTTAACAATAACATGAAGGAGTGGGACAAAAAACTGTTCAATACAGAGATCATCTTCTTAACGTTGCCTAGCTTTTTTAGAAGTGATCTTTACAAAGGGGACAGTTTAAACAGCAGGGTCAGCCTAAGCTTTTTTTAGAAAAGCAATTATGAAATTGATTCACATAGATGGTAGAGCTTATCATGATCACTCCTTTTTGAAACAACTAATAAAACGGTTACCAATTCAACATGCTCATATTCTAGCTTTCGACAAGAAATATACAATAAAATCCAAAATATTACATCATTTTACAAAATTGATTAAATATAATAACATATGAATATTAGGATAAATATACCAAAAAGGGGGTTCCTATAATACATTCTTCAGCACGTTATCCTAAATAAAATTAGTTCAATTTAGATGAGGGAGAAATTAGATTATGAAAAAAAAATACTTAATACCAATCTTTTATGTCCTCTTAGCAGTCTTAGGGCTTAACACGATTTTCGAAAAAGAAGCCCTTGCTTTTAATATTTTCGGTTATAAGTATGATGTTCATATTAATAACCAAAAATACTGGATGAGTGATGAGGAGAATAGTCAACAAGGAATGCTGATTAAATCAGCAGTGGCAGATTGGAATGAAACAAACAACACCGGAAACACTGGCGTTAAATGGGTATTAACAGGTATTAAAGCTTACTCAATTATGGACTTCACTGGATACACTTATGAAAAAGGGGTACTTGGAGTAACCATGTTTTTTCGTGGAAATAGACAAGTCCATCCATGGAATGAAAAGTATGAATTTACAACAATTCTTAGACAAAATGATTTCGATAAGTACAAAATAGATAGTGAAGCCTATAATTTACCGATTGCACGAGAACAAGAACTTGTTTTCCAAGCTATGATTGCTCATGAGATGGGTCATGCCATCGGAATCGCTCATACTGATTTTCACAGTGATACCCTGATGTATGCGGATTCAACACCATGGACTAAATGGGGAATCTATTATCCCGATGATGATGCTATTAAAGCTGCAGCACTATTGTATGGACCCTAATTAATTTATATTTCAACACCAATTTATCAAGTGTTTGGAAGGAGAATACTAATGATTAGCATTAAGAATTTAAAATCCACAAAAAAAATAGCATTAGCTACTATTGGTTTTATAACAATTGCAGGACTTGCTGTTTACTATATAGGCGACTTAAAAAATCAAAATTTCCTTTATTCCAGTGATTCAGATTATAGAATAGTTTCTGGTGAAGCAATGTTTACCGAGACATTCACTGACGTGGAGGGTCTAGCTAAAAATGCAGATATCATAGCCGAAGCTGAAGTTATTTCTCAAGAAAATAACGCTAATTATGAAAGACTAGATGTATATACAGTCTCTGAATTAAGATTAACGAAAGTCTATAAAGGTGATGTAGAGATAGATGATACAGTATCTGTACTGGAAACTGGAGGGGAATTCGATGAAAGAGAGGTGGCCAAATATTTCGCAGGAAAGCGAGGATCTAAAGTGAATGATGATCTTGGTGAACCCGGAATAACATCGGTAGGCATTGAAGGAAGTATACCTATGAAAGAAGGAAATAAATATTTTGTTTTCTTAACAGAAGATAAAGATGACGTTTATAACATAGTAGGGTCAGTTCAAGGAAAAATAAAGATTAATGACGAGAACACCCTTGTATCCCAAGTTTCATTGGAAGTAATAGAACATGGTAATAAACATAATAATCTTTTTTTCCTGCAAGAAAATTATTCAGGAGAAAATATCTCTGAGCTTACAAACGAAGTTGAACGTATAGTCAATAACTAGCTTGACACTCCATTGATAAATACCCTTTGAGCAAATTTGCTGCCTAATTCGTCAAGAAATAACTTCTGCTTATTGTGATGAATACCTCATTTTTAGAAAGTAAGAATAACCCCCACCGGTAGGTCGATAGCTGACGCCTGAATTCAACAGGCGTTAGCGTTTTTAATTTTCTATGTGACCGACTTTGATTGTAAAATTAAATACACTCCTCAATTCACCTTTGTGCCTCGTCTAGACTTCGGATATCATACAGGTAGAACCCTCCCGATTTGAGATGGGAGAAGAAGCTCTTCACCGTAATGTTTAAACTTCTGCCATTTCTTTGCTAACATAAAAGTGCACCCCCTAAAGTTCAAATGTCTACTTTAGGGGGTGCACTTCAAATTACCCTAGCTTATTTCTTGTCCAGACACACGTCTCAATTCATTAGCCAGCCTATGCAACTCATCCCGTTCAACCTGTGTTCCTGCCGCCTCCCATTCTTTCTGTAAAAACACAATGATAGTATCTGCATCCTGTTTCGTCATCTTAGGTTGCTCCTTCTTAAAGTAATCATTTAGGTAGCCTAGTGGCTCCACATCCTTGCCTAGACCATATGAAGCTCCCTTTCCCCTCACCTCATAATGTAGATGATATCCTACACTGTTACCTGTATTGCCCATATATCCAATTACCTGACCTTGTTTTACTGTTTGTCCAACTTGAACAGGTAGAACTTTTTTGTCATCCAAATGAGCATACATGTGATAGAATCCATACTTATCTTCAAGTAATACGACTACCCCATAGCCCCCTAGTCCTGTGCCTGATTTGGCTAGTTTAGAATGAATTACTTTACCATCCGCAAATGCTTTAATTGGATACTGGTATGAGTGGGCTAAGTCGATACCTGTATGCTTCTCCATCTGCCCTTTATAGGCTGGCTTATGCACTTTTAAACGATCCCCATAAGGACTGGTTACTCGATACTCCTTTATAGCCTGAATCATACCCCTAGCATCCTTGGATCAGGGTTAAAATATCCTTGGCATTCAATCCAAGAATACTGGCAGTAATGACAATCAAAGAAATTACAAGCAGTTTACCGTTGGTTTTTAGAAACTCCCCTAATACAACAGATAATCCGCTTTGTTTATCGCTTTTAATTGTCTGAATGTCCGTGTTAACCTTATCCAATTTGGCATTCATCTTCTCCAGTTGAATGTCCTGTTTCTCTGCCCTCTCCTCCATTTTCTCCATGAGCGCCGTTTGTCTGATTTGATTATCATTCAATGAGCTAATCATTTTGGTTAAGCGCTCGTTTGTTTCCTTTTGCTCAACTTTTTATGCTGAAATGTCCTTCTCTATGTTGTCCACTCGATTTGTTAATACTGCTACTTGACTATCCACTTTCTTAACCTCCTTAACGAAAATAAAAAGGACACGGAATGAACCATGCCCTAAAACTCTATACCTGTGATTTGCTTGAATTCCTCGGGAGAGATTTCTCCAAAAGGATTTTCTGTTGTTTTTACAGCCAGTCGCAACTTCTCTGCTGTAATCCACTTCATGCTAAACGCCAGTGCCCAGAATGCCATTAGTTACCACCCCCTCTCAATTGGATTAGCTCAAGCTTAACCATGGCAAGCTGCTCCCCCATCGTTTGGATTAGCGCATCCTTTTGGATATTACTAGTTTTGAGTGAGGAGAGCTCCTGTCCAATCGTCATAACTGGATTTGTTTGTTGCTGTTCTCTAATCACCGAAATAGCCTCTTTATTTTGCATCTTCATTAATCGAACGCACCCCCATAACCATTTACAAGTACACGTTCCTTAGCTGTTCCTTTGTCGATTGTCAACCATAGATTAATAGCCCAATCGGGAGCCGTTTTATTCTTATTGGTAAACAAATAGCCTCGGTTGACCTTGACGGCATTTGTGCAGTCTTCCCATGTTGGAACTGTATCCAAGTAGTTATTACAGACTTTTACGCTTTCAATTGACGAACCTTCTGGCAAGTATCGCTCAAGTGTCACTAAGACACGTAATGGCATTCCGTCCAGAGTGAAGTCTGCTTTAATGTCTGGATTTCCGTACTCTAGCATAAATTCGATATGGGTCTCGTTTCGGGTGATTACGAGAGGAGAACAACAAGGTACTAATCATTAAAACATGCTATCCCCTAGACAAGAACGTATATTCTAGTCTATTACGATACATACGTTCTCTTTATGCAAGCAAAAAAGACTTCGCTCTTTTTGGCAAAGTCTTCTAACAAAATGCGCTTTTTATCTAGTCAAGGAATAATACATTTCTAACATCAAGTTCTTCTTCGCTTCTTCCAATGAATCAATTTCATCATAAATTCTGCATCTAAGTGTTTGATCATTCCGTTGCTCTCTAGCCTGACCGTATAGCTGATTAATTCGTTCGCTCATAGTTTCAACTTCATTGACCTGTTCAGTTTTAAATCTTAATTTAGGTACAATCGCATCAACACTTGCTTCAATTTCACTTAACCCTAGTTCATTCGCTAGAACAGCTCGATGATTCCCGCCAGCAGTCACTATGTAATTACCTGAAGGTATTAATGCCAAATCTAAATCCTGTGGACATGGATCATTCAAACCATTCTCTTTAACTCGCTGCTTTAAATGAACCATTTTTTCGTCTTGAATTACTTTTTCATATTGAAGTGATAAACCAATTATCTTTTTTGGGTCAATCTTTTGTACACCTAAGTTAATCCAAATATAATCATCAGTCGAATACGTTGAAATTATCGGATCTGAATCCATCCAGTTCAAATTAATCAACCTCATTCTATGGTTAATTTTAGAACCAGTTTATCATGAAAAATAGAATAATAGCTCTTATTACGATAATACAAGATCATTAAATCAATTATTTTATATTTTTACATTGATGTTTATAGCAAAAAAGGGGGGTAATACCCCCCTTTATTTTACCAACCTATCTTAAATATTCATTTAAAAACACTAGTCCATTGTTCTCTTGTCATATCTCTCTGTTGTTACATCTAATACTCTATTATTAATGCTAATATGTGTATTATCTACCCATTCAACTTTTTCTTCTACTTCTTTCCAACTCCAGTAGATCAACTTGTCGCCAAATAAACCTGAGTTTACATCGACTCTCAATCCACCTTCAGAGCCAAAACGATATACTTTTGCAGTATATGTATTATTAGGAGAATTAATTTGTTGGGTTAATTCTCCTTGTCGAAGGAAAAGTGTTGAAAAAAAAGCTAGATATACAAATAAGAGTAATAATACTATCGGCAATATAACAAAAATGAACAATTTACTTTTAAGGACTTTTTTCATATGACTTCCCCTTTATAATAGGAGAAACTATTTAAATGTACCGTTTTCGTACCATTTAATACCTCTTGTAATGGCTGCTTGATCAGTTGGGTCATCAAAGTAAGTATCAAACCAAGACAATCTTGCAGTACCAACTAGAACTTGTACCATTCCAGCAGCACTAAGAAGTGTATTCTTACTAAAATGGTATCTTCCTACATAACCGTAGTGAATGTTACCAATGTCTTCGCCTGTAAGGTAATGTTTTTTTCCGTCGATTACAGAAGTTCTTAAATTATTCCAGCCAATTTCACGTTTGTAATCCCAAGGCCCACCCGGTCTTACTTTAGCAGCAAAGTAACCACCAGTAGAAACCCATGGATTAATGTTTGGATTTAATTTTGCAGCCTGCATAAATCCCCTTTCTGCTTTTTGTAAATCAGCCAGATTAGCATCTACCCTATTCTGCAAGTTAAAGCCTCTTGGTTCTTCTGGGTCTGCCAAAGTAGTAAAATCGCTAGACGATTCAAACTCAGAACCATCAACCAGCGTAATGAGTTCCTCTTCTGTAGTTGGAATCACTTCAAAATCTATTGTGAATTTTACAATACCATTGTCCACTTCTTCATTTACAGAGTCAACAACTTCTTTGTAATCATTCACCAAATTTGGGTCAAATCCTTCAAAATTCACCATTGAAACATCCAAAGTGCCGTTTGAGTTTAGTTTCAGTTCATCTTTGAAATTGTCAATAGTGTACTTGTGTAAATCTGTTACATTGTTAATTACTGGGACTGTTGCTTCAGCGGCATTAACTTGAGAGAAACCGCTAAAAAGCATGGCTAGTGCGAATGTTGTGCTGACTAACTTCTTCATTATAACACCCTTTCAAAATGTACTATATTGGTATTTCTATTATAAATTACCATTACATTTACAATATGTAAATAATTATATTGTTTTTTAAATATTATAAAAATAAAATTAATTGAAGAACTTATTTCTTTTACTTGCTATAATCTTATTCTTCATCTTGTGCGATGCATGTATAATTGCAATTGTTGCTTCTTTACTGTGCTTTCCCAGCTATTCAGTTAATTTCGCATACTCTATAAATAGAAATTGCCTATTTCCATTTATCTATTAAACAACGGTTTTATTAAGATATTGTGTTTTGTTTAGAAATCTCATCACGCAGCCATTTGGGGATCTTTGTTTCGTCTTTCACAGTAAATTCCCAATATGTAGGAGAAAGACACTCTTCAACTAATATCCCCTTAGACTCTAAATTATGTATTTCTTTTATGAACTCCCATGTTGAATGAAACGGACTTGTTTTAAATGATAATCCTCTCACAATGATCCCTCCTTAAATTTTTTATATAAAATCAGACATTCATTGTGTTTTCGTTTCAGACCCTTTTAAAGCATGCATGACAATACCTGCAATCGTGGTAAATGCTCGTTCATTACTACTCTCCTTTAACTTTCCAATTGCAACCATACCAACTGCTTCGAGAGCAATTTTCAAATCATTGTAAGTTGGTTCGTTTTTCTGAGGTTCCATTTTCTAACACTCTCCTTCCCATAGAACTATGCTTTCTTTCTTTCTTTCTTTCTTTCTTTCTTTCATTCAGTCTGCTCGTTCAATCATTTTTCGTATGCCAATGGCGTTATTTCTCTTCTTTGCAATTCTTTCAAGTCTATGTTGAATTGGATAAATAATCGAACCCAGTTCCTCTATATCATGATCTGTAAAAGTAAAAGTGTACTCTGTTTGCCCTACAGCATTCCAGCTTCTTAGTTGTAAATTTCATCAATATCATCTTAGTCCACATCAGGATTGTCTTTCTTTATCTTTTTATAAGACAAATCACCTGTGTATTTTTCAAAATTCCCACATGTCAATTATACCAAATATTCCCAGTTTTTTTGATTCACTACTGTTGTAAACACTATAGTTACCACCCTTGTTTCAATACTATAGATCTACAATTTCTACTCACTA
Source organism: Brevibacillus sp. BC25 (assembly GCF_000282075.1). Taxonomy (NCBI): domain Bacteria; kingdom Bacillati; phylum Bacillota; class Bacilli; order Caryophanales; family Paenibacillaceae; genus Brevibacillus; species Brevibacillus sp. BC25. The sequence continues at coordinate 318,831 of NZ_AKIX01000028.1, forward strand.
GTGTGCTAATGTGACTATTTATCCGCTCAAATAAATACAAAAAGACACAAGCAATAGGTTTGCTTATGTCCTTTGGCATTTACTGGACTTTGTTTCAGTTAACAATCACATTATGAAATCCAGCTGCAGCGATCTCCAAGCCACGTTTTACAAATTGCTGTCCGTAAACATTGGCAAAGTCGGGAGGCAGCTGGTTGGCATTGGTTTTGCCTGTTTGTGTTCCGGGAAAATTCAAGTCGGAGTCTTTACTATGAAGTCCCTCTTTCCAGTAGTTCACGGCCTCTTCCAGATTGCTCGCAGGCAATACGGTAATGTCGACAAGCCTTGCTTCCGCTGCATTTTGTTCGGGGAGAATCACGTGGGTAAATCCTGCATTTTTAGTTTCTAGCAAAATGGGGAGTACACCCGTTACAGGGCGAAGAGAACCGTCTAATGCCAACTCTCCAAGAACAAGGATTCTCTCTGGTCTAGGGAGCATTTGCTTCGAGGCTAGTAAAATTCCAAACGCAATAGCAAGGTCGAAGCCTGAGCCTTCCTTGCGCTGGTCTGCTGGTGCTAGGTTAGCGGTGATCCGCTGCATTGGGTAATCATAGCCTGCGTTGCGCAAGGCAGCACGAACACGATCTCTCGCTTCTTTTACTGCTGAACCGCCCAGTCCGACCAAATCGAATTGGGGCAAGCCATTGGCTATATCTGTTTCTACAGTGACGACCATTCCATCTATGCCGAGCACCGTGCCTGAATAACTGCATGCGTACATGTTCTCTCCCCCTCTGGTTATAGGGTAGGAAAAGATAGAGGGGGTGGGCAAGTAAATTGGAGCTTGTGGCTCTTATAAAATTTACCCCAAACCAGACGATATTGCTCATCCGACAATGGGATCCTCTCATCTGGATTTTTATTTATCTATTCCTGTTTTGATCGCATAGAAGTAGTTTCAAGTTTTCGCTTATCTACCATACCCCCTTCTCTGATTTTGCTAGGCAGTTGACTCAAAGGGTCTACACTCCCCCAAGCACCTGCCACTCCCCCATACATTTATGGAAAACTTTCACTCCAACAGGTATACTGCAAATAAACAGGTAAGGAGTTGGTTCTCTTTGATTTTTACTGTTGATAGCCATCAAATTTCTATCCACTACGAACATGCTGAACCTGTTCAGATAGACTGGGACGAAGTATACAGTGTCTCTTACTATAAGATCGATTGCATTGAGTACGAAATGGGGTACCTCGTTTTTGACTTGGTATACGGTGAGTCCATTGAGATTAGTGATAGTGATCTGGATTGGGAAAAAATCGTAAATGACCTCGAAAAATACTTACCCTCGCCAACAAGCGATTGGAGGCATTCATTGCGTAGTTGGTCGATCGACGACGGTATTCTTTATCTTTATGAAAAAGCGTAAAAACGAAGGTGGACTGGACCGCATCACTTTATCCAATGATTTAGAACGGGTATTATTGCTGAAACCATTTGAATACGATGGGGACGACACCGTGCCAGATGGATGTAATTACAGTTTACTCCTAATTAGTGATTTTCCACTCATCGATCATCATGTAGAATACGTAATAAACTGCTTACTCCACTCCACGCCTATCGTGACAACTGCGCCCTCGTGCTGAGTCACCCTTAACCTCACTGCTTTCTCTTCAATTCATTCAGTAGTTCAATGATTCGCTGGTTTTGATCCACTTGTGTTACGATGTTCTGGTTCATCTTCCGAATCGCGTCGTAGATTGCAAAAAGTCCTGCCAACAGTAGAAAAGCAAACAACAATTCCATGCCGCTTTTACCTCCTTACGATTAACGTTGATATAAAAAAGACCCGCGATCGAATGCGAGTCTTTTCTCATGCTGTGTTGTTTCTCCTTGAGCAAATCGAGCTACTTCTGATAGACGGTGATGTATTCTTTTTGTACGTGATCTGCTAACCAAACGAGCTCATTTCCATGGTAAAACCTCACACCATCTTGCCAAGCTTGCCTCGCATCGATTCGCAAAAGTACGGGATGATCGTCTCGTCTTTTTCCAACCTGCTGTGCTGTTTGGACGTCTTCAGACAGATGCACATACTGCCTTCCTTTTGGAACAAGCCCGCTAGCCAAAATAGAATCGAGGAATTTTTGCGGCGTGCCATGAAAAAGATACGCAGGCGGTTCTTTTTCTTCCTTTTGAATCTTTTGCGGCACAGAATGTCCATAGAGGGCGCGAATTTTGCCTTGATTGATCTCATGACGCTTTTTTTCTGATAACGCAATCATCGTATGTAAATCTTCTTCGGTAACTGCTCGCCACTTGCGCTGTTCATGAAGTGACAAAAGCAATTGCTTGATAGGTACCCATCCTTGTTCATCTAACTCAAGCTCAAATTCATGGGGGGCATGACGAAGCGCATAGGACAGTTCTTTACTCAATTTTTGATAATCCATACACTCATCTCCCATTACAGGTCATAGCCACTTCTTTACGCAAAAAAGTAACCGAGACTCACTATTGCAGCAATAAATAGGTGAACGATGAAATTTCCTGTTAGTCGAACCCAGAGTTGTTGGCTTTTCATCGTCCAAAATCCATAAAGGAGAGCAACGATCAGGTAAGCCAGAACATAAACGAAAAACACAGGACTGCTCTCCTCTTTAGGACATTTCTTTTTTTATGTTAGCAATTAGCTTGTCAGCATTGTTTTCATCGTTATCAAACATAACCAGGTCTTGCAAAGCAATTCCTTCCACGGATTGAATTGCTGTGGACATAGAATCGGCCAGTTGCTGCATATCAGCTTTGTCTGCTACTTCAACATCTAGAACCAGTACAAGTTTTTTCTTCATGGTGAAAGTCCTCGCTTTACGATAAGTATGGATAGTGCGATCGAGCCATATCATCCCCATTATACATAATAATCCGGTATACATCGACAACGGGTAATAACTGCTTAATCCGGAATCTCTATATATGCGAAAACACTCGATTTTAATATCTCGATCAGTTCCTCATCCATGTATATGTATTCATCAGGGATGCCCAAGCAAATGATCCTTTTATCCATCAGTTCTGAGCCAAACTTTTCTTGTAACCGCCTTACATGTTTTTTCTCCATACAAAAAATGAGATCAGCCCAGCCTATAAGACCACTTGTTACTTTGATACGCGCCCCAGTTTCAGTACCTGCTGATCTTACTTCATAGTCATTGATTCCATGAAAAATCTTTTCTGCAGTCAAGCTCCTCCATTTATTCCTGCTGCAAATGAACAGTAGCTTCATTCTTCCTCCTCATCCAAATCTTCAAACTGCCATTCCTCTGGTACCGGAAAATAAGCGTCATACTCTTTCTTGGCATCCTCGCTCATTTCCTCTAGCCATGGCCAATAATGCATGACATAGTCCTCACCAAATCCCATCCGCCAAAACAAACTATAAGGATGCTCTTCTGGAAACACAATCCACGGCGGCAAATAGAAATGCGGTTGATACCCATCTAAGCTTTCACGTACTTCCATCCACAATCTTCCTAGTATATTTGAATCGCTACTCGTACGATCGATTAAGGCTGCATCCCCAGTAGAGAGTAGGATTTCGCGAATGACAGGGTACTGTTCTACTTTTGCTTGTAATGCCTTGCGCATAATGTCTTTTTCAAGGATAGTCCCTGAGACTTTGTTTGCTTGCAGATAGTGTTCCGAGGTTGTCCATAGCTCTCCTTCCAACTCTATTGGATGACCGGAGAAATTGGAGAAGCAGCCGTAAGGGTTGTCTGGTTGATCGAAGTGAATTTCGAGAGGTTGCTGTATATGTTTTCGGATATGATCCTGCATGAATATTTGTACCTCCCTATCTATCGTAACGTTTCCATCATGACTAACTGACGATCCACGCCTTCTGTAAATACTTCCGAAATATCTCATCCAGCTTGTCTGTTGGGTCCGCCAGATCATTTGTATATTGGCTAGTCAGTGCAGTCAGACGCTCAATTTGTTCCTTAATAAAATGGTGAAGCTCTTCGATCCTTGGCTCCAAGTTCAACTCATCCCCAGCTATTTTTCTTTGGAGCAGCTCAGAAATTTTACCTTTTAACGTAGAATCGGTTATCAGCTCTGCAACTAACTGATTAAATCCAATGGGGGGATTCGTATGATACATTTCGATCCAGATGCATGCGAGAATCGGGCGTAACACATAAAAGTATTTTTTGATTTTGACTTGCTCCCCTTGCAGATAGTCCCGAAAATTCCCTTTTGCCATACTGAGGTAATGATGCAAGGAAGCCTTTGGTGAAAATACTTCCCCTTGCAACCTTTCCAGCTCATCTCGAAAGCCAAGTGTATCGAGATAAACAATGTCTGACACAAGCCATTCTTGTAGGGGCGGATTCGATTTTCGAAATAGCTTAAGCGCTTTTCGAATATCCCAGCCGTTTATATCTAAAAGGTCATTGATCGGTACTTCTACAACATCCCGTTTGTCGTCAATGGACAAATACCATTCTGGTTTCTTCACATAGACAAAACGCACATCATAATCGCTATCTTTGGATGGAAATCCCCATGCCCGGCTTCCTGATTCAACGGCGAACAATACTTTTAAGTCACGCGCTTGCTCGATTTCTTTTAACTTTTCCAAGATGATCTCTCTCAAGAGTCATTCCTCCTCCACAACAAATAACAGGGTTTCCTTTCTCTTGGAAAAAAACTCGCTGAACCAATTAAGATTCAGCGAGTTTCCTGTCATCCATTATTTTACTGTTACTTCGATTTCCACTTCATAGCCTTTGTATTCAGCTGTAATAGTGGCCTTACCTTTCTTTTTACCTTTTACCGAACCGCTGCTGGATACTGAAGCTACGGAAGATTTATTAGACTTCCATTTTGCTTTAGAGCTGCTGATGTCATCGCCATCATAGGTGAGTTTGATCTTTTCGGAGTCACCCTTTTTAATGGTAATGCTTGTGTCATCTGCTTCCAGCTTGCCTGAGCTCTTGCTGTCAACTTTTACTTCAATTTCAACTTTTTCGCCTTTATACGTAGCTGTAATGACTGCTGTCCCTTTACCTTTTGCTGTAATCGTACCACTGCTGGTAACGGTTGCTACAGAAGATTTAGAGGTTTTCCATGATGCTTTTGAATTGCTAATTGTGTCGCCATCATATCTCAGTTTTACAGTTTCTCTCTCGCCTTTTTTCAAGGTGACGCTCGTATCGTCTGCTTCCAGCATTCCTGAGGAGCTATCGACAGTCACTTCAATTTCTACTTTTTCGCCTCTGTATTGAGCGGTAATGGTAGCTTTACCTTTACCTGTTGCTGTAATCGTACCAGAGCTGCTTACTGTTGCTATTGAGGACCGGGATGTGGACCAAGATGCACTCGAGTTACTGATGCTGGAACCATCATATTTCAATGTTACGGTTTCTCTTTCCCCTTTTTTCAGGGAGATCGTGCTGTCGTTTACTTCTAGTTTACCAGAGTTGTTGTAATCAACCTTTACACGAATTTCGACTTTATCGCCTTTGTATGATGCTGTAATGGTAGCTGTTCCTTGGCCTTTTGCCGTAACGACACCGTCATCAACACTTGCCACGCTGGAGTTAGATGTTTTCCAGGTTGCTTTTGATCCAGACAGTTTTTCATCATCATAAGTTAGTTGAATTGTGTCTCTGTCGCCTTTTTTCAAAGAGATGCTGGTTTCATCTGCTTCCAGTTTACCAGAACTGTCAGTATCTACGTAAACTTCAATTTCTACTTCGTAGCCTTTGTATTTTGCAGTAATCGTTGCTGTACCTTTGCCTTTTGCAGTAACGACACCATCATCGTTTACGGTTGCTACAGAGGACTTCGAAGTCTTCCAGGTTGCTTTTGAACCAGAAAGTTTATCGTCGTCATATGTCAACTTAATGGTTTCTTTATCGCCTTTTTCCAATTTCAGTTTGGTAACATCTGCTTCCAGCTTACCGTCTGAATTTCCGCCTTCAACATCAACGCGGATTTCTACCTCTTGGTCTTTGTAGCTAGCAGTAATGACAGTGCTGCCTTCGCCTACACCTTTAATTTCACCATCGTCAACAGTTGCGACAGTTTTATCCGCGGTTTTCCAAGTCGCTCTTGACCCAGGGAGACTGCTGCCCGCAAATTTCAAACTAACGTTTGTTTTTTTGCCTTTTTTAACAGAAACCTCTGTTTTTGTTGCTTCCAAAGTCTGAGCTCTGTCGACAGTTACTCTAACTGTAGCACGATAACCGTTGTATCTAGCAGTAACAACAGTCGTTCCTACTTTCTTACCGTGTACAACTCCATTGCTGACAGAAGCGATGCTGGAGCTGCCAATTTCCCAATCTACCAATGCGTTATCGATAGGGCTGCCATTATAAGTAAGGCGAATGGTTTCTGAATCCCCAATCGTGACGTTCACTGAACCTACGCTTGCTTTCAAGCCATTGGAGACTGAGCTTGCTACCACGCTATAAGCTTCAATAGATTTTGGTGTCGCTACTTGTGCAGAAGCAATGCCTGTAACTGAAAACTGAACAGTACAAATAGTTGCTACCGCTAAGGAGACGTTTTTCATTAAACTGTTCTTAATCTTTTTCATGTTTTTACCTCCAAATTATATCCTATACTTCTATTGACGAATGAGATGGAAAAATGTCACACCAAAATGGCTATTTTTTTGAAAAACATTTGTTTTCATTTCAAACATTTGTCGATATCCCGGATTTAAAAGCAAAAATGATACTAGTTATGGGCTTGTCTGTACGAATCGAATCGATCCGTTTCATCAAAAAAAAATGCTTTCCAGCTTTGAGCCGGAAAGCGGATATTGATGCTTGGAGGAGTTTCATCGCGTCGAGTACAGTACATAGTACGCTGGCTCTGCGACTGATGCTGTAGACGTATCCCCAATATATTCGTGGTCAAGAGCCCGTTTTTCCTAGAAAGCACTCTCATAATGCTCAATGACCGGCTTCATGAAGTCTCCACCTTGCGTAGATGTACCCGTGTATATCCCGATGACATCAAAACGAAAAGCAGGGATTGGCTGTGAGGTTTTTTGCAAGTATTCGATGGCAAGCTCACGCAGCTTCTGTTTCTTCTTCCAAGTAATGGACTCGCCTGCTGTTCCAAAAAATTGGCTGCTCCTCGTTCGAACCTCAATGAAAACCAAGCAATTTCCGTCTAGAGCAATCAAATCCATTTCCCCACGTTTTGTTCGAACATTTCGATCGACAATGCGGAAACCCTTGTTCACTAAAAAGCTTTCAGCAAGCTGTTCTCCTCTTTGACCAAGAAGACGGCGGCGATCGCTCATTATTTGGGGCCTCCGCCTTTATCGATGCGATAGACAAAAGCAAGGATTTCTGCCACAACTTGATACAGCTCCGGAGGAATTTGTTGATCCAAATCCAGCTTGCCCAAAACCTCTACGAGTGATGGGTCCTCTTGTACCGGTATATCATGCTCCTTAGCTGTCTTCAGTATATTGTCAGCCACGTATCCCTTGCCTTTTGCCACAATTTTTGGCGCTTCCATGGTACCCGCCTGGTATTTTAGCGCAACTGCCTGTTTGCGTTTTTGCTCTGAAGAGGATGGCGGCTTCATATGCGAAGGTCAACCCCTTTATAGTCAGCCAGGATGGGGCCTTTGGTTTGAATCGGACTTATTGACTTGCCGCGCTCGGCCGGGACTGGCTGGACACGCATAGCCGAAAGATGATAACCAACGTCCTGTAATTGGTCAGCAAAACGATCCTTGGACCCTTGAATGAGTGCTTCCACCCATGGCGTATCGTTAAAAATTTGCAGGTTAACGATTCGATTCACGATACTTACATCAATCATGGTTGTCCCCATACTTTGGAGTTCCAAATGAAAGAACAGCCGGCAGTTCTCCGGATCAAGCTGTCCAGAGCCTTTCTTTTTCGACTCAATTTGGACAAAAGCCGTCTCATCCCCTTCTGCTTGGCGAATCGGAATTTGCATAACGATTTGAGACAAAGCTTGGTTAGAGGGCTGTACCATCATCAACTGTTGTCCGGTCACTTGTTGCAGCAGTTGATCTGCAGCTTCACGCAAGGCGGTTGGAAGTGCCTGAGCTGGTGCTTGACTGATTTGCAGCAAGAGGGATTTGACTGTATCCATCTGCTTTAATGAATGGGAATCGATTGCCCCCTGTGAAAGTGCCTGTCCCATCAATTCTCTCTCGTGGGTTACGCCTAAATGACGAAACAATTCAGCAATCGGGTTAGCAGCTGTGGCTCCATTCGCTGCACTAGATGCTTGAGACATCATTTGTGGAATGACTTTTTGCCCCACATCTGTCACTACGGCCCTTTGCTCTGCCATCTGCTTGTTTTGGACCGTGTCCTGATTCATCTGTAATGACTGAGGAGTAGGCAATGGCTCGTTTCGAGCAATTTTTGACTCGATACTTGGACCACTGGTCTGGTTAGGCAGCACCTGATTACTCTTTCCGGTCATGGTGTTTTGCTGCGATTCCACCTGCTTACCGGCGATGTTTGGTGCAGGGGCTGTCTCAGTGGAAACAGTTGACAAAACAGCTTGTGATGGCGATGCTATGGTACTGAAAGCCTGCATTGCTGGTTGGGGTGATGTTTGCACTTGCGATGAAGGCTGACCGCTCTGCCCAGGCAGCGGCTGAGTCTGGCTTCCTCCAGTCGCGTTCTGCGAAGCAGCTTGATTGGGCTGATTCCCTTGTCGCATTTGTTTGATCGCCAGTCCCTCGTCTGTAGCATCGTTCCCCACGATAAGGAAAGAGAGTCCCGTCAACTTTTCTTTTAACTGACTAACAAGCTGTTTGACATCTCCCGTTGCTGCATTAGCTTGTCCGGGGACTTGCTGTGATTGGCTTTGAGGCACCTGCCCTGTCGGCTGTGAAGGCTGGCCCTCTCCCTCTAAAAAGAGCGAGGCTTGCTGCAGCAGGTTTTGCATGAGCTGCCCCATTGGCTTGTCCGATAAAAAAGCTTTGAGCCCTGCGATTGTATCGGGAGACAGTGGCAAATTTCGTTTCATGGCAGTCATGAATGCCTCAATAGTGGCATTGTCTACTCCTAATCGCCCAGCCACGGCTGAAAAAGCTTGTATCGTTTCCTTATTCACAGGAAGATTGGCACCAAGCAGAGCTTGCACGATCGCTTTGTTCTCTTTTGTATCGGCAATCCCTAGTGACCGCATTAGCCCTTCTAGAGATGCGTCTTTGCCAGCTCCTTCACCGACGCTTTCCAAAACCTTCAACGTGACGACACCTGTTGATGGTTGGACTTGCAGCCAAGCTTTCTGGCCCGGTTCCAGACTTGCTTCCATTTTCGCCTGAACCTGCATTCCCCCGACTTGTACGAGCGCCATATTGTCCGGGTAATGCTTGATTACCGTGCCTTTAAACACTTGTCCGGGAGTAAGCTCAACCGGCTTCGGAGCGGATATGGGTGCTTTTTGCACGAATGATTGAATAAGTTGCGACGGGGAAAACATGCAGATCCTCCTCCTGTAGGCAATATGTTACTAGCACTTTTTAGGCGTGTTCTTTTACGCCAGTGAATGTCTTGCGATGAATCGGTGTAGGTCCAAATCGAGCGATTGCTGCCAGATGCTCAGGGGTGCCGTAGCCTGCATGTTTGTCAAAGCCATAGCCTGGATATTGTTCGGCATACTGGGCCATCAATCGATCGCGGGTGACTTTCGCTACGATCGATGCGGCTGCAATCGAGACACTCTTGGCATCTCCCCCGATAATCGGAACCTGCTCGCAATCCATTCCGGTTAGCTGCACAGCGTCAATCAGTAAAGCATCTGGAGATTTACCTGCCTGTTGGATCGCCAGCTTCATCGCCTCTTTTGTAGAAGCCAATATATTGATCGCATCGATTCTTGCTGCATCGACAATTCCGATTCCCACAGCAAGTGCATCTCTTTGAATGATTTCGCAAAAAGCTTCTCTAGTGGATACAGGTATCTTCTTCGAGTCATTCAGGCCTGGCAAGTAAAAATCCTTGGGCAGGCACACGGCACACGCGACAACTGGACCAGCCAATGGTCCTCTTCCGACCTCATCAACTCCGAATATGTACTGATGCCCCTTCTCAAACATGGCTTTCTCATATACGGTCATGTCAGCCCACATCTGTGCGAGCTTTTCTTGACGCGCAATCGCTGCTTCCACCTGCTTCGCTAGAGCCTGTACACCCGCTCTTTTATCTTCTTTCAGCAATTGTAAAAAATCTTTGGGTACCTCGTCCAACTTTTCCATCGTCACTCGTATTTCTTTTATCGACATATCCGCTAGATTCATTGACTCATTTCTCCTTACCGATCCTCATAGTAAAAAACCTGCCTACCGTATATATCGATAGACAGGTTTTTGATGGCTGGAAAGCTTATTCTGGAAAAGATACTGGCTTACCGATCGGTTCGTCCATTTCCCAGTCAATCGGGCGCTCGACAGAGATCGTTCCCAGCTTGCCGGAACGCAGCTCACGCAGGAAAATTTCCGCTGCCTTGTCGTAGTCGATATTTCCGCCAGAAACGAGGCATCCACGCTTCTTCCCGATTTCTTCAAGCATTTCTACTCGATCCTCAGGCAATTCTTTTAGCTTGAAGCGTTCGATCAGGCGTTCCGGATAGTAGTGCATCATGTAGCTGATAACAAATAATGCTACCTCCGTAAAATCGATGAGCTCGTCTTTAATTGCCCCACTTGCCGCCAATCGCAGACCTACCATCTGATCTTCAAATTTTGGCCAAAGAATACCAGGCGTATCAAGAAGCTCTAGTGTATCGCCCATTTTTACCCATTGTTGCGCCTTGGTTACCGCTGGACGATCACCTGTTGCCGCTACCGAGCGCTTGGACAAGCGGTTAATGAGGGAAGACTTGCCGACATTGGGGATTCCCAAAATCATAATACGGATGGCACGACCTTGCATCCCCCGCTCACTGCGCTTTGCCAGCATGTCAGCAGCTAGCTCCTTACACATTTCTGGCAGCTTGCTGACACCTTTTCCACTCAGGGCATCAATCGGCAATGTGCGAATGCCTTGTTTGCGAAAATAAGCAATCCACTCATCTGTTGCCCGTTCATCCGCCAAATCTGCTTTGTTAAGTAATATCAAACGTGGTTTATCACTGACAATCTCATCAATCATCGGATTACGGCTGGAAAGCGGCAGACGTGCATCGAGAAGCTCAATGACTACATCGATTAACTTCAGCTTTTCCGTTACTTGACGACGTGCTTTAGCCATATGGCCAGGAAACCATTGGATCGTCATGATGTCTCACCTACCTTGAAGCTTTGCGTTATCTAGTCAAGCGAATTCCCGCAACCGGCCAAAAAGTGAATTCAGCTCTACCAACAACCGTACTGACGGCAACAGGACCGATGGCTCTACTGTCATGACTGTTCAGCCTGTTGTCGCCCATCACAAAGATATGGTCTGCTGGTATTTGGACCGGGGGAAAATCGTGGGTAAAGAACGGCTCTCCCTGCTGCTTCGCTTGTTCTTTGAATTGTGCAAGATACGGTTCCTCTACCACTTTGCCATTGACCAGCAGCTGATCGCTTTTGACCTCTACTGTATCACCCTCAACAGCAATGACTCTCTTGATGTAATCTCGTTCCTTTTCAGCATGGAACACGATGATTTCACTAGGCTTCGGATCTTGCAAAAAATAAATCGCCTTGTTCACAACTAATTTTTCGCTATTATGTAATGTACTTTCCATGGATTCGCCTTCTACAATAAACGGGGCGAACAAAAAGGTACGTATGAGAAACGCCAAGACTAAAGCGATCCCAAGTGCCTTTATCCATTCCCATAGTTCATTTTTCTTCTTATGACTGGAGGTAATTTCTTCGCTCATGACTTACGATCCTCCCATGAAAGCTCGTCCAACCTTAGCTGTAACATATGTCAAGATGAACTATTTTATTTCAAGATCGTTAAATGGAAAAAAGAGGCCTGGCAAGCAGGCCAGTCCTCTTTCTAAGCGTTACGCTTATCGACGAATTTCTTTAATACGAGCTGCTTTACCTACGCGATCGCGCAGATAGTACAGTTTCGCACGACGTACTTTACCATGACGCACGATTTCGATCTTGTCGATCTTAGGCGTGTGTACTGGGAATGTACGCTCAACACCTACGCCGTAAGAAATCTTACGAGCTGTAAATGTTTCGCTAACACCTGTACCGCGACGGCGAATGCATACGCCTTCGAACAGCTGGATACGCTCACGCTGACCCTCGATAACCTTAACGTGTACACGAACAGTGTCACCAGGTCGGAACGCAGGAATGTCCTGTTTCAATTGCGCTTTTTCCAGTTCACGGATAATTTGGTTCATTTGAATTTCCTCCTTCCGATAGACGTTCTTACTCGTCTAACCCGTAGGTCCAGCCGCTTGGCTGCGTTACGAGTAGCGGACCGCCTTAGTCAGCGGGCAAAATTGCCACAAGAAATATATTAACACAGTAGGCACAAAACTACAAGGTTCTTCTCCTATTTGTTCCCTACTTTTTTTCTTGCTCCAATTCAGCCAATAGCTTTTTCATTTCATCTGTCAGCGCCAGCTTTTCCAACAAATCTGGACGCCGTGCTTTTGTTCGACGCAGCGATTCTTTTAATCGCCAGCTTTCAATATTGGCGTGGTGCCCTGACAACAGTACGTCTGGCACTTTCCAGCTGCGAAACTCAGCCGGTCTTGTGTAATGAGGGTATTCCAGCAGTCCTGTTGAAAAGGAGTCTTCAACAGCTGAAGTCTGGTTTCCCAAAGCCCCTGGTTGCAAACGAACGACACTGTCAATGACCACCATCGCTGCAAGCTCTCCCCCAGTCAGGACGTAATCGCCAATCGAGATTTCATCTGTGACGAGATGCTCCCGAATTCGCTCGTCGTACCCTTCATAATGACCGCAAATGAAGACAAGGTGCTCTTCTTGCGCTAACTCTTCTGCAAGCTTTTGATGATAAGGTACACCCTGTGGACACATCAGAATCACTCGAGGTTTTTTCTCTCCTGACAAGCCTTCTACGGCCCGGAACAACGGCTCTGGCTTCAAAACCATTCCACCGCCACCACCATAAGGGGTGTCGTCAACCGTCCCGTGCTTGCTCTCAGAGAAATCGCGAAAATTGGTGACGTGAAAATCAACCAGTTCTTTTTCGCTTGCCTTTCCCAAAATACTGCTGGATAAAACACCTGTAAACATTTCGGGAAAGAGCGTGAAAATATCGATCCGCATCTGAAGTTCCTCCTACAACAAGCCTTCCATCAGATGGCAGACCACACGTTTGTTCGCGATGTCCACTTCCTTGATGCATTCATCGATATACGGCAGCAAGATTTCTCCGCGGTTTCCCTTCACTACCCACACATCGTTTGCTCCTGGCTGCATGACATCCACGATTTCCCCCAGTTCTTCGCCCTCGTCAGTTACTACGACGCAACCGACGAGCTGATGAATGTAGAACTCGTCCTCTTCTAATTCCATCAGCGCTTCCGCTGGAATCTTCAACTCTCCGCCCTTGTACTTTTCGATATCGTTAATATGCTCAAAGCCATGAAAGCTCACGATCTCAAAGTTTTTATGCGGGCGACGGGAAGCGATTTTCAATTTTAGCGGCTCACTGAGTGTCGGATGGAACAAGTACAGCTCATTTCCTTTGCGAAAACGCTGATCTGGAAAGTCAGTTGTTGGTGTTACACGTACTTCACCACGCAGGCCATGCGTATTAACCAGTTTACCTACTCCGTAAAAACTATTTTGGCTCAACGTGTTCATTCCTCCTTTTCTTTGTTCCCATTTTTCGTTTGTAACCGAATCTCATGTACCAGACCATCTTTTATCATGATTTCCGTTCCGGACATAATTTCATCCCATACATCGCCCTCTTGAATCGTGACAGGGCTTTGAACAGTCTGGTAATCGATCTCGCTTCCCTCTGGGAGATTTTCTACCTGCTGGAGGGTATATGTCAGATGATCTATCTTTTCCTTGCGTCGACGCTCTTCCTGCGCGATTTTTTCCTGCGCCAACGCATATGTATCCGCAGACTTTTTCTTCGCCTCGGTTAATAGCTTTTTCGATTGAAACTGCCACTGCTCCCACTCTTTACGCTGCAAACGAAGTCGTTGGCTATACTGATCAATGAGAGCAGCCCGTGATGCTTCCGTAATGATCAGTTTAACCTGTACCGTCCGAAATATAGTAAGCACCTTCGCCACTCCTTTCGGAAAAACCATCATGGTTTTTGAGCATCTTGGATACTAGAAAAAAGACTGGGAAAGCTCCCAGCCTTTTCTCATACAATTTCAACCGTGACACGCTTGTCCGTTTCCACGGATGCGGCGATCACGACCGTGCGCAGGGCTTTCGCGATTCGACCTTGCTTGCCAATAATCTTCCCCATATCATCAGGGTGCACAGACAATTCAAAGACGAGAGTTCGCTCTTTGTCCACTGCGTTAACACGAACCTCATTCGGATGATCGACGAGAGCTTTAGCGATCGTTTCGACCAGCGCTTTCATCATCAAACCTCCAGATGACCGACTTACTTGCCGTATTTGGTTTCGTGCACTTTAGCCATAACGCCTTCTTTGGAGAGAAGGTTACGAACGGTATCAGTTGGAGCTGCACCATTCAGGATCCATTGTACCGCTTTGTCGGTATCAATTTTCACCACTGCCGGTTGTGCAACCGGATTGTAGTAACCGATTTCTTCAATGAAACGGCCATCGCGTGGGGAACGGGAGTCAGCTACTACTACACGGTAGAAAGGAGCTTTCTTGGAACCCATACGCTTCAGACGGATTTTTACTGCCATGTTGTGTCACCTCCTGTATTAATCAACGCTAGAAGAACATCTGCGTTGGTGCTACTATATCTGAACCATCGCGTCCATCTGACAAGTCAGTGTCGCGAGAGATCATGCCTACTTACTTGAACGGTGGCTTGAAATTAAAAGGGAAGTTCATGCCGCCTTGGTTGTTACCTCCGCCTTTGCCCATGAAAGGTAATCCGAAGCCTTTTTTCTTCGACTTCTTGACCATCTTGTCAGCAGCGCCTGAGAATTGCTTCATCATCTTTTTCATTTCCTCGAACTGCTTGAGGAAGCGATTGACTTCTTGAATACTCGTTCCGCTTCCGCTTGCGATGCGCTTGCGACGGTTGGCATTCAATAAATCAGGATTAGCGCGCTCTTGTTTGGTCATGGATTTGGCGATCGCTTCAACGCGGGCAATCTGCTTCTCATCCACGTTCATTTTGCCCTTCATCTTGTTCATTCCTGGCAGCATGCCGAGAATGTCTTCAAAAGGACCCAAGTTGCGAAGCTGCTGCATGGAATCCAAGAACATGTCGAAGGTAAACTCACCTTGACGCATTTGGCGTTCCATATCGCGTGCTTTGTCTTCATCCACGGATGCCTGTGCTTTTTCAATCAGGCTGAGTACGTCCCCCATACCTAAAATACGGGAAGCCATACGATCCGGATGGAACGGTTCGAGCGCATCCAGCTTTTCACCCATCGCCGCGAATTTGATCGGCTTGCCAGTGACAGCTTTGACGGACAGTGCCGCACCGCCTCGGGTATCACCGTCTAGCTTCGTGAGAACCACACCAGTCAGTTCGAGCTGGCTATTAAAGCTCTCTGCTACATTGACGGCATCTTGACCTGTCATCGAGTCCACGACGAGCAAAATCTCATCGGGCTTGGTTACCTCGCGAATCTGCTTCAACTCGTCCATTAGTGCTTCGTCAATATGCAGGCGACCTGCGGTATCGATGAGGACTACGTCGAGATGATTCGTCTTCGCGTGTTCAATCGCTTGGCGAGCGATTTCGACAGGACTGACTTGATCACCGAGAGTGAAGACGGGAACATTGAGTTGGTCCCCTAAAACCTGAAGCTGCTTGATCGCAGCAGGACGGTAAATGTCTCCCGCTACCAGAAGCGGCTTGCGGTTTTGCTTTTGCAAATACTTGGCCAGCTTACCGGTTGTGGTCGTTTTACCTGCCCCTTGCAGACCTGCCATCATGATGACGGTCGGCGGGCGGTGCGCCATCGTGAGCTGAGCGACGTTGCCACCCATCAGAGCGACCAGCTCTTCATTCACGATCTTGATCACCATTTGACCAGGCGTCAGGCTTTTCATGACTTCCTGACCGACTGCGCGCTCCTTGACACGAGCAACGAAGTCTTTTACTACTTTAAAGTTAACGTCTGCTTCCAGCAGGGCCAAACGAACTTCACGCATCGCTTCATTTACGATGGTCTCGTCTATTTTCCCTCTGCCGCGCAGTTTGTCAAACGCGTTTTGCAGCCGATTGGCTAAGCTCTCAAACGCCATGCGAGCCCTCCTAATCCATCTCTGACAGTTGGTGGAGCAAAGTGTTCAGCTCGTCTCTTGTCTCGCTCTCCGAAAGCTCACTTACAAGTTCGTTCATGCGATTCAACACGTTCATGCGATTTTCATGACGCTCAGCGAGGCAAAGCTTCTGATCGTATTCAAACAGTTGCTTCTCTGCCCGCTTGATATGATCATAAACAGCTTGGCGGCTGACCTCATGCATCTCGGCAATTTCTCCGAGCGATAAATCGTCCAGATAATACAGCTCAAGATATTCTCGCTGCTTGCCCTTGAGTAGCGGCGCGTAAAAGTCAAACAAGAGATTGACTTGATTGGTCTTTTCTAACATGAAACCAATCCTTTGCTATGAGGTACTCGTTTCAAACTGTAAAGGCTTTTTCTTTACAGCACGTAGATTATAGTACCTAATTCCACACCTAGTGTCAAGGTTTTTTATTGACATCATTTTTTTATCTTCGAAACACTATGTTTTACGCATTTTCCTGCTCTTCTGTTTCATCTTTTTGGATCAATCCAGCAAACAGCGCATGAACAAATTGCTCAGGATCAAACTGCTGCAAGTCATCCATTCTTTCGCCCAACCCGACGTATTTCACTGGAATGTTCAGCTCGTTGCGAATCGCAATAACGATACCGCCCTTTGCTGTACCATCCAGCTTGGTCAGGACTAAACCTGTTACACCAGCAGACTGTCCAAACGTTTTCGCCTGCGAAAGCGCATTTTGCCCAGTCGTAGCGTCCAAAACTAGCAAGACCTCGTGCGGAGCTCCTGGCAATTCACGTTGCAATACGCGGTGTACCTTCGCCAGCTCTTCCATCAGATTGACTTTATTTTGCAAACGGCCTGCGGTATCGCACAACAGCACATCAACCTGTCGGGATTTCGCTGCCTGAATCGCATCGTAGATCACTGCAGCTGGATCAGAGCCTTGCTGCTGCTTGATTACGTCAACTCCTACACGCTCTCCCCAAACCTCTAGCTGTTCAATCGCTGCTGCACGGAACGTGTCACCTGCTGCCAACAGCACTTTTTTATTTTGCTGCTTGAACATATGTGCCATTTTACCGATTGTGGTCGTTTTCCCTACTCCGTTTACCCCTACGAACAAAATGACGTTCAGACGACCGTCCTCTACGTTCAGAGTCGTATCCGCCGCATCATCATTTTTCAAAAGGGCAACCAGTTTTTCTGAGAGAATCGGGTGCAGGTCGATCGCATTCTCAATTTTTTGCTTGCGCACTTCTGTCCGCAGGTCGTCAATGAGCTCCATCACGGTATTGACGCCCACATCGGATGTAATCAAAATTTCCTCTAATTCATCGAAAAAGTCATCGTCGATCTTTTTGTAGCGACGTACTAAATCCTCTACTTTTTCTACTAACAGGTCTCTCGTTTTAGCCAGACCATCCGTAAACTTCTGGGTGACCTCTTCGGACTTTTGGACAATAGCATCACGAAGGCGCTTGAAAAAACTCATGTTCATCTTCCTTTGCGGGTAGTATCAATTGAATGGCAAATCCGTTTAAGAGGCTGATTCGATAAACTTGTCGCTGTCCTCCAGCTTCACGGAGACGAGTTTGGACACGCCGCCCTCTTGCATCGTAATACCGTATAGCACGTCTGCGCTCTCCATTGTGCCTTTTCTGTGCGTGACGCAAATAAACTGTGTCTGGTTACTGAAATGGTGCATGTACTCGGCGAAACGGTTAACGTTTGCCTCATCCAAAGCGGCTTCTACCTCATCCAATACACAGAATGGTACTGGTTTCACACGCAGGATGGCAAATAGCAAGGCCATCGCAGTCAAAGCGCGTTCGCCCCCGGATAAGAGCGCAAGATTTTGCAGCTTCTTGCCAGGTGGCTGCGCCACAATATCGATGCCCGTCTCAAGCAAATTATCTGGATTGGAGAGTACAAGATCTGCTCGTCCTCCTCCAAACAGTTGGACAAATACGTCGCGGAACTGCTCCGAGATCGCATCAAATGTTTCTTTGAAGCGGCGCGACATCTCTGCGTCCATTTCTTGGATCACTTGATAGAGCATGTCTTTTGCTTCATTCAAATCAGCTTCCTGCGAGCTTAAGAACTGCTGACGCTCGGACAAGCGCTCATATTCCTCAATCGCGCCAAGATTCACAGTGCCAAGTGCCCCAATCTGCTTTTTGAGACGATTGACCACTTGTGTCTCTTCCTGAATCTCGCCACGTGCCGGATATTTTTGCTTTGCCAGGTCGTAGCTCATTTCGTATTCTTCGGAGAGTTTATTCAACAAATGATCGAGCTCTACCTCGTTACGGTTTACTTTTACTTCTTCCTGATGAAGCTTTTCCTCGAGCGATTTGACCTCGCGGCGGATTTCCTTCACCTGCTGTTCCACTTGCTCTTGTTTGTAAAAGAGAGTCGCCCGCTCACTTCGCCGCTCTTGAATCAAGCCAGCTACACGGTCTTTATCCTGACGCAATTCGCTAATCCGCTGATCCAGCTCAAGCCCGGACGATTCGTTCGTACGCTCCAGCTCATCAAGAGATGCCAAGTTCGCGTTTTGTTCTTCCCATTCGCGCTGCAATTGGCTTTTTTGCTCAAGCAAGCGTTCTGTTTGCTCCAAGCGTGATTGATACTCTTGCTTGACCTGCGCATTCAGTACTTTGAGACTTGTTATTTTTTGATTCATTTCTTCTTTGGATTCGAGCTGCTCTTGGCGTTTCGCCTCTGCTTCTGCGATCTGCGCACCTAGCTCTTTTTCCTCTTGCTCCATGGCAGCCAAAGAGGCTTGCAGCTGCTCTTGCTTGCGTTTGGCTTCTTCCATCTCGCGGCGATAGCCTTCAATATCTTGTTCAACAAGCTTTGCTCGCTCGCCCAAGGATCTGCCTTCCGATTCTTTTTGCTGCAAAAGCCCTTTTACTTCCTGTTCTTTCAGTCGCAGACTCTCGCCTTCTGTACGCAGAGATTCTTGCTCCTGCTGCATTTGCGTCAATTCCTTCGTCAGCTGCTCCATAAGGGTAGTATGCCCAGAAATTGCCTGGTCGATTTCTACCAGCTGTGCTTCCAACTCTTCTGATTGACGGTTGCGTCCAAGTAGGTTCGTGCTGTTCTTTTTCAAGGCCCCCCCTGTCATGGAACCGCCAGCATTCACGATATCGCCTTCCAGCGTCACGACACGATAGCGGTAGCCAAGCGTACGGGCCACTCGGTTTGCCTGCTCTAGCTTTTCCGTAATAATGACATTGCCCAATAGACTTTCGAGGATGGGTCGGTACGCTTCCTCAAAGGACACGAGCTCACTCGCGATTCCGACAACTCCGCTCTCCGCCTCCAGCTGGCGCTTATCGCTTGCCTGCAAGGTGCGAGAACGGATGACATCGAGCGGAAGAAATGTCGCCCTACCCGCATTGTGCTGCTTCAAGTGAGCAATGGCTGCACGACCGGATGCTTCGTTGTCCACGACGACGTTTTGCAGTGCGCCACCCAATGCGACTTCCATCGCTGTCTCGTACTGCTGTGGCACGACAACAAGCTCAGCGACCGCTCCATGAATTCCTTTGAAGCCCCGCTCGCGTGCTTTCAAAATTTCTTTTACCCCTTGCTGAAACCCTGCGAACTCCGACTGCATTTCTTTTAACAGGTCAAAACGCGACTTCGCTGCTTCCCGCTTTTGTTCCCAGTGGCGCAGCTCTCGACGAGTTGTTTCAAGGCGTGCTTGTCCTTCGCGCATGCCCTCAACCAGCTCTTTGTATCTGATGCCAGTTTCTTGAATGGTAGAAACGATCTTCTCCAGCTGATTTTGGAGCTGGCTCAACTGAGCTAGTCGCTGCTCTTCTTCTTCATCCAGCTGTTTTTTTCCAGACAACTGACGTTCGACTCTGGCCTCGCTAGTCTTGAGAAGCTGCTCTTGATGGCGATTTTCGTTGCGCAGATTCGCCATTTCGTTAAGCTTTTCGAAGTAATCGCTCTTCAAACGCTCGACATCATCTGTCAGTGATTGCACCATGGAAAAAAATTGACCTTCTGCTTCTTGCAGCGAAGCGTGGGCTTCGGTCATTCGGCGATCCGCTTCCTTTGCCCGCTCTTGTTCTTCAGCCAGTTCGGCCTCAATCCCGTGCTGCTTCTCGGTAATCCGATGCATCTGCTCCATCGTCTGCTGGCGATTGGCATTGAGATTGCGCATACGCTCCCGCAATACCTCACGTTGTCCTTCGACTTTCTCGGTCTCTTCACTGACTGTCAAAAGTACTTGTTGCAGTTCTTCGATAGATTGGTCGATTTGGGTGACATGAAAACGCGCATGCTCCAAATCAGCTTCTTGCTTGGATGCTTCGGTCGTTTGTCCGATTAACAGATGCTTGAGTTCCTCTACGCGTCCTGTGGCTGCTTCCCACTTCGTATGAGCTGCTTCAATTTGCTGCACGTAAAGAGCTACTTCATGCTCAACCAGCTGGCGATGAAGCTCCTTGTACGTCTTGGCTGTTTCTGCCTGCTCTTGCAAAGGTCCGATCTGCTCTGTAATTTCACTGACGATATCGTGAATACGCACCAGGTTTTGTTCGGTGTCATCGAGCTTTTTCTCAGCCTCGCGCTTGCGCGTTTTGTATTTGACGATTCCGGCTGCTTCTTCAAATATTCCACGGCGATCCTCGGACTTGGTACTGAGAATTTCCTCAATTTTTCCTTGACCAATAATGGAATACGCTTCTTTACCCAGCCCGGTATCCATGAACATCTCCATGATGTCTTTTAGACGGCAGGATCTGTTGTTTATGTAGTACTCACTGTCACCAGAACGATACACTCTGCGGGTAACGGATACTTCCGAATATTCCACATCGAGCGAACGATCTGTATTGTCCAAGGTGAGTGTCACTTCTGCGAAATTCACTGGCTTGCGCTTATCACTGCCCGCGAAAATAATGTCTTCCATTTTCGCTCCACGCAACGACTTCGCGCTCTGTTCCCCCAGCACCCAGCGGATCGAATCAGAAACGTTACTTTTCCCACTTCCATTCGGTCCCACTACGGCTGTTACCCCTGGTACAAATTCCAATTCCGTGCGATCGGCAAAGGATTTGAATCCAGCCAGCTCCAGGCGTTTCAAATACATACGTACGGTCCTCCTTAAGAAACCATCCAGACTGCCTGCCAAACTGACAGACTTAAAAACATGCAAGGTTCGGATGGTACCCGAAAAGAAGCCCCTGCATCGAACAGGAGCTACCTACTACGAGCCTACATGGTCATCTGTAGGTAAGTGTATCATAGATAGCGGTCATCTCGCAGTATTTTCCCTATGTTTCCCACCCGAAAGAAAAAAGCTGCACCATCTTGTAGCAGATGATGCAGCCCTTCTCGCTGACGAGTGATTATTTATCCCCCAGCTTGACCAATGCTCGTGCAGCAGCTTGCTGTTCCGCTTCTTTTTTGGAGCGGCCAGAGCCGATGCCAAGCGAACGATTGTTCAAAAGCACCTCAGATACGAATTCTCGATTATGAGCTGGTCCTTTTTCTTCTACTATTCGGTAATGGATGTCTCCCAGATTGTCTTGTTGAACAAATTCCTGCAACTGGCTCTTGAAGTCGGTTACCTGGGCAAACTCTCCTTTGTCGATGCGCGGGTACACGTATTTTTCCATAAAGGAAAAGACCGCATCCAACCCCTGATCCAAGTAAAGCGCACCTACAAACGCCTCAAAAACGTCCGCTAGCAAGGCTGGTCGCTGACGTCCACCTGTCAGCTCTTCCCCTTTTCCCAGCAATACGAGATCGCCAAAATTCAACAGTTCAGCAAACTTAACGAGAGAAGGTTCACAGACAATGGCTGCACGCAGCTTTGTCATTTCCCCTTCGCTCATCTTCGGAAAAGTTTTATACAAAAACTGGGAGACTGTCAACTCCAGCACAGCATCCCCCAAAAACTCTAGCCGCTCATTGTCTGATATACGTTTGCCGCGTTGCTCGTTCACGTAGGAAGAATGGGTGAATGCCTGCCGCAAAACACTTTCATCACGAAAGCGAAAGCCTATCATTTCTTGCAGCTGTGCAAAATTCATCACCCTCACCACCATTCCAGGAGACTGCCTACTTTTTCTATCAGTAGGGCTCATTTATGCTTCGTATCGCTTCAGGATTACCGTTGCGTTGTGACCGCCGAATCCAAATGTATTGGAAACAGCCACATTGACGGTCGCCTTGCGCGCATGGTTCGGAACATAGTCCAGATCACATTCTGGATCCGGATTTTCCAAGTTGATTGTTGGAGGCAGTACTTGATCACGCAGCGCATATGCCGTCGCGATTGCTTCGACACCACCAGTAGCACCCAGCAAATGGCCTGTCATTGATTTAGTCGAGCTGACAGCCAGTTTGTATGCATGCTCGCCAAACAAACTCTTGATCGCTTGTGTTTCTGCGATATCTCCTTGGCCAGTAGAAGTACCATGTGCATTAATATATTGGACTTCCGTTGGGTCAACGCCAGCGTCTTTCAGTGCGCTTGCCATGCAACGCGCTGCCCCTTCGCCACCAGGAGATGGAGAAGTAATATGGTGAGCATCTGCACTCATCCCGTAGCCAATGACTTCCGCGATGATCGTTGCTCCACGTTTTTTCGCATGCTCAAGCTCTTCCAAGATTAGTACACCAGCACCTTCGCCCATTACGAAGCCATCGCGGTCTTGGTCAAACGGACGGCTTGCTTTTTGCGGCTCCTCGTTTCTAGTGGACATCGCTTTCGCTGAGCAAAAGCCTGCAAATGCCATTGGACGCACCGTTGCTTCTGCGCCACCTGCGATCATGACATCTGCGTGATCGAACTGGATCAGACGCAGCGCATCACCGATCGCATTTGTACCTGTCGCACAAGCTGTAATAGCGCTGGAAGTTGGTCCTTTTGCACCGTATTGAATGGATACTGCACCAGACGCCATGTTTGCAATCAGCATCGGAATGAAGAATGGACTCACGCGACGCGGTCCTTTTTCTAACAATACGGAATGCTGTTCTTCCCATGTAGTCAGACCACCGATTCCGGATCCGATGTATACACCCACTCGTTCCGCATTTTCTGGCGTGATCTCCAGTTTTGCATCTTCTACAGCCATTTTGGCAGCAGCTAATCCAAACTGAACGAATCGGTCTGTACGTCGGATATCTTTCTTGTCCATATACTGCTCAGGATCGAAGTTTTTCACTTCGCCTGCAATTTGTGTCGGATAATCAGAAGCGTCAAAGGCAGCCACACGGTCAATGCCTGATTTTCCTTCCAGCAAGCTGTTCCAGAAAGTCTGCGCGTCATTCCCAACTGGAGAAACGACACCAACGCCAGTAATCACCACTCTGCGTTTCATTGCAATCACCTCTATATGAAAGTCAGCAGTCAGCTTCTTACATTCACTGCATGCAAAACGTGTATCTTTTTGAATTATGTACAGGTGGCTATTGAAGGAGAAGTCCCGTATGGTACGGGACTTCCAACAGATCAACCTACTTGTGAGATTCTATGTATTTAACAACCTCACCAACAGAAGTGATCTTTTCAGCATCTTCGTCGGAAATCTCTAAATCAAACTCATCTTCGAGTTCCATTACGAGTTCAACCACATCCAGGGAGTCAGCGCCCAGGTCTTCTTTGAAAGAAGCTTCCAAAGTAATTTTGGACTCATCTACACCCAGACGATCGACGATGATTTTCTTCACACGCTCCAAAGTATCTGCCATCTTGCTTCACCCCCTCTCCCGTATTATAGTGGATGAGCTTTCAAAAAACCAGTTTTCGTAAAAACGCTCGATTGAGGTTTTCTTCCTACATGTACATTCCGCCGTCTACGTGCAGGGTCTGCCCTGTCATG
Organism: Brevibacillus sp. BC25; assembly: GCF_000282075.1. Lineage (NCBI taxonomy): Bacteria > Bacillati > Bacillota > Bacilli > Caryophanales > Paenibacillaceae > Brevibacillus > Brevibacillus sp. BC25. Next base: position 343,052 of record NZ_AKIX01000028.1, read on the forward strand.
TAGTTGGCTGCACCGGATGCCAGGAACAGCACTACAGATGCGATATCATCTGTTTGTCCCAAGCGGGCAAGCGGAATTTGGCTTGTGAGTCCTGCTTTGACATCCTCCGGCAATACAGCAGTCATTTCTGTATCAATAAATCCTGGTGCAACAGCATTCACCGTGATGTTACGGCTAGCCAGCTCGCGAGCAGCCGTCTTCGTCAAGCCAATAACCCCAG